>URJQ01000091.1 GCA_900548195.1 uncultured Prevotella sp.
TTGTTGGTGTCCAACGGTAAAAGCCGTTGGCACAGTGGCGGGCACTTGGAATTATAAATGCGGTAGGCACAGTGGCGGACGCTTGGTATTGTCCGTTTGTGAGGCGGATTATAATAGGACGGAAACAATGGGGCTGCTTTGTTTTCTTGTATGTTTCACCCTGTATTCTCGTCCACACCAAGTCCGAAGAGGGCGAAATCTCCTTTGAGTGGATCATCATTCCAAATCTCAAGCATTCGGTCTGTGAGACGTCGAGCCGATGACATAGAAGCCGTCTTGGAAGAAATAAGACCGAGACGCATGGCTTCCTGCAAGACGTGTGTGTCAAGTGGCATGATAAGCGTGCGGCGGTCGATTAAGTCGCTCCAAAGACCAAGGTCAACAGGAGAGTCGGTTCTTACCATCCAGCGCAAAAACATACAGATACGCTTACATGAAGATGTGGCATCTTTCGGAATGACACCTGTGCTATTATGATCAGCAAACCATTTGGTAATTGCCTTTATAATGTCAATCGCCCTTTGCGAACCTACAGATTCTACTAATCCACGCATACTGCCGTATTCCGACACCATATCAGCCAAAGCATGAAGAAAATGATTCATCATGTCACAAGTGTAGAGTCGATAGAAGCATTGCGATGTAGGCGGAATGGAACGCTCGAAATCATGACTTACAAGCCATTGACTTATTTTTCCATCAGCACTATCAAGGATATACTGAATCTTTGGCAGAAACTGTTTACGGCTGCCATAACTTAGAGAAGAAGCAATAAAAGCAAGGAGTTCCTTGTCGTAAGAACTCTCCACTTGGTGCATGAACCAACTGGGATCTCCGACAAGGAACTCTTTATTTTCATACTTAAATGCCAACTGCCTTAACAATTCAGCATTATCATTGTAGTTTTGCATATCTTTAAAAATCTGTCGGCAATCAAAATCTAAACACCGAAAGAATATTAGGGTGGCTCTATAAAGAACCACAATACGATTAAAGGATTGACTTCACAGTCTCAATCATGCCCTTAGAAGCGATATCGTTGAGGAAGCCCTCTACCATATCTGTAAGTCCAGGGATTGTGTTGAGATCGCCGTGCTCACCCCAAATCCAATCAGCAGCGAGAACTCCCTCAGCAACCTTGCGTGTATCGCCAGTTGCCCAAAGCTGTGTGAGGAGATCCATAATCTTCTGATCGTCATTAGGCTGTATAGGAGCACCGTCAGCACGTGTACCACCCTTATAGTAAGTGATGATTGCAGCGAGTCCAAGTACAAGACCCTTAGGAAGTTCTCCCTTACGCTCAAGGTAAACCTTTACTCCTGGCAGATCGCGAGCCTGGAACTTAGGGAATGAGTTGAGCATGATAGAAGTAACCTGATGGTCAACGTATGGATTGTCGAAGCGCTCGAGCACGTCAGCAGCAAACTTCTGGAGCTCTTCCATAGGGAGGTTGAGAGTCTGCATGAGTTCATCGTACTGTACCTTCTTGATGTAAGGTCCAACAACAGGATCGTGGAGAGCATCGCGCACGATATTGATGCCAGAGAGATAAGCCACAGGAGAGAGAACAGTGTGAGGACCATTGAGGAGAGTTACCTTACGCTCGTGGTATGGAGCCTCAGACTCAGCGATGAGAACGTGGAGACCAGCCTGATCAGCAGGGAATTCCTTACGCAGTTCTTCACAAGTCATATTTTCTGCCTTCTCGATTACCCAGAGGTGGAAGATTTCAGCCTGTACGACGAGATTGTCCTTATAACCGATCTTATTCTGGATTTTTGCGATATCCTTACGTGGGAAGCCAGGTACGATGCGGTCAACGAGAGTAGCGCATACATAGTTGTACTTCTCAAACCACTCAGAGAAAGCCTGTGCCTTTTCGCCAAAGTCAGGAGTCCAAAGTTCGATATACTTGCGGATGCAGTCCTTGAGGTGATGTCCATTGAGGAAGATGAGCTCACAAGGCATGATGATAAGACCCTTAGTAGGATCACCGTCGAATGCGTTGAAACGGTTCCATAGGAACTGTGTGAGTTTACCAGGGTAAGAAGTAGCAGGAGCATCAGAGAGCTTGCATGAAGGGTCGAAAGCGATACCAGCCTCAGTAGTGTTTGAGATTACGAAACGAATCTCTGGCTGTTCTGCGAGAGCCTGATAAGCATAATGCTGAGAGTAAGGGTCGATAGCGCGTGAGATAACATCGATACGGTCGAGCTGATTTACAGGTTCACCATTGAGACGACCCTGAAGATTAACGTGGTAGAGACAGTCCTGACCATTGAGCCAAGAAACCATACCCTTGTCGATAGGCTGAACTACGACTACAGAGCCATTGAAATTGGTCTTAGCGTCCATGTTCCATACAATCCAGTCAACGAAAGCGCGAAGGAAGTTTCCTTCGCCAAACTGGACAATTCTTTCAGGCATTACACTCTTAGGTGCAGTGCGCTTGTTTAATGAAGGTAGTTTTGTCATTTTGTTAGTTATGTTAAGTATTTACTTTGTTGGTTAAGTCAGGTAGTTGAAAATCAGTCTTTATTCACCGACAAGACTAAATTTTTGCAAAGGTAATAAAAAGGAATGAAAAGACCTTGCCTTCAACGAAATATTTTTATAATATTTTGGTTAAATGCTTTTCAAATGGTCTTTTCAGCAGTAAATAAGGTCTTTTTTCTAAAGAGCGCCTTTGGTGGAAGGCAACTGAAAGTGGTAGATATCACGCTTCACTGCCATTCTGATAGCACGAGCGAATGCCTTGAATATACCTTCTATCTTATGGTGCTCGTTAGTTCCTTCTGCCTTGATATTGAGATTCATTTTGGAAGCATCGCTGACACTTTTGAAGAAATGGAAGAACATTTCGGTAGGCATCTCTCCGATTTTCTCACGATGGAAGTCTGCGTCCCATACGAGCCAAGGGCGTCCACCGAAATCAAGAGCCACCTGGCAAAGGCAGTCGTCCATAGGCAGAGTATAGCCGTAACGCTCTATTCCTCGCTTGTCGCCAAGAGCCTTGAGAATACATTCGCCCAGCACTATGCCTGTATCTTCGATGGAATGATGCTCATCCACATAGAGGTCGCCATTACAGCGCACATAGAGGTCCATCATTCCATGACGACCTATCTGCTCAAGCATGTGGTCGAAGAATCCGAGTCCAGTCTTGATGTCGCATTTTCCTGTTCCGTCAAGGTTTAATCTCACGGTAATGTCCGTCTCATGTGTAGTGCGACTGATTTCTGCAGTACGTTCTCCTGCAAATAGTATTTCAGCTATTTTGTCCCATGTAATGCCGTCACGTCCTATTATCAGAGCCTTACAGCCAAGGTTTTGTGCCAACTGGGCATCGCTCTCACGATCACCTATCACATACGAGCCAGCGAGGTCGTACTCGGGATTGTCGATATACTCTGTCAGCATTCCTGTGCCAGGTTTGCGGCAAGGATGGTTGTCTTCAGGAAAATGGCGGTCTATAAACTGTTTGTCAAATTCTATACCTTCGCCTTTCAATGTCTGAAGAATAAAGTTATGAACAGGCCAGAATGTGTCTTCCGGGAAAGAATCTGTGCCAAGTCCATCCTGATTGCTGACCATTGCAAATTCGAAATCGAGATTCTTACGTATAAAACTAAGATTTCTGAATACGCCTTCTACGAATACGAGTTTCTCAAATGAGTCTATCTGCTCGTCCGCAGGCTCACGTATCAGTGTGCCATCACGGTCGATGAACAATACCTTTTTCATATTATAAGTGTTTGTGTTATTGTGCTTTGTTTTCCTTCGGTTTCTCATGTTCTGTGATAGAGCCATAGAGATAGAGCAAGGAAATATTTGGAATTATACTGATGAGCGTAACAATAGCAAAAGTAATGCTGCACACGATGAACATCAGCCACATTCCTGAAGTTGGGATGAAAGCCTCGTCATTATGTATCAATATAGACGTAATGCTGTCTGTGAACGCATTCTCACAGACCACCATTGGAATGCTCGGGAAGATGCAGAGCAATATAGTGATGAATTCAGAAAGGAGTGTGACTGTGAAAATCTTTCCCTTATGACGGAAACCTATCTTCAGATTGCTTTTGAAAGAGGCCTTTCTTTGCGCTATTCGCTTATTCTTCACTGTCATTGCAGAATGATACAATGGATAAATCAGCATTGTGGCAAAGAATGCAATGGCAAAGAATGCAATGATAATGCCCAGAGAAACTAATCCCTGTCGAGTCATAGATGGCTGCGAAACGATTAGATTGTACAGGCCTTCACGTACTCCCACAAACGGGCAAACAAGTATGTAAACCCAAATGTAGTAGGGAAGAGTAATGAGAGCAATGGCTATGAGTTCGATAATGCGTTCCTTTAGCGTAAGAGTGATAATCTCTTTAGCCTCAACGTCTTCACCTTCATTGATTCTGTCTTCTATCTCTTTGCGTTCCACAGCTGCCTGAGTCCTGCGGAAAAAGATAAAGAGACGGGATGTAAACAACTGATATAAAATACATGAAAGCATCCAAAGTAAGAACACAGTCAAGGCATTCTGCATATCAAGACCTCCTGTTACCAATGTCTTGACAGAAGCTCCGGCCTTACGCCATTCATAAATGACGTAAACACAAGCAAAGAGCAACGCCCATGGACCCATCACTTTCGTGGTGAGCCATGGACGATGTATTATGTATCCTATTCCTTTGCGGATGCAATCCATCTTGCCCCTTACGGAATAAATCGTTTCTATTTTCATAAGCAGATGATCAATAATAATATGGTGGACTATGAAGCAATGCCACCGTGAATGATCTATTTGGTTCGTGGGCTGTTGAAACTCACACGTCTGAAGAAACGGACTGCACCGTCAGCAGATACAATATCAATGATACAATCCGTTTCTCTCAATGTATGATGATTTGCCGATTATTTGCGCAATTCAGCAAGAGAAGCCTCTATAGCGGCAATCTTGTCGAGAGAGTCCTGCTCCTTCTTGCGTTCCAAAGCAACGACCTCAGGTTTCGCATTCTGCACGAAGCGCTCGTTGCCAAGCTTCTTACGTACACCAACAAGGAAGCCTTGGAGGTGCTTCAACTGAGCTTCGAGTTTATCTATTTCAGCATCCACATCGATAAGGTTGCCCAATGGCACAGCATACTCTGATGTGCCCACCATGAATGCACTTGCATCAGCGCTCTTCTCAGCTACCACTTCGATGCTTTCGAGGTTAGCCATCTTGCAGACTACGCTATCGTAAGCCTCGAACGTATTAGCGCCGACAGCTTTAAGTTCAAGTACTTCCTTTGGAGCGATATTCTTCTGATTACGCACTGTGCGTACTCCAGCCACGATGTTCTTCACTGTCTCGATGTCATTGATGAGAGTCTCTTCGGCAGGTGTGAGTTCGTCGAACTTTACAGTACTCACCATGATGCTCTCGCCATCCTTGCGCTCATAGATATGCTGCCAGATTTCTTCAGTGATGAATGGCATGAACGGGTGGATGATACGCATGAGATAATCGAAGAATCGGAGCGTAGCATCGTAAGTCTGCTTATCGATAGGTTTCTGATAGCCAGGCTTAATCATCTCAAGATACCAGCCTGAGAATTCGTCAGTGAAGAGCTTGAACGCAGTCATCAGCGCTTCGTTGAGGCGGTATTTGCTGTAGAGATCATTGATTTCTGCATAAGCGGCTTTCATCTTCGCCTCAAACCAGTCGATGGCTATCTTGCTTGCCTTAGGTTGCTCAATTTCTGCAGTCTCCCATCCGTTAACAAGGCGGAAGGCGTTCCATATCTTGTTGCAGAATCCCATACCCTGCTGACAGAGAGATTCGTCGAAGAGAATATCATTACCTGCTGGTGCAGAAAGCATCATACCCATGCGCACTCCGTCTGCACCATACTTGGCAATAAGGTCAAGTGGGTCAGGAGAGTTACCGAGTGACTTACTCATCTTGCGTCCGAGCTTATCACGCACTATACCAGTGAAATATACATTGCGGAAAGGGATTTCCTTCATGTATTCGCATCCTGCCATAATCATACGTGCCACCCAGAAGAAGATGATGTCTGGACCTGTTACGAGGTCGGAAGTAGGGTAGTAATACTTTATCTCTTCATTGCCAGGATTGTTGATTCCATCAAACAATGAGATTGGCCACAACCATGATGAGAACCATGTGTCGAGGGCGTCCTCGTCACGATGGAGCTGTTCCATGGTGATGGAAGGGTCGATGGCTTTTGCCTTTGCGAGAGCATCTTCCACAGTGAGAGCTACTACGAAGCGCTCTTCTCCATCTGCTGTCTCTGGAAGGAAATAAGCAGGAATGCGGTGTCCCCACCACAACTGGCGAGAGATACACCAGTCCTGAATATTCTCAAGCCAGTTCTTGTATGTAGAGACGTATTTGTTAGGATAGAACTTCAGTTCGCCATTGAGTACAGGTGGAAGAGCGATGTCTGCCATGTGCTGCATGGAGAGGAACCACTGCTTGCAGAGACGTGGCTCTACTGCTGTGTCCTGATTACGCTCAGAGTAGCCCACCTTATTATCATAATCCTCTATGTGATCCATCAGACCAGCCTTTTCGAGATCGATAGCTATCTGTGAGCGGCATTCCATGCGGTCCATGCCAACGTACATTGTAGCGGTGTCGCTGATTGTAGCGTCAGGATTGAAGATGTCTATAGTCTCCAGGTTATGAGTCTTGCCGAGCATATAGTCGTTAGCATCATGGGCTGGAGTGACTTTCAGACAACCAGTACCAAACTCGATATCTACATATCGGTCTTCGATGACAGGTATTACGCGACCAACCAGAGGCACGATGACCTTATGACCGCGGAGCCAATGATTCTTTGGATCTTTAGGGTTGATACACATTGCTGTATCGCCCATAATGGTCTCAGGGCGAGTAGTAGCGACGATGGCATAGTAGCCCTTGTCATCCTTATGGAACACTTCGCCTTCTTCGCCTGTCAAAACCACAGGGTTGACATCTGCGTCTGCCACGTAATACTTGAGATGATAAAGCTTTGACTTCTCCTCACGATAGATTACCTCCTCAGTAGAGAGTACTGTCTGAGCCTTAGGGTCCCAGTTTACCATGCGGAGTCCGCGATAAATCAGTCCCTTGTCATAGAGATCTACAAACACCTTGAGCACAGACTCAGAGCGCTTCTCGTCCATAGTGAAAGCGGTACGGTCCCAATCGCAAGAGGCACCGAGCTTGCGGAGCTGCTTGAGGATAATGCCTCCATGCTCTTCGGTCCATTCCCAGGCGTGCTTGAGGAACTGCTCACGAGTAAGGTCGCGCTTCTTGATGCCCTGCTGTGCAAGCTTGTTGACCACTTTTGCCTCTGTAGCGATAGAAGCGTGGTCGGTGCCTGGCACCCAGCAGGCATTCTTTCCGTCAAGACGAGCCTTGCGCACAAGAATGTCCTGGATGGTGTTGTTGAGCATGTGACCCATGTGGAGCACACCTGTCACATTTGGTGGAGGGATTACTATAGTATATGGTTCACGTCCATCTGGTTTACTGCTGAACAATTTGTTGTCCATCCAGTATTGATACCATTTTGCTTCCACGTCCTGTGGAGCGTATTTACTTGCTAATTCCATTGATATGTTTGATTTATATTTTCTTTTATAAGTAAAATTCCGTGCAAAGGTACAAAAAAACTTTCTATTTTAGAATAATAAGCATCTTTTTTTAGAAACTATTATATCAGAAACATGCCTTTTTCTAAATAAATATTAAAAGCAAGTGTTACAGTTCGTTATTTTACTTATTTTTTACTAATTTTGTACCTTAATTATATAAATGCACAAGGTAGCTTTGTTCTGCGTCAGCAAAAACGAAGACAAGTGAAAGTGCATTTCGGATAATGAAGAATCAAAATAATAATACAATAAATCTAAAGAAAACAAATGTTTGAAAATCTTAGTGACAGACTCGAACGCTCGTTTAAAATTCTGAAAGGTGAAGGCAAAATCACCGAAATCAACGTAGCCGAGACTCTCAAAGACGTTCGTCGCGCTCTTCTCGATGCCGACGTCAACTATAAAGTGGCAAAGACTTTCACCGACCAGGTGAAGAAGAAAGCACTGGGCATGAATGTGCTTACTGCCATCAAGCCTGGACAGCTGATGGTGAAACTGGTGCATGATGAACTTGCAGAACTCATGGGCGGCGAAGCAACCGATCTCAACCTTCAGCAGCGTCCTGCCATTATCCTTATGGCTGGTCTCAATGGTGCGGGTAAGACTACTATGTCAGGCAAACTTGCCTTGATGCTCAAGACAAAGAAAAACCGCAAGCCTCTGCTCGCTGCCTGTGATACTTTCCGTCCCGCTGCTATGGAGCAGTTGAGAGTGTTGGCAGAGCAAGTCGATGTGCCTATCTATCTCGAAGAAGGTGCTAAGGATCCTATCGCTGTGGCGAAGAATGCTATCCAGGAAGCTAAAGCTAAGGGATACGACACAGTAATCGTCGATACTGCGGGACGTCAGAGTATTGACGAAGAACTGATGCTCCAGATTGAGCAAATCAAGAAGGCTGTCAGCCCTGACGAGACTCTCCTCGTAGTTGATGCAATGACTGGTCAGGATGCGGTAAACACAGCAAAGGTGTTCAATGAGCGACTCGAGATTGACGGCGTAATCCTTACAAAGCTCGATGGCGACTCACGTGGTGGTGCCGCTCTCAGTATCCGTTCCGTTGTTACAAAACCTATCAAATTCATCGGTACAGGCGAGAAGATGGAAGCACTCGACGTATTCCATCCTGAACGTATGGCTGACCGAATCCTCGGCATGGGTGATGTTGTCTCCCTCGTAGAGCGCGCCCAGGAGCAGTTTGACATGGAAGAGGCAAAACGCCTGGAAAAGAAAATCAAGAAAAATCAGTTTGATTTCAATGACTTCCTTGGTCAGATTCAGCAGATCAAGAAGATGGGTAACATCAAGGATCTTGCAGCCATGATCCCTGGCGTAGGAAAAGCTATCAAGGACGTGGAAATCAGCGACGAACCTTTCAAGAATATTGAGGCTATCATCTACTCTATGACTCCAAAGGAGCGTCAGCATCCTGAAATCCTCAATCAGTCTCGCCGTATGCGTATCGCAAAGGGTTCTGGCACTGATATTCAGGAAGTCAACAAGCTCATCAAGCAGTTTGATCAGACACGAAAAATGATGAAGATGGTCAGCGGTATGGGCTCAAGCAAGATGGCGCAGATGGCGAACGCTATGAAGGCTATGCGTGGCGGTATGCCTAAGATGTAATCTTTACACGTGTTTTTAAAAAAATGTTGTTTTGTGGTTTGGTTGTTTTGTTATTTTGTTAAATTTACAAACAACCAGACAACAAAATCACAAAACAACAAAACCACAAACCCGCCACAGTGCCAACGGATTCTACCGTTGGATAACAAATGGCAAAACCACCAAATATACTATGGAATATCAACTTATCGACGGAAAAGCGACAGCAACAGCCATTAAGGCTGAGATTGCCGAAGAAGTGAAAAACATTATGGCAAACGGAGGCAAACAGCCTCACCTCGCAGCCATTCTCGTGGGGCATGATGGAGGCTCAGAGACCTATGTCAAAAATAAAGTGCTCGCTTGTGAAGCTTGTGGTTTTAAATCCACATTGGTGCGCTATGAAGCTGATGTTACAGAGGAAGAACTTCTCAACTGTGTAGAGAAATTCAACAACGACCCTGACATAGATGGATTTATCGTGCAGCTTCCTTTGCCTAAGCATATCGATGAGCAAAAAGTCATCGAAGCTATAGATTACCGTAAGGACGTGGACGGCTTCCATCCAGTCAACGTAGGACGTATGGCTATAGGATTGCCTTGCTTTATCTCTGCAACTCCTCTCGGCATCATAACCCTTCTTCGACGTTACAATATAGAGACTTCTGGCAAGAAATGCGTTGTGCTCGGACGTTCAAACATCGTAGGCAAGCCAATGGCTCAACTGATGATGCAGAAGCAGTATGGTGATTCCACTGTGACTGTTTGCCATTCACGTTCCAAGGACTTGAAAAAGGAATGCCAAGAGGCCGATATTATCATCGCTGCAATAGGACGTCCCGATTTCGTTACCGCTGACATGGTGAAGAAGGGTGCTGTGATTATCGACGTCGGCACCACTCGTGTTCCTGACCCTACTCGCAAGAGCGGTTTCCGTCTCAATGGCGATGTGAAGTTTGATGAAGTAGCACCGCTTTGCTCTTATATCACTCCGGTACCTGGCGGAGTAGGTCCGATGACCATCTGCTCTCTTATGAAGAATACTCTTGCGGCAGGAAAGAAGGAGTATTACAAGTAGAAGATTTCCATGGTTGGTGATTGCAGAACTGACGTCGAACGGTAAATGCTGTTGGTGTGATGACTTTGGCTTATTTGGCTTGACAAACAACAAAGTTGTTCCCTTGTCAATGTAGTAAATGTTTGCCCCTTCAAAAACAATCTCTGAGCCGTTGTAATTTTACGGATAAGATTTCCTTGAGTTAACACGTAAAAGTCGTCAGAATCGCCTAAAAAAGGCAAAATTCGCTATTGTATCATTTGTGGCGCGGATGTTCAGTTACAAGAAACAACCAAAACAAGAGGAAAAGGCTAAATACTAAGCCTCAGGCATGTCAGGATTCTCTAACGTCAGACTTGGCGTCGGAATCTAAATGGTAATGTTTTTAAAGACACGAGACGAGGTGTCACAAATTGTATTGACGAATGAGGTTGCAATCAGTAGCCTTGTCCGTCAATGCTTAATCAGCATCCTCATAGAGCCTGGGATGGTTATAATATTTCGCTCTTACGCACCGGAGTCACTAAAAGGGTGATGAGAAGGCTAAGTGTGTCATACATTACATTGACGGAGGAAGCAGAAGTCGGTAGCCCCCCCTGTAAATGCTTGATATTCATAACTTTATAAATTAGAGGGGATGTATGTTTTAGGTTGTTGTTCTTATTGTATTGCAAAGGTAATAAAAATAGTCGAATTGTGCAAGAAAATAGTAGAATAACTTAGATTCTTAGATACTTAGATATTTTTTTACACCCCCCTCTGTCTATCTTTGTTCTAATAATAATATATATATATTATATATATATTATTATTAAGAAAACAAGAGTGGTGTAGGGTGTGTTTTTAATTATCTAATTATCTAAGTATCTAAGGGAACACTTTTTCACAACCGTTAAAGCAAAGAAAAATTTCCTCCGTGTCGACAACTTGAAAATATGTTAACGCAGTGCTTTCGGAGGAAGAAAAAGAGGGAAAAACGTGGAATATGACTGGCGCGCGCGCGATAACTAAGTTATCACACTGCAATAACTAAGTTATTGCCCCTCAATATCAATGCTTTCACCCCTCAATATCAATGCATTTCGGGCACTTTTCCGTGCGTTTCGGGCGAAAAAAGACCGTCTTTTTTCTTGCTCTTTTGCAATGCTCTGACAGCCAAAGCATTGCAAAATCAGCGAGAATCGCGTATTTGCGGACGGATTTTCTGGCTTGGATTTTATTTGTTAATAAATTGATGATTTGCGCTTTGGAATAAAATATCAATAAATAAAAATAGAAAAATATATGTAACCTTTCGGCTCTCAGGGCTCGCCTAAGTAGTCGTAAATCATGGATATTTGCTTCTCGGTGAGTGTGTGTGTCCTACTTCTGTAGCCTGTTTTGGATAATTTTCTGACCAGCGGTTTGCAGTTGTTTATCCATGAGGTAAGTTTCTCGGATGCCGACTTCTCGGCAATATTGGGGAAATATAGCGTTGCAATCTCTCTCTTTGTTTTCATAAATCTGCAAGTTTTTTTATCAATTACAAAGTTACTAATTTTCAGCGAGATATGCAAGTTTTTCGCCTTAATTCTGCACTCGCAAACGAGACGAAAAGCGGAAAAAAGCGGAAAAAAGCGGAAGGGACATTTCCAGATGTTGTACCTTTGCACTTGTAAATCGGAGACGGGCACCGCTCTGCGAGCGACACGCCCTATTTACTTCGTGCGAGTCTTCGACAAGTTTGCACTTGTAAATCGGAGACGAAATGTCAGTAGAAAAAAAACAAGGCAAAAATAAGCAAAGTATTTTTATCTATTTTTATTTATTGATGTTTTATTTCTCCAAAACCAACTATACAACAAACCAACTAAACAACAAAACAACAAAACAATGGCACTACTTTACAAAATCGTGCGAGACAATCGCAAAAACTCAGGTAACCTCTATTACGGTCGTGCAGTGCAGCTTCAGATGGTCGATACCAACGCCCTTGCTGAAATCATCCAGCGCAACTGTACCGTCAAGAAGTCTGACGTACTTGCCGTGATCAATGAGCTTATAGAGGTGATGACCGACAAGCTCCAGAACTCCTGCACCGTGAAGCTCGATGGCTTCGGCACTTTCAAGATCGGTCTGAAGACCAAGGGCGCTGACAAGCCCGAGAACTTCTCCATCTCCCGCAATGTCAGCGGTCTGCGAGTAAACT
>URJQ01000092.1 GCA_900548195.1 uncultured Prevotella sp.
AATACACTTCTTGCACTCAATTATGAGCCTTTGTACTAAAATTTGAGAAGAGCCAATTGTTTTTTGCGAATTATAGCCGAAAAGTTGTGAATAGATGTTAAATAAGTACTTCCAACAGTCCAACTAACTTCTAAAACCATGCCCGTAACTAAAGAAAAAACCTCTCTGGAGGGGTGAGTGAAGGCTTTTCCAAAAGCTATGTTATTGGGATGTAAAAGCATAGTTATTGGGATGTAAAAGCATAGCTATTAGTGAGTAAAAGTTATGCTGCCTGACTTTAACTGATTTTACTTTACACTTTTATTGTTGTTTCAGTAATTCATATAACTCTCACATGACCGCAATATCAAAGCTAAAGGAGGGCTATAATGCCACTTATAGCCATATATGCGTAAATTATTTTGCGGAGAATGTCGAGGGAGACGAAGCGGAACACGATGGAACCGAGCGTTGTACCTATGAGAACGGCTACGATACCACAGCACCAACCATGTAATACGGCTGTAGTTAGGTAGCCACATTGAGCTCTGTAGCCTGTCATGAAGATGTTTCCGAGCAAGAAATACATCTGCGCCATTGCCATATACTCCTCTTTCTGCTTTGCGGAGGATATGAAATAAAGCACCGCTGGCGGACCTTGCATTCCGAAAAAGCCACCCATCAAGCCGGAGATAGTGCCCATACTGATCTGCACTGGCACTGTGGCTGGGAGGTGAACTCTCTTAGACAGGAAGAGAAACCAGATGCTTGCGAAGATGAGAATGCCACCAAGAAGTTTCTTTAGGATACCGTCACTGGCGATGGAGACAAACTGCACCGCTATATATGAGACGATGAGAAAGGTGAAGAGTATAATAAATAGTTTCTTCCAATACAGATATTTGTAGTTTCTTATTGCGATAATCAGAGATGTTACCATAGCCATTAGTCCTGATAATGTGGTGGCTTCACCGTATGACGGCATGATGTATGGCAATACCGTCATGATGAATATTCCGAAACCGAAGCCTGACACTCTCTGTACGAAGGCGGCTCCTAATGACATCAGAAAGAGAAGTAACATAGTATATATAATGGAAAGCAAAAAGTGAAGACCCCCTCTTATCCCCTGTGAGGGGGAGGCTGGTTACAAAGACCTCTCTTGAGTAAGAGACACAAGTCGAAGAATGTATATAGCCTCCCCCTCGCAGGGGGATAAGAGGGAGCCCTCTTTATAATATTATTCCGGATTATCCTCCGAAGTTATCGAAGCGAATCATATCGTCTTCCACACCGAGAGAGTGGAGAAGGTCGAGCACTGTCTTTGCCATCATAGGAGGACCGCAGAGGTAGTACTCGCAATCTTCTGGAGACTCATGCTGCTTGAGGTATGTGTCGCCCATGACAGGTGCCACAAATCCTGGAGTATATTTGATTCCAGCTGCATCAGCCTTAGGGTCTGGACGGTCGAGAGCGAGGTGGAAATGGAAGTTAGGGAAGTCCTTTTCCAACTGCAGGAAGTCGTCGAGGAATGGGATTTCCTCCAGTGCGCGTGCACCATAGAAGTAGTGCATCTCACGCTGGCGGTCTTCAGGAGCTATGCCATTACCCTTCAGCATGTGCATAATCTGTGCGCGGAGAGGTGCCATACCAGCGCCACCGCCTACCCATATCATCTCTCTTCCAGTGCCATACTGTGGTCGGAATTCTCCATAAGGTCCTGACATGGTAACCTTGTCGCCAGGCTTGAGTGAGAAGATGTATGATGAAGCGATACCCGGATTGACATCTATGAAGCCAGGACCCTGATCCTTTGGCTTGAATGGCGGTGTGGCGATACGCACATTGAGGGTGATGATATCGCCTTCGTCAGGATAGTTTGCCATGGAGTATGCGCGGATGGTAGGCTCTTCATTCTTGCATTTGAGTCCGAAGAGTCCGAATTTCTCCCATGCTGGGAGGTAAGTGTCGCCGATGAGGGCTTTGTCGAAGTCCTTGTCGTAATCGAGTTCGAATGCAGGGATGCGAATCTGTGCGTAGGAACCCGGTTCGAAGTGCATGTGTTCACCAGGAGGAAGTGCTACTTTATACTCCTTGATGAATGTAGCCACGTTACGGTTTCCTATCACGGTGCATTCCCATTCCTTAACTCCCATGACAGATTCAGGCACTTTCACCTCCATGTCGCCTTTGATTTTTGCCTGACATCCGAGGCGCCAGTTGTCCTTTATCTCCTTTCTGGAGAAGTGTGGTTTCTCAGAGTCGAGGATTTCTCCACCGCCACTGAGGATCTGCAGTTTACACTGACCGCAGCTTGCCTTACCTCCACATGCAGAAGGGAGGTAGATGCCATTCTCGTTGAGCGTGTTCATCACGCTGTTGCCTTGCTCCACTTCGAGCACGGTGTCGCCGTTGACGGTAAGTTTCACCTTACCGCTTGGGCTGAGATATTTCTTTGCTACCAGCAGTACTACTACGAGTACGATGATTACCACCAGGAATACTCCTATGCTGGATAATATGTAACTGATGTTCATTGCTTTTATTTATTGGTTTTGGGTTTTGGGGATTTGGTTGTATCCAACGGTAAAAGCCGTTGGCACAGTGGCGGGTCGCTTGTGTCTTCTGACTATAAAGCCGTTGGCACAGTGGCGGTTTGCTTGCGTCTTCTGTAGGGATACATTGCTGATGCCTTTGCCACTGTGTGACCAAATTATATTTTCAAACCAGAGAAACACATCATTGCGATGGCCATGAGACCAACGACGATGAATGAGATGCCGAGTCCCTGCAGGGGCTTAGGCACGTCGCTGTACTGCATCTTCTCGCGTATTGCGCCCATAGATACGATAGCGAGCACCCATCCGAGTCCGGAACCGAGAGCATAGACGAAAGCATCGGCTACGCTACCGAGATACTGTGTGCTGGCAGGGTCGAGGTTGATGCGCTGCTGCATGAAGAGAGATGCGCCCATGATGGCACAGTTCACGGCGATGAGAGGGAGGAAGATGCCCAATGCTCCGTAGAGGGAAGGGGAGAAGCGCTCCACAATCATCTCCACCAACTGCACGATACCAGCGATGACAGCAATGAAGATAATGAACGAAAGATAACTGAGGTCAACGCCCTCGACGAGACAGTCGGGACCGAGCACCTTGGTCTGAAGCAGATAGTTGGCTGGTACGGTGACGCAAAGCACGAATGTCACGGCGATACCGAGTCCGAGTGATGTCTTCACATTCTTGGATACTGCGAGGTAGGAGCACATACCGAGGAAGAAGGCGAAGATCATATTGTCCACGAATATGGACCTGAAGAAAAGACTAATCATGTGTTCCATTTACTTGTCCTCCTTATAAAAATAAGCACGATGTATCCATATTACCACGCCAATCATGATGAGAGCCATGGCAGGCATAGTCATAGTGCCATTGTTCAAATATCCGAAATCGTATGCGCTCTCAGGAATAATCTGGAAACCGAGCAGAGTGCCACGTCCGAGCAGTTCGCGGAAAGCGCCTACCACGACGAGGATGATGCCGTAACCGAGTCCGTTAGAGATGCCATCCACGAATGAAGGCCAAGGCTTATTCTGCATAGCGAAAGCCTCCAGACGTCCCATGAGGATACAGTTGGTGATGATAAGTCCCACATATACTGACAGTTCTACGCTGACATCATATACGAAAGCCTTGAGCACCTGGCTCACAATGGTCACCAGAGCAGCCACGACGACGAGCTGTACGACGATACGTATGCGGTTAGGGATAGTCTGTCGGATGAGGGATATGATAAGGTTACTGAATGCGGTGATGACAGTCACGGCGAGTCCCATTACGAGAGCAGGCTTCAACTGTGATGTCACAGCCAAGGCAGAGCAAATGCCGAGCACCTGTACGAGGACAGGGTTCATGATGTTGAGCGGTGCCTTGAATACGTCTTTTATCTTGTTATCCATAGTCACGTTACTTCTTTAAATAGTTTTTATACTTGGCGAAGCCCTCCTGGAGCATATTGCTTACGCCGTCAGAGGTCAGTGTAGCGCCTGTCACGGCATCCACTTCGCAGCTCTTGTCCTTGACTTCGCTGGCTTTCTTCACCATGATGACAGGCTTTCCGTCTGCGCTGTAGATGGTCTTGCCGATAAATTCGTCCTGCCATTTCTTGGAGTCTTTGATTTCAGCACCGAGTCCGGCAGTCTCTCCTTCATGATTGAAATAAGCTCCGAAGATAGTGTTGCCATCTTCATTTACGGCGATGTAGCCCCAGATAGGTCCCCAAAGGCCCATGCCATAGACAGGAACGA
The DNA here is from genome assembly GCA_900548195.1 of uncultured Prevotella sp. Lineage (GTDB taxonomy): Bacteria > Bacteroidota > Bacteroidia > Bacteroidales > Bacteroidaceae > Prevotella. Next base: position 4,286 of record URJQ01000092.1, read on the forward strand.
CGTATTTCTGCTTGCCATCGACGGTGCAGTCGTATATGGCGAGCTTGCCTTCCTTATAGTCGGCGCTGTTGAGCTTGAAGCCTGTCTGCTCGCCACCCTTTTCGCCTTTCTCCACGATATTGCCTTCGGCATCGATGATGGCGTCAGCATTTACCACTTCGGCATACTTCTGTGCGCTCTCTTCATTTGAGAGGTTGCGGATGTTGAGGGCGGCAAGTATCTGTTTCTTCTTGTCGAGAGCCACGTTGATGTCCTGTGTAGGCTTCAGAGTACTGCTGACGAAAGCAAGGAGAAACGCCACTATCACCACCATTATGCAACTGTATGCTATGATGTATGTATTGGAATTTGTATTCAGTTTAGCCATTGTTCTTCATTCTTTTAAGTCGCTTGTTGATATTACTCTGCACTACGAAGTAGTCGATGGTAGGAGCCATCATATTGCCGAAGAGGATAGCGAGCATCATTCCCTCCGGGAAACCAGGGTTCATGACGCGGATGATGACGGCCAGAGCACCGATGATAAATCCGTAAATCCATTTGCCTGTCTCTGTGCGTGCTGATGTCACAGGGTCTGTAGCCATGAATACGGCGCCGAAGCAGAAGCCTCCGATTACGATATGCTGATACCATTCCACTGCAGACTGTCCTGTGGTCTGGAAAATCCAAGCCATCAAGCCACCACCGAGGAACACGCTGAGCATGATCTTCCATGAAGCGATGCCTGTCCAGATGAGTATCACCGCACCGATAGCAATAGCTATGACGCTGGTCTCGCCGATACTACCAGGGATAAGACCGATGATGCTGTCGCAGAGCGAAGCAGTAGGCACGCTACCTGCTGCCATTTGTCCGAGAGGAGTGGCGCAAGTGAATGTGTCAGTCAGGGTGTTGCCGAATCCGAGGATGCTGTCAGTAGCCACCCATACGGTGTCACCGCTCATCTTTGTAGGATAAGAGAAGAAAAGGAATGCGCGCGCGAGGAGTGCTACATTGAATATATTCATACCGGTGCCGCCGAATATCTCCTTACCGAAGATGACAGCGAATGCCACAGCAAGCACGATGACCCACAATGGACAGCCCACAGGCAGAATCATTGGGATGATGATACCGCTGACGAGGTAACCTTCCTGAATCTCTTCGCCCTTCCATTGTGCCCAGGCAAACTCGATGCCGAGACCTACGATGTAGCTGACGAGAATCTTAGGCAATACAGCGAGTACGCCATAGATGAACATATCGAGGAACGAACCCTCAGTGCCGGCAGCGGCATAGTTTTGATAGCCTATGTTGTACATGCCGAAGAGCAGGGCAGGAAGCAATGCTATCACCACCATACTCATTATTCGCTTTGAGTCGATGGCGTCGTGGATGCTTGTTCCGCTCTTTGATGTGGCGTTAGGGACATAGAGGAATGTCTCGAAACCATCAAAGACACTGCGGAAAGCATGCAGCTTGCCACCCTTATCAAAGTTGGGCTTTATCTGATTTAAGTAATTTCTTAAGAAAGACATTGTTCTTGTTGTTTAGATGTTTTATTAACTATTCTCTTTTCTAAGCACGTCGAGACCCTCGCGCACGATGCGCTGAAGCTCCAGTTTGGAAGAATCCACAAACTCAGCCAGAGCGAAGTCCTCAGGGCTTACCTCGTAGATTCCGAGTTGCTCCTGCTTGTCGATATCGCCTGTGATGATTGCCTTGATGAGGTACTCGCCGTAGATGTCCATAGGGAGAACGCTGTCGTATTCGCCACTCATAATCATGTGACGCTCACCGCCCTTGACACGTGCGTCGAGGCTGTATTCCTTCTTCTTGCCGAAGAGCCAAGAGAAGTAACTGCGGTTTACGCTGAACTGTGACAGTCGAGGCATAATCCATCCAGCGAATTCGTCATTGTCATTACCTTCCGGAATGATGGTAATCTCACTGGTGTGAGCACCAAGGAAACGTGTGAAATGTGTCTGACCGTCAGCACCCTGCGCTGTAGGCATACCAGTAAGAGGGTTGCCCATGATGATGCGGACGCTGTGGCTGCGGTCGTAAGAGTTGCTGACGAGTGTGTCAATCTCCTGACCTACGAACATATCTACGTAGCATGGCTTCTTGACTTCAGAGCCTGCGAGAGCCACTGTGCGTGTAAGGTAGACCTTGCCGCTGTTGAACAGTCTGCCGAAGAAAAGGACTGCGGTAGGGTCAACTGTCCATACCACTTCGCCTTTGTTGACAGGATTGATGTGGTTCACCTGCACGCCGACATTTCCGGCAGGGCATTTTCCATGGAAAGCCACTACTTCTACGTCGGAAGCATTGATGCTCTGCGCCTTACCGATGCCGAGATAAGTCTTCGCAATCTTGCTGAGAGCTGTCAGACCAGTCTGGAAATCCTTCTCCTGACCTTGGAGTTCAAACTCGAAATCGCCAGCTAAAGGCATATCTCTCAGAGCAGAAACGAAGATAGCCTTAGGCTCTGTCTGCGGATTGGTAGAGACAGCGTAAGGCAACTGGTCGATGTAGCCGAACAGACCAGCCTCCAAGAGGGCGGCTTTGACCTGCTCTCCATCCATCTTAGTGACGTCTTTCACGCCAAAATCAGCATACTCCTGCTGCTCGTCGGCATCCACGCGGACGCTGAGAAGCTTTCTGCGGTCGCCACGCTCTACGAGACTTACAGTGCCACTGACAGGAGAAGCAAACTTCACTTCCGGGTATTCTTTGTTAACAAACAAAGCATCTCCGGCCTTGACTTTGTCGCCTTCCTTGACCATCACTTTAGGCTTTACGCCCTCAAAGCTTGCAGGGCATAGGGCATACTTCCCGCTTGCCTTGAGAGTCATCTTGCTCTTTTCGGCTTTTCCGGCGAGATTGATGTCAAGTCCGCGACTTAATTTAATAACTCTTGCCATAATTATGTGTTTATATAGAAATTATATCCTGTATATATTTTTTTTACTCAATCTATTGAAAAATAATGAAATGCGCATTGGCAATGTGGATAAGGGTCAATAGATGATAGTGTTGTCCGGTTGCTGATTGCTGGTTGTCAGTCGTCGGTTATCGGTCTTGATATTTGCATATTCCAATTCCTTAACCCGTAAAACGACAAAGCAACTTGTTTTTCTCTATTGACAATTTATTCCACCTCATAGGGTTGAGCACCGTTTGAGTTTTCTATTACTTTCTAAAGTTGAATGTCCTGTTTTAATAATACTACTACATTTATCTTGCAAATGTACGAAAAATCCTACATAAAGGTAATAGATTACGGCAAAAAAAGCATTCTAAGTAAGAAATTACTCGGATTTTAGTCACTACGCTTTACAATTTTTAGTGTTTTTTGTACTTTTCCTACTTTCTTATTGTGAGCGTGCGCCTTTGGAAAAATATTAGTATTTCATGCAAAAAGAATAGTAAAAAGTTGCAAGATTAAGCAACCTTTATTATCTTTGCACCATGAAACGACGGATATTGACATACGGCGGTTATTTTGAGGCATTCATGGCTACCTTAAAGGAGAAAGAGCAAGAGAAAATCCAATATGGTCTTCTTTTGCTAAAAACTCAAGACAGACTTTCCACGAAGTTTATAAAACTAATCAAAGACGGTCTGTATGAGTTGCGTACAGAGTATGGTGGGAATATCTTTAGGGTGTTCTTCATATTCGACGAAGGAAAAATTGTCGTTTTATTCAATGGCTTTCAGAAGAAGAGCCAGAAAACACCATCAAAAGAAATCGAAAAAGCATTAAAGATAAAGGAGGCATATTATGCAGACAAACAATCATCAAATAGTTGATTACGACCTCGTTCTTGATCAGAAATTTGGAAAAGAAGGAACCCCTGAGCGTATGAAAGCAGAAGAGGATGCACTGTCATTCTATTCTGGTCAGATATTGCTTGATGCTCGTAAGGAGGCAAAAGTGACACAAGCAGAGTTAGCAAGACGTATCAACTCTACAAAATCGTATATCTCCAAAGTAGAGAATGGACAGATTATTCCGAGTGTTGGAGCCTTTTATCGCATCATAAATGCGTTGGGAATGAGAGTGGAGGTTGTGAAATCTATATGCTAAGTAGGTGAAATATCTTCTGTTTTTCTTTATTTTTATCTATTGATATTTTACACTTCCCCACGGTAGTGAGGACTGATGGACTATTTATAGCTTGCGAAAGTTGAGCTATGCTTAGAAATTCACTCCAAGATTGAGAGTGAGAGCTCTGTTGCGACAAGTAGTAAACTCATCATCGCGGATGTTGGCGAGACCAAGGTCGTAGTTGAGTTCAAAATAGAACATATCATACTGCATTCCGCAACCGATTTTCATACCGGCATCAAAGTGGTGGAACATATTCTTGTAGGAGCTCTCAGACGTGAGAGCATCATAATCCTTAATCTTTCCGCTGATGCCGTAAGCGATATAAGCACCGAGGTATGGCTGGATGGAGATCTCATCATCGAGCTCATACATATACTTGAATGCAAAAGGAACCTCAAGATAGTTGAGGCGATACTTGATGTCTGTTCTGCCTATGTCAGCCTTGCCACCTTTCTCATTATAGTAGAGACCAGTCTCAAGGAAGAGAGGAATGCTATTAGAGAGACTAAAACCTGCTGCGACACCAAAATTGAGACCTGTCTTTGCGCTAAAGTCGAAGTCTTTCTCATCGGTGGAGATATTAGTGAATGAAGGACCGATGCGGAATCCGAAATATACGTCGTCGTAACCAAACATAGAATGGCTATAGTTTGATCTGCTATTGTAGGAATAATGATTGCTGCTACGGTAATTCTGGGCAGTGGAAGGCATTATGGCAAGGAAGCCTAATAATGCTGCGATGATGATTTTCTTCATAGTCTTATTTGTCTTTATTTTTTTGTTCACAGTCTAAATTTCCGTGCAAATATACTGCTTTTATTTATAATAATGTAACAGGACGCAACAAAAATATATAAATTTCACACTTTTATTATCTTATTACTGAAAATTTGCATGTGATATAAGTAGGTGTGAAAAAATGTATGTTTATGTTTTTAGGTAGAGGGAGGGGATGTGTAATACGTAATGCATAATTCATAATTCATAATTCATAATTCATAATTCATAATTGAATTGCTTGCATGGACGAGATCTAATTACGCATTATGAATTATGAATTATGAATTATAAAAATGTTATGCAGTTTCTTTCTTACAATAAATGTTTTTATTAACTTTGTACGCAGAAAAAATGTAATGAAATATGCGTGAACTGAAAATTGGAATATTACAACAGCATAATACCGGCAGTAGAGAGCAGAATATGACACGCCTCGCTGAAGGTATAGTGGACCTCGCACGTCGTGGGGCGCAACTCGTGGTTCTTCAGGAGCTGCACAACTCTTTGTATTTCTGTCAGGTGGAGTCAGTGGATAATTTCGACCTCGCAGAGCCGATACCTGGACCTTCAACCCGATTCTATGGAGAATTGGCAAAGGCACTTGGCATCGTCATCGTGACTTCTCTCTTTGAGAGACGTGCTCCAGGGCTCTATCACAATACTGCTGTGGTGATAGAAAAGGATGGCTCTATCGCTGGGAAATATCGCAAGATGCACATTCCTGACGACCCTGCTTACTATGAGAAATTCTATTTCACTCCTGGTGACCTCGGATTTCAGCCGATAAATACCAGCGTAGGACGTCTCGGTGTGCAGGTGTGCTGGGATCAGTGGTACCCGGAAGGGGCGAGGATGATGGCGCTTGCAGGGGCGGAAATCCTCATTTATCCTACGGCTATAGGATATGAGAGCACCGATACTCCACAGGAACAGCAGCGTCAACGCGAGGCTTGGACCACCGTGCAGCGAGGACATGCCGTGGCAAACGGACTGCCTGTAGTAGCGGTGAATAGGGTGGGATATGAACCTGATCCAAGCGGTATGACAAATGGCATACAGTTTTGGGGCTCCAGCTTCGTGGCAGGACCGCAAGGCGAACTGCTCTATCGTGCCTCTGACAGAGAGGAAGAGAGCGTGATAGTAGCCATTGATATGGAGCATAGCGAGCAGGTGCGTCGCTGGTGGCCGTTCCTTCGCGATAGGCGAATCGATGAATTTGGCGACCTCACCAAGCGCTTCCGTGACTGATAACTGACAATTCCCACAGGTCTCGCAGATTGATATGGATAAGGAGACTTTTCTACTCTTTGTCTATTGTAAAACTATGCGTAATCTGTGGGATCTTTATTTGTAGAACTTACCTATTATTTCTTGCACAAAACAGTAAATGGTAAAGCTTTATTGAAGCAGATGTGCAAATAGGACAAAATGATAATCTAAGGCAATTATGGCAACAAAGAAGACTGCACAGCAACAGCAGTATGAAGCGGTGATGGCTGAACTGCGAGCAAAGCAGTATAAGCCCGTCTATCTTCTCATGGGTACGAGTGTGGGAACGGAAAGTTATTACCTCGATTCCATCTCCGACTATGTGCTGCAGAATGTGCTGAAAGAAGAGGAAAAGGATTTCAACCAGTCGCTCTTCTATGGTTCCGATACTTCGATGAAGCAAGTGGTGGAGCAGTGCAAGCGTTATCCTATGATGGCGGAAAGACAGGTGGTGGTATTCCGTGAAGCTCAGCAGACGAAGGATTTTGATCTGCTGGAGAAATATGTGGCAAATCCTAATCCGTCCACTCTTCTCGTGATATGTTACAAAGGGTCGGTGGATGGAAGAAAAAAATACGTCGGGCAATTACAGAAAATCGGACGCGTCGCTGCGTTCGCTCCGCTGCGCGATTGGGAATTGTCTCCTTTCATCACGCAATATGTTCGGGAGAAAGGTGCGAGCATTGATGTCAAGGCAAGCGCAATGATTGCCGAACATGTGGGTAGTGATCTGAAAAGACTGATTTCAGAAATCGACAAAATTCTCGTGACTTTTCCTCCTGGCGCAGCAATGGCAATAAATCCGGAACTGGTGGAGCGATGCGTGGGAGTCAGCAAGGATTTTAATGGCTTCGAACTTCGCACTGCTATTGCTAAGCATGATGTGGAAAAAGTCAACCTTATCGTCAAGCACAAACTCAGTGATCCAAATTCCAAAGACATGTTCCCGATGCTTAGTCTGATATTCGGATATTTCCAAAATCTGATGATTGCATTCTATGCTCCGGCGCCTCGAAATGCGTCTGCCATTATGTCATACCTCGGACTTAGTTCGGAGTGGGCAACTAAGGATTATGTCGAAGGAATGAGATACTATTCTCCGATGAAAACTTTGCTCATCATTGATAAAATCAGAGAGGTGGAAGGCAAGTTGAAAGGCCTCGATGCGACAGCGAATACTCCGAAAAGTGACCTCATGAAAGAGCTCTTCTTTTTCATTCTGCACGACTGATCCGTACTTCTTTTTCAGAGAAAGAAAAGGCAAACTGAAGAGGTGATGTCCTTCTGAAATCAGTAATGCGTTTTCTGAAAATCTATAGTGAAGACATTCGGAGAATCAGATGTGAAGAGACTCGGAAAACTATGGCGAAATCCACGAAATTATGATGTGAAATTTCTCTGAAAAAGAGTGGGGGAGGGAGAGTGAAAATGTGAAGTAATGACAGGATGAAGAGCAAATGAAACGTCCGGAAGATGGAGCCTGGGACGGAAAAAACAAGAGCAATATCGCAATGAAAGAAAAGGTATCGTAGATTTATATATTAAAATTTCGGCATTATTACTGTT
>URJQ01000093.1 GCA_900548195.1 uncultured Prevotella sp.
ACATGCCATTGGCTTGTCCTTAGCCTTAGTGATGTCCTTATATGTGATAAGGCCGATGAGATTATTATTTTCATCCACTACAGGCAATTTCTCAATCTTATGCTCAAGAAGGATAGAAGCAGCAGAATCAAGGTCAGCCTGCTGATGGGTAACGATAAGATTATCCTTTGTCATCACATCAGAAATCTTGCGATCCATATCAGTCTGGAAACGCAGGTCACGGTTTGTCACGATACCCACGAGCTTGTTGTCCTTATCCACCACTGGAATACCTCCGATGTGATATTCAGCCATCATATCGAGGGCGTCCTTCACGGTTTTCCAAGGGTTGATGGTAACAGGATCGTATATCATGCCGTTCTCGGCACGCTTTACGATAGCCACCTGACGAGCCTGCTCCTCGATAGACATATTCTTGTGGATTACGCCGATGCCGCCTTCGCGAGCGATAGCGATAGCCATAGGAGCCTCTGTGACAGTATCCATTGCTGCTGTCACGAATGGGATTTTCAGGTCAATGTTACGGGAGAACTTGGTACCAAGAGATACCTCACGAGGAAGAACCTCCGAGTATGCCGGAATGAGCAATACATCATCGAAGGTAATACCTTCCATCACTACTTTGTCTGCAATAAATGAAGCCATGATTTTCTTGAATATTTTATATTGCGTGCAAATTTACTACTTTTTTTTCACATATTCACTATAGTGTCCGCATTTTCTTACAGCATTAAATCAATTTAACGCAAACACGGCAAAGCGAATCGACCGAATGCCCTTCAATGTGGCGATAGCGACGCATCAACGCCACGAAATGGTAATCCTCCCATTGGCTGCACTATATGCCTACGGAGCATAAGGATTTTTAGTTGGCGAGCTCTGACAGGAACTTGATGCGCACGAGTCGCACTTCATCCTCTTCATAGTCGCCTCCCAGTTCGTCCATAGCTACGGAAAGTTTGTCCGTCTCGCTCTCTCTGAAATAATCATAGATATCATCCACGACATCATCATCCATCACCTCTTCGAGGAAATAGTTGATGTCGAGCTTCGTGCCACTATAGACGATGCGCTCCACCTCGGTGAGGAAATCATCAAAGTCCATATTCATAGACTCCGCAATATCGTCGAGCGCCATCTTGCTGTCTATGCTTTGGATTATCTTTATCTTTCTGGAATTCTTGGCTACAGTACGTATGCGAAGGTCTGCAGGGCGTGTTATCTCATGCTCCGAACAGTGTTTCTTGATTACTTCACAGAATTTCGCGCCATATCGCATGGCCTTTCCGCGTCCTACTCCCGGAATGATAGTATAGAGTTCCTCAAGTGTGGTAGGATACATTGTAGCCATTTGCTCCAGCGATGAGTCCTGGAACACTACGTATGGTGGCACATTATGCTGTTTCGCCACATCCTTTCTCAAGTTCTTGAGCACGGCAAAAAGTTCCGGATCGAGCACTGCTCCTGCGCCTTCAGAAGAAGAATCATACTCTTCTTCATTGAATTCATTATCCTCCGTCACATAGAAAGGTTCTGGATTCTTAAGCCATTTCTTTCCTGCAGCGGTAAGTTTCAGCGTGCCATAGTCCTCTATTTCCTTCTTCAGGAAACCTTCTATGATGGCATATCTTATGACAGGGCCCCATAGTTTGTCCTTCTTCTCTTTCAAATCATCGCCACAACCAAATTCTTCCAATTGGTTATGCTTGTGCGACACTATATCATCAGTAGCACGACCTTTGACAAAGTCAATGACATACTGCGTGTGATAACCGCCTTTTATCGCCTTTACTGAGGAGAGAACGCACTGCAACTGCCCCGTGGCTTCTATCTTCACCTTAGGATGAAGACAGTTGTCACAGTTGCCACAATTATCCTTTTCGTATGTTTCTCCAAAATAATTGAGGAGCAGTTTTCTTCTGCACAGCGATGATTCAGCATAAGCTGCAGTCTCCTGAAGCAAGTGACGACCGATATCTTGCTCAGCCACCTGCTTGTCAGCCATGAATTTCTCCAGCTTCTGAAGGTCCTTATGCGAATAGAATGCGATGCATTTTCCCTCGCCACCATCACGTCCGGCACGACCAGTCTCCTGATAATAGCCCTCAAGACTCTTTGGTATGTCATAATGTATGACGAAGCGTACGTCTGGCTTGTCGATACCCATACCGAATGCTATCGTAGCTACGATGACGTCGATATTTTCCATCAGGAAATCATCCTGCGTCTTGCTCCTTACGACTGCATCGAGACCGGCATGGTAAGGCGCCGCTTTTATATCGTTGGCAATAAGTATAGCCGCCAGTTCCTCCACCTTTTTTCTGGAAAGACAATAGATGATACCGCTCTTTCCTGCCTCTGCCTTGATGAATTTCACTATCTGCTTATCCACGGCATTGGTCTTAGGACGCACTTCATAGTAGAGGTTTGGACGATTGAATGAACTCTTAAACTCCGTAGCATCCACGATGCCAAGGCTTTTCTTGATGTCCATTCTCACCTTATCCGTCGCAGTAGCGGTCAGAGCAATGATTGGTGCTTTGCCGATACCATCGACGATAGGGCGTATTTTTCTGTATTCCGGACGGAAATCATGTCCCCATTCCGAAATACAGTGTGCTTCATCGACAGCATAAAATGAAATATTGACACTTTGAAGGAATGACACATACTCATCCTTAGTCAAGGATTCCGGTGCCATATACAGCAGTTTGGTGACGCCAGACTTAACATCCGCCTTCACCTTGTCTATCGCAGCTTTGTTCATAGACGAGTTAAGGCAGTGCGCCACACCGTCATTTTCGCTCATGCCGTTGATCACATCCACCTGATTCTTCATCAGTGCGATAAGCGGTGAGATTACTATTGCTGTTCCATCCATGATAAGGGAAGGCAACTGATAGCACAGCGACTTACCTCCACCCGTCGGCATGAGCACAAAGGTGTCGTTGCCGTCGAGCAGATTGCGGATTATCTTCTCCTGATCGCCCTTAAACTTGTCAAAGCCGAAGTACTGCTTCAGTTTTCCTAAAAGGTCAACGTCTTTCATATTATATTAGTTGTCGATATAAAGGTGTTGCCACCTTTTTCTTTCGTTTCTACAAGAGGGGATACTATTCGTATCAATAATGTTTCTCAAGTTGCTTTGCGGCGTAGTCCTTGGTGACTTCAAATGCCTTCATTCCCTTGCCAGGACATTCATACATAGCGTCTGTCATCACGCTTTCCACGATAGAACGGAGTCCACGAGCACCAAGCTTATACTCCACCGCCTTATCCACGATATACTCCAATGCCTCTGTAGTGAAGGTAAGGTCTATCTTATCCATCTTGAAGAGCTTGATATACTGGCGCACGATGGAATTCTTTGGCTCCACAAGTATTCTGCGCAAAGCTTCACGATCGAGCGGATTGAGATATGTAAGCACTGGCAGACGACCGATTATCTCCGGTATAAGTCCGAATGACTTCAAGTCCTGTGGCTGAACATACTTCATCAAGTCCTTCTGGTCTATCTTGCGAACATTCTGCACGGAGTTATATCCCACGGTATGAGTATTCATTCTCTGTGCTATCTTTCTCTCGATACCATCAAATGCTCCACCGCAGATAAAGAGGATGTTACGTGTATCCACATGGATATAATCCTGATCTGGATGCTTTCTACCTCCCTTTGGCGGCACATTGACCATAGTTCCCTCAAGGAGTTTCAGCAGACCCTGCTGCACGCCCTCACCACTTACGTCACGCGTAATGCTTGGATTATCACTCTTGCGGGCTATCTTGTCGATTTCATCGATAAAGACAATGCCGCGCTGAGCCGCCTCAAGGTCATAATCTGCCACCTGAAGCAAGCGAGAAAGAATACTCTCCACGTCCTCACCCACATAGCCTGCTTCGGTGAAAACCGTAGCATCTACGATTGTGAAAGGCACTTTCAGGAGCTTTGCTATGGTGCGAGCAAGCAATGTCTTACCCGTTCCGGTAGAGCCTACCATTATGATATTGCTCTTCTCTATCTCCACTCCGTCATCTTCTTCCTGCTGCTGAAGGCGCTTGTAATGATTGTACACCGCCACTGACAGATATTTCTTTGCCTCATCCTGACCGATGATATACTGATCAAGATAATCCTTTATCTCGGAAGGCTTTGGCACATCGGTTATATTTCCAAACTTGGCCTTCGCCTTATTCTTGCTATCAGCCATGGTCTGCGCCATCACTATCTCGTATGCCTGCTGCACGCAACTGTCACAGATAAAACCGTTCATTCCGGTAATGAGGAAGTTTACCTCACTCTCCGTGCGTCCGCAGAAACTGCATTGTCTCGTTATCTTCTTTGCCACCTTATTATATATATAGGGATTCTTGTTTCTTTTTTCTTCTTCTGCAAATACCTCTCCCTCTTACTTCTTCACCAATACGGCATCAATCATGCCATATTCCTTTGCCTCCTCTGCTGTCATCCAGTAGTTGCGGTCTGAGTCTGCCCACACCTTTTCGTATGGTGTATGTGAGTGATTAGAGATGATGGTATAGAGTTCCTTCTTGAATTTCTGTATCTCCTTTGCCTCAATCTCAATATCACTTGCCTGACCCTGCACGCCACCGAGTGGCTGATGGATCATCACACGACTGTGAGGCAAAGCAGAACGCTTACCTTCCTGACCTGCAACGAGCAGCACTGCGCCCATAGAAGCCGCCATACCTGTGCAGATAGTTGCCACATCACTGGAGATAAACTGCATAGTATCATAAATACCCAAGCCTGCCGTCACGCTACCACCAGGAGAATTGATGTAAATAGAAATATCCTTGCCTGGATCTGTTGAGTCAAGATACAGCAACTGGGCCTGTATTGTGTTTGCTGTATAGTCATTTATCTCTGTGCCGAGGAAAATGATTCTATCCATCATCAGGCGGGAGAATACATCCATCTGTGTCACATTCAACTGACGTTCTTCCAGAATATAAGGATTAAGATACTGCGCCTGCGCATTCATCACATCGTCAAGAGCCATTCCGTTCATACGGAGATGTCCAGTAGCATATTTTCTAAAATCGCTCGTAATATTCATGTTATGATATTATTTTTTATATTATTTCAAACTATACGTTGAAACCGGAAAAGGTTTAATCAATACAAAATTACGAAAAAATATCATTTTTCACAAGAAATATCTGTTAAAAAATGAAAACACCACCCCACCCAAACGGCTCATTCTTTGCAAATACCAGCCATAAGCCTGCAACAAAAGACCACCCACTCGCCCAAAGATCAACCGTCCTTGGTTGTCCACCACCCCTCCACCCCTCCATCCTTACCCCTCTATCCCTACAATCCATAAACCAAAAGAAAAAGAAAAATTGTCCTATTTTTCCGACCCCGGAAGCTAATGCAAATCACCCCTCATAACCATCTGATTACAAACCACTTGCAAAAGCATAGCTTTTACCCTCCAATAACTATGCTTTTACCTCCTAATATCTATGCTTTTACACCGCAATAACTAAGCTTTTACACCGCAATAACTAAGCAATAGTAAATCCATACCTAAGACATCACTTTTTTGTTCCATTTTTCCGTCCTTTCACAAGCACCTCTTTCATGCGAAAAACATTCAAAAACTTTCACTCCAAAGCCTGAAAATTTCTCGCGCACGTACATTATATATATACCTCATCTTACCATCATCATCATTCTTACCACTTCCCCACCCACCCCACTTTCAAAGCAACAAGTGCACCAACCGCCACATTACGCCTAATATACCAACAAAATCGTTCTCAACTCCACCACAAACCCAAATCACAAAAACCAGCACTAAAATCACCAAAAACTACCCCATAAACAAGGAAAAACGCAAAAAATTACCCTAAAATGCAAGTTTTTGAAAAAAAATAGCGAAAAAATTTGGAGAATTCAAAAAAAGTCCGTACCTTTGCATCGCTTTTGAGAAATACTTCTCTTTCGGGCGTTTAGCTCAGCTGGTTTAGAGCATCTGCCTTACAAGCAGAGGGTCGGCGGTTCGAATCCGTCAACGCCCACCTCTCTCTCTCACACTGATTCCGTCGATAAGCATTTGCTTAGAGGCGGAATTTTTTTATGTTAAAAAATAGACACTTTCTTGGTAAGTAGAAATAATTTCATTACCTTTGCACGCAATTAAGCGAGATAATAGTTAAATATAGCAACATAACTGTTGGAAGCAACAACATCACACAATAAATATTCTTGATACAGCATACAACATTAAAAAAATGACATCATAACAGGAGGGAAAATCTACAATCCGTCCATACTTGATACCAGTAGCTTACAGGATTATAATATATCATAGAAAAAATACCAAAACAGAATATAACAAACCATAGGAAAATGAATCTTGACATTTTGACAGCCATCTCACCAGTCGATGGCAGATACAGAGGAAAGACGGAAAGTCTTGCCGAGTATTTCTCCGAGTTTGCACTCATCAGATATAGAGTGCGCGTAGAGATAGAGTATTTCATCGCCCTCTGCGAACTACCACTCCCACAACTTAAGAACTTCGACAAAGCCCTTTTCCCACAGCTCCGCGAAATATATCAGAATTTCACAGAGGTGGACGCACAACGCGTGAAGGACATAGAAAAGGTGACAAACCATGATGTCAAGGCGGTAGAGTACTTCATCAAGGAAAAACTTGACGAAATGGAGAAAAACGGTCTCGGAGAAGGATATTTCGAGCAGAGCCGCGAATTCATACATTTCGGACTCACTTCACAGGACATCAACAACACCAGCGTGCCTCTCTCTGTCAAAGAAGCACTCAATAATGTCTTTATCCCACAGGTAGAAGAACTCATCGCACAGCTCAATGAGTATGCTGAAGAGTGGAAAGACGTTCCTATGCTCGCTAAGACACACGGACAGCCTGCTTCCCCTACAAGACTCGGAAAGGAAATAATGGTTTTCGTATATCGACTCAACGAACAGCTCCAGCTGCTCAAAGCATGCAAGCATACAGCTAAGTTCGGTGGCGCTACTGGCAACTATAACGCTCATCATGTGGCTTACCCAGAGTATGATTGGCGTGCTTTCGGAAACAAATTTGTAAGCGAAAAGCTCGGACTGGAGCGTGAACAGTTCACCACTCAGATTTCTAATTACGACCATCTGAGCTCCATCTTCGACGCAATTCGCCGTATCAACACCATCATCATCGACCTCGACCGCGACTTCTGGATGTATATCTCTATGGAATACTTCAAGCAGAAGATCAAAGCTGGCGAAGTAGGCTCAAGCGCAATGCCACACAAGGTAAACCCTATTGACTACGAAAACTCTGAAGGCAACCTCGGCATCGCTAACGCTATTCTCCAGTTCCTCAGCCAGAAGCTCCCTATCAGCAGACTTCAGCGTGACCTTACCGACTCCACCGTGCTCCGCAACATCGGTGTGCCTCTCGGTCATTCTGTCATCGCTATACAGAGCACACTCAAGGGACTCCGCAAACTTATCCTCAACGAAGAGGCTCTTCAGCGCGACCTTGACAACACTTGGGCTGTAGTGGCTGAAGCTATCCAGACCATCCTGCGCCGTGAAGCTTACCCTCATCCTTATGAGGCTCTCAAGGCTCTCACACGCACCAACAAGCACATGGATGAGAAAACCATTCATGAGTTTATCCAGACTCTGGATGTCAGCGACGCTGTAAAGGCAGAATTGATGAATATCACTCCAGGAAACTACACAGGCATTTGATCTGTTACAAGTAGGTGATCAGAATTATTTTTATAATAGCTATGCTTTATTGTGATGCAGCTACGTTCTGTAGAAAAAGGAATGATGCGGGCATCATGACTTATGAAACAGGACGTAGATGCGCACAAGAGAGTATAGATATTATAATAATGAAAAACAAATATTATTATCTATTCATTAAAAAATAATTTTGATTACCTACTACAGATAAACGAATATCCCATGGATTGGCATCGCCTTTCCATAGGATATTTCAATAGAAAACATTTTATTCAGATTCAATTTTTAAAGATTATTTTTCAAAAGTAAAATTAAAGTAAATGGAAACACAAAACGAAAACATCGAAAAGGCGCAGAATACTAATTCTGGCGAGACAACCCGTGAGGGCAATTATCAGGAAGGTGGTTACACTCCACGTCCTCGTCAGCGTGTGCGCATCGGACAGCGTGCTGCTTATTCTTCTGACCACGGTCCTCGTCAGGGCTATCGCCCACAGCGTAGCAACGACGACAACGAATTCCGTCCTGAAGGATTTGGCGCAAATCTCATGAACAACCGTCCACAGCGCGAAGATAGAGGGGGATACCAGCCACGTGAAGGTTATCAGCAGCGTGATGGTTACCAGCAGCGAGGCGGATATGGCCAGCAGCGAGGCGGATACCAGCAGCGTCAGGGGGGCTATCGTCCACGTTATCAGAATGATGGTGAATACCAGCAGGGCGGCTATCAGCGTAATCAATATCGTCCACAATATAATAACAACAATGAAGGGGAAGGCTCTGAAGAGCAGATGAACAACGGTTACCAGCCACGTCAGGGCGGTTATCAGCAGCGTGGTGGTTACGGCCAGCAGCGCGGTGGTTACGGTCAGCAGCGTGGTGGTTACGGCCAGCAGCGTGGCGGATATGGTCAGGGTGGCTACGGTCAGCGCCGTCAGCATTCTGCAGATTACGATCCAAATGCTAAGTACTCAATGAAGAAACGCATCGAGTATGCAGAAAATAATATCGACCCAACACAGCCACTTCGTCTTAATAAGTTCCTCGCTAACGCAGGCGTATGCTCACGTCGTGAGGCTGATGATTTCATCGAAGCAGGCGTAGTAACCGTTAATGGAGAGGTTGTTACCGAACTCGGAACAAAGATTCTCCGCACTGACGAGGTTCGTTTCCACGATCAGCCTGTAACTCTTGAGAAGAAAGTTTACGTTCTCCTCAACAAGCCAAAGGACTATGTCACCACTACTGATGACCCACAGCAGCGCAAGGTCGTAATGGACCTCGTAAAGGACGCTTGCCCTGAGCGCATCTACCCTGTAGGACGTCTCGACCGCAACACTACCGGCGTGCTTCTTCTCACTAACGATGGTGACCTCGCAAGTAAGCTCACTCACCCTAAGTTCCTGAAGAAGAAGGTTTACCACGTATATCTCGACAAGAACGTGACAGCTTACGATATGCAGCAGATTGCTGACGGTATCACCCTCGATGATGGTGAAATCAAGGCTGACGCTATCGAATATGCTTCTCCTACCGACAAGAAGCAGGTAGGTATCGAGATTCATTCTGGCAAGAACCGTATCGTGCGCCGTATCTTCGAAAGCCTCGGCTATCACGTTACAAAGCTTGATCGCGTGCAGTTTGCTGGCCTCACTAAGAAGAATCTGCGTCGCGGTGACTGGCGCTTCCTCACTGAGAAGGAAGTTGATATGCTCCGCATGGGCGCTTTCGAGTAAAAGGAACATCCATATCAGGGCACTTTCGAGTAAAAGGAACATCCATATCAGGGTGTTTCCAAAAACCCTGCCACTGTGTCGGGCGCGTTACCGCCCGATATAACAAAAAAAACAAAACCAAACAATGAAAAGAACAAAGATAACAGATGCTCTCAAGAGCACTGCTTTCGGTCAGCCTATCGACGTCAAAGGATGGGTGCGCAGCCACCGCTCAAGCAAGGCTGTTGACTTTATCGCTCTCAACGATGGTTCCACCATCAAGAACATCCAGGTCGTAGTGGACGTGGAGAAGTTTGATGCTGACATGCTCAAGCAGATCACTACTGGCGCCTGCATCCACGTAGAAGGCATCCTCGTGGAAAGCCAAGGTAAGGGTCAGACTTCTGAAGTCCAGGCTTCTTCCATCGAAATATACGGTCTCTGTGGCAGCGACTACCCAATGCAGAAGAAGGGACAGTCATTCGAGTATATGCGTAAATACGCTCACATGCGCCTTCGCACCAACACTTTCGGTGCCGTAATGCGCATACGTCACAATATGGCAATGGCTATCCATACTTATTTCCATGAGCATGGATACTTCTATTTCCATTCTCCTCTCATCACTGCTTCTGACTGTGAGGGAGCAGGACAGATGTTCCAGGTTACCACAAAAAACCTCTATGACCTGAAGAAGGACGCTGACGGAAAGATTATCTATGACGATGATTTCTTCGGAAAGCAAACTTCACTCACCGTTTCTGGACAGCTTGAAGGCGAACTCGGTGCTACTGCACTCGGCTCTATCTACACCTTCGGTCCTACTTTCCGTGCAGAGAATTCCAACACTCCACGTCACTTGGCTGAGTTCTGGATGATTGAGCCTGAGGTTTGCTTCATTGATATGGACGACCTCATGGACCTTGAGGAAGACTTCATCAAGTATTGCGTAAAGTGGGCTCTCGACAATTGCCAGGACGACCTCCAGTTCCTCAACCAGATGATCGACAAGTCGCTCCTGCAGACCTTGGAGAGCGTGGTCAAGGAGGACTTTGTTCGCTTGACTTATACCGAGGGTATCGAAATCCTGCAGCAGGCCGTCAAGGATGGCCATAAGTTTGAGTTCCCCATCTCGGGTTGGGGCATGGACCTGGCCAGCGAGCACGAGCGTTATCTCGTGGAGGAGCATTTCAAGCGCCCCGTCATCATGACCGATTATCCCGCAGAGATCAAGTCGTTCTACATGAAGAAGAACCCCGACGGCAAGACCATGCAGGGTACCGATGTGCTTTTCCCGCGTATTGGCGAGATCATCGGCGGCTCTGTGCGTGAGGAGAGCTATGAGAAGCTTATGAGCGAGATTGAGCGCCGTGGCATGCGCGAGCAGACCTACGACTGGTATCTCGACACACGTAAGTATGGCTCGTGCCCCCACGCAGGATTCGGACTGGGCTTCGAGCGCCTCATCCTCTTCGTTACGGGCATGCAGAACATTCGCGACGTCATTCCTTTCCCGCGTACACCGAAGAACGCTGAGTTCTAAAGCACGCGATACATTGACCTAATCATAACGCTTGGCGATGAAGGAGCAATCCTCCTCGCCAAGCGTTTTTGGTTGGTGGGGTGGGGCAGTGGCGTTGGCATTTGTCCCCATTCCTATGAACTCAAATCGTCATTAGACTGGAATAGGTAAAATGGTAGGTTGTTATTGTTTCTTTCCAACTCTTGTCAGCGTTTCTTTCGGCATCTTGCTTCCATTC
>URJQ01000094.1 GCA_900548195.1 uncultured Prevotella sp.
CTTCTCGCGATGGAATAATCTCAAGCGAACTGAGCTAATCTCCTATTCCCTATTATTTATTACCTATTCCCTAATGCGGGGTTACTCTCGCTGCGCTCGGTACTGTCTTCCAGACAGACAACCAAACAACCAAACAACCAGACACCAACAACCTATCATTATATATTTTTATTTATTGATATTTTATTTCTCAACTAAACCACAAAACCATAAAACAACCAGACAACAGAAAATCCCCACTCAAAAAAAAAAAGCCAGCCCGGGCATTTGCATCGGACTGGCTATATTTGTGTCACAGGACAAGCATCAAGCTGTTATCCGGACGTGACATTATATGTGTGCGCATTTCTTCCATCCTTCCAAAGTGAAGAAATGATTTCACCGTCACTTACCATGCGAAGAGAGGATAGCTCTTCATGGTCTCATTGACCTCACCACGAACCTTGGCAATAACAGCCTCGTTAGTAGGATCGTTGAGCACTTCTTCGATCCATGCGGCAATCTTAGCCATAAGGTCTTCCTTGGCACCACGCGTAGTGATAGCTGGAGTACCGAGACGGATGCCAGATGTCTGGAATGCGCTGCGAGAGTCGAATGGCACCATATTCTTGTTGATAGTAATATCAGCAGCCACGAGAGCATTTTCAGCAACCTTACCTGTAAGATCAGGATACTTGCTGCGGAGGTCCACAAGCATAGAGTGGTTGTCAGTGCCACCGGAAACAATCATGAAGCCACGCTTTGTCAATTCTTCAGCAAGAACCTTGGCATTCTTCTGCACCTGTGTAGCATAGATCTTCCATTCAGGCTTAAGACACTCACCGAAAGCTACAGCCTTTGCAGCGATTACGTGCTCAAGAGGACCACCCTGCTGTCCTGGGAATACTGCAGAATTGATGAGCTGTGACATCTTCTTCACTACGCCCTTAGGAGTGGTATAACCCCATGGATTGTCAAAGTCCTTACCAAGAAGGATAAGACCGCCACGAGGACCACGGAGGGTCTTATGTGTAGTTGTAGTAACGATATGAGCGTATTTCACAGGATTGTCGAGGAGACCTGCAGCGATAAGGCCTGCCGGGTGAGCCATGTCAATCATCAGGAGAGCTCCTACCTCATCAGCAATCTTGCGCATACGAGCATAGTCCCATTCACGGCTATAAGCTGAACCACCACCGATGATGAGCTTAGGTTTGTGCTCCTTAGCAAGAGCTTCCATCTCATCGTAATCCACGCGACCAGTCTCCTTATTGAGGTTGTAACCTACTGGCTTGTAGAGAATACCGGAAGTATTTACAAGAGAACCGTGAGAGAGGTGACCGCCGTGATCAAGGTTAAGACCCATGAATGTGTCGCCAGGCTTAAGAACTGCAAGTAATACAGCAGCGTTAGCCTGAGCGCCAGAGTGAGGCTGAACGTTAGCATACTCAGCACCGAAGAGCTCGCATGCACGGTCGATAGCCAACTGCTCTATCTGGTCCACTATCTGGCATCCACCATAGTAACGCTTGCCTGGGTAACCTTCAGCATACTTGTTAGTACAGTAACTACCCATAGCTTCCATCACCTCGTCGCTTACGAAGTTCTCAGATGCGATAAGTTCAATGCCTTTGAGTTGACGCTGGTGTTCAGCCTCAATGAGGTCGAAGATTTTCTGATCTCTTTCCATAGTTGAATAGACTTTTAGTTTTGTTAATATTATTAGATTTCTACTACTTTACTTCAAGTACATGAAATAGAGGTATATAAATAGCGCTAATAGGATGATTGTGATTGCCGAACGTATCAGGCAACTTACAAATCTCTTGATAAGGAATATTCCCACTATCAATGCCAATATACATATTATATAATAGGTAAAACTGGACATTCTGTTTTTGCGATTTTGTTGTTTGGTTGTTTTTGTTGTCTTGTGGTCAGGCGACTGATTATCAGATTCACCCAATCCACAAGATGACAAATATTATTCGTGATGTTTACATCTTCCGTTCAAATCCACTGACTATTATTTGAAAAGACTGCGGAAAGGCGTAGGAATTGGAGTGGAGAATTCCATCGGTTGCCCTGTCACTGGATGATAGAAACAAAGCACGTAGGCGTGAAGACAAAGACGGTGGAGCGGATCGTCTCCATTTCCATACTTCACATCTCCACAGATGGGATGCCCCATATCAGCGGTGTGCACGCGTATCTGGTTCTTTCTTCCTGTCTCAAGTTTGAATTCCACCAGAGTGTGCTCTGTCGTGCGTTTGAGTGTGTGATAATGAGTGACTGCGTATTTTCCTCCATTATCCACAGGCGAAGAGAATGTGACATAAGCCTTGTTATCTTTTAACCAGTTGGCAATGGTGCCTTCATCATTCTCCATCTCTCCGCTTACCACAGCTACGTAACGACGGTCGAATACTGTACCATGCCAGTCACGCTCAAGCAACTGCTCAGTCTCCATATCCTTAGCGTAAATCATAAGTCCGCTGGTATCGCGGTCCAGACGATGGACCACATGAGCAGTACACTTTTGGCGAGTGCGCTTGAAGTAATCATCGAGCACGCTCTTTACGTTGAGCGATTTGTGTCCTGCCGCCATGGAGAGGATGCCAATCTTTTTATCAATGACAACAATCCATTTGTCCTCATAGACAATATCTACATAGCGACTCTTGAACGTATCGTTCTTCTTAGAGCGACTGACACTAATTTTCATTCCTGGTTTGAGCGTGAAGTCAAACTGTGTCACTTGCTTGCCATCCACCTTGATTCCATGTCCATGCAGGGTTGCCTTTATCTTAGACTTGGAACCTGGAACGGCTGATAGCAGCCACTCTAAAAGCGGAGCCTCTCTATCCACTATATATTGGTCGTATTGATTTCTATTCTTATCAAACATGGGGTGTCGTTTTGTTTCGTTTTAGATAATGAGGAATTAGAGTTTTCTCTCTATTAAGGTAGGTGATTAGAATTATTTTCATATACCATTCATTACCGAAATGACTCTGATTACCTACTTATCATTATATAATTGGAAAGCCGATTGCCTACAACTTATAAGTGTCAAGCACCTTACCGACGGTATTCACCTCCAGCATTGTTGCTCCAGCATGCTTTTCTACGACTCCAATACCCATGTGTCCTGAAAGATAAGTCACCTTATCCTCACGTGAGAGCTGTCCGCGATCCACGTATTTACGGAGCGACTCCGCAAAGAGCAAATCCACATTTTCCTTATCGGCATGCTTTGGACAGAAGGCGTTTACGCCATATGAGAGCGCCAGCCAACGCTGAAGCTTGTCGTGATAACAAGCAGCGAGAATAGGGTTCGGTCCACGATATGCAGCAAGCGTGCGAGCATCCTCTCCTGTACCGGAGTCAGTAAGAATACATCTTACGCCAAGCTTCGCTGTAGTCTCTATGGCGCAACGGCAGAGGTAATCACGGATTGTGGTGTCGCTACCATCAACGTCCATCTTGCGCGAATAGCGTCCACGGTCAAGTTCTGCACGCTCTGCTATCTTAGCCATTGTGGCAACTGCCTCGACTGGATACTTTCCACTTGCTGTTTCGCCTGAAAGCATCAGTGCATCAGTATTATTGAATACAGCATTTGCCACATCGCTCACTTCTGCGCGTGTAGGGCGAGGATTCTTAATCATGGTATGAAGCATCTGTGTTGCCACAATTACAGGCTTCTTCTTGAATACACACTTCTTGATTATCATGCGCTGAATACCAGGAATTTCTTCCAAAGGCACCTCAATGCCCAAGTCGCCACGCGCAATCATAATACCATAACTGGCATCAATAATTTCATCAATATTGTCAACGCCTTCCTGATTCTCGATTTTAGAGATAATCTTTATGTCGGAATTATGAGCATCAAGAATATCCTGTACCGCCTTGACATCAGCGGCGCTACGAACAAATGAGTGAGCTATGAAGTCTATATCTTGCTCGATTGCAAGAAGGATATTAGTCTTATCTTTCTCGGTAAGTGCAGGAAGGTCAATATGTTCTCCAGGCACGTTAACACTTTTGTGAGAACCAAGGACGCCATCATTCATCACCTCTACACAGATTTCTTCTCCTTTTATATCTACTACGAGTACATCAAGTTCTCCATCATCAAAGAGAATATGGTCTCCCACTTTTACATCCTTATGAATAAAAGGATAAGAAAGGCAGATTCTGTCATGCACGGTATCCTCGCAAGGCCTTCCATATATCCTCACCTTTTCACCTATCTTAAAAGGTATAGGCTCAGCATTACCTGTAGTACGAACTTCAGGTCCCTTTGTATCTATGAGTATTCCAAGATGAGACGAGACAGTACGCACATTTCTGATAATTTCCTTTATGCCTTCAGCATCGGCATGAGCCGTATTCATGCGGATTACATTTGCTCCAGCATCATAGAGCTGCTGAATAAATTCCACACTACATCTACGGTCACTGACTGACGCTATTATTTTTGTTTGCTTCATATTATTTATGGTTCTTCATTATTTAAATATCCTAAAATACAATGCACCAATTCCTCGCATTGCCAGATCATGGTACTATTACCTTCTTTTAAGTTGCAAAAATACAAGAAAAAACTGATATTGCCAAACAAATCTTCGGCGAAATATAAATAAAAGACAAAAAATGTGCATTATTCTTGTTTTTTATTTGCAGTTTCAATTTTTTATGCTAATTTTGCACCGATTTTGCAATGCTGACTTTGCAATAAGCACACTTTGATTTCCTAACTGATATGAAAACCAACGACATTTCCCATGAAGGAACTATAATATCTATTGAGAAGGAGATTGTGCGCGTGCGTATTATCAAAAACAGCGCATGCGCATCTTGCAAAATAGCAGGACATTGCCAGACTTCTGAGAGTAAGGAGAAAATCATCGAAGTGACAACCCCCGACTATGCAGACTTTGCTGTAGGCGACAAAGTCAATGTGACAGAGTCGGTCGGCGTAGGAGCTAAAGCCGTCGTCTTCGGATTTATACTGCCTCTTGCCTTGATGATGGCTGCCATTATTTCAGCCATTACTGCTTTCAATGCATCGGAAGGAGTGGCGGCTTTGGCAGGAATAGCAAGTCTCCTACCTTATTATTTGGTTCTCTATTTCCTGCGTGGATATATGAAGAATATTATGGGATTCGGAATTGACAAGATAAACAACTAACTATTTAAAATACTTATCATTATGAACTTAATTTTACCGGCAGTGATTGCCTTGGGAATTATTGCGTTCATAGCATCTGCTATTTTGTTCGTGTGTTCCAAGAAATTTGCTGTCAAGGAAGATCCAAGAGTCGCACAGGTTGCAGAAATTCTGCCTCAGGCAAACTGCGGAGGATGCGGATTCCCTGGATGCTCGGGAATGGCTGACGCACTGGTAAAAGGTGCTGACGCAGGCTCTATTGAGGGACTCAACTGTCCTGTTGGTGGAGCTGAGTGTATGAGTAAGATAGCTGACCTTCTCGGCATGGCTGTCGCTAACAGTGAGCCTAAAGTGGCAGTAGTAAGATGTGGAGGCACATGTGCCCTACGTCCTAAGACTGTCATCTATGATGGTTTGCGCACATGTACTGCCATGAACTCTACCGGTTCGGGAGATACAGCTTGTGGTTACGGCTGTCTTGGCGGTGGCGACTGTGAGAGAGCTTGTAATTTTGATGCTATCAAGGTAAATCCTGAAACAGGAATTGCAGAGGTTGACCCAGAGAAGTGTACTTCTTGCGGAGCCTGCGTGAAGGCTTGCCCTCGACATATCATCGAACTGCGTAATGTAGGAAAGCGCGAGCGTCGCGTCTATGTGGCTTGTATGAACAAGGACAAGGGCGCTGTAGCAAAGAAAGCCTGCGGTGCTGCTTGCATCGGATGTGGTAAATGTCAGAAGGTCTGTAAGTTTGATGCTATCTCTATCGAAAACAATGTTAGCTATATTGACTTCAATAAATGTAAGGCATGCGGACTCTGTGCTCGCGAATGTCCTACAGGAGCAATCAAATGCACTTTTACGCTTCCACCACTCAAGCCAAAGAGCGAAGAAACCACTAAGGCTGAGGCTGGAGAAAAGACTAATGTAGAACCTAAAGCAAAGGAGGCTTAACAGATGAAAATAAAGACTTTCCGTATTGGTGGCATACATCCAGACGAGAATAAACTGAGCAATGATGCCATTACTCAGCCAGCTCCACTGCCAAAACAGGCGGTATTCCCAATGAGCCAGCACATCGGTGCTCCTGCGAAGCCTGTAGTAAAGAAGGGTGATAAGGTAAAAGTCGGCACACTCATCGCTGAAGCAGGCGGATTTATCAGTGCACCAATCCACAGTTCCGTCTCTGGTACTGTATTCAAAGTAGATAATGCAATCAATGCTTCTGGTTACCTCCAGCCTGCTATTATTATAAATGTAGAAGGAGACGAGTGGGAAGAGACTATTGACAGAAGCACAAAACTCGAAACCCTCGAGCAACATCCTGAGCTTACTTCTGAAGAAATCGTAAACAGAATTAAGGCTGCCGGAGTGGTAGGTATGGGTGGTGCTTGCTTCCCTACTTTTGTAAAACTCTGTCCTCCCCCTGGTGCAAAGCCTGAATGCGTCATTATAAATGGCGTAGAGTGTGAGCCTTATATCACTTCCGACTATCGTCTGATGATGGAAAAGGGTGACGAACTCATTGAGGGCGTCAAAATCCTAATGGCTGGCGCAAAGGTAAATAAGGGATACATCGGCATTGAAGACAATAAGCCTGCTGCCATCGAACTCCTTGCAAACAAGCTCCAAGAGAAGGGTATCGACAATATCGAGGTCGTTCCTTTGGCAAAGAAATATCCTCAGGGCGGAGAAAAGCAACTCGTGGATGCCGTTATCGGACGCCAAGTTCCTGCGCCTCCTGCAATCCCTGTGAACGTTGGTGCCATTGTTCAGAATGCAGGTACTGCCGTTGCCGTATATGAAGCTGTGATGAAACACAAGCCTCTCTTTGAGAGATACACTACTGTAACAGGTAAGAAATTGGCTAAGCCAAGTAACTTCCTCGTCAGAATGGGAACTTCTTTCGGTGAACTCATAGACCTTTGTGGCGGTCTTCCTGAAGGTGAAAACAAGGTTCTGGCAGGTGGTCCAATGATGGGTAAGGCTGTCAACTCGCTCGATGTTCCTGTCGGAAAAGGTCAGAACGCAGTGACTATACTCACTGACGACGATGCTCATCGTCAAGCTGCTCAGCCTTGTATTCGTTGCGCTAAATGCGTAAGCGCTTGTCCGATGGGTCTTGAACCTTTCCTTCTCGCTACAGGAAGTGCTTTGAAGAAATGGGATTTGCTCGAAAAGGAGATGATTACATCTTGCATCGAGTGTGGCTCTTGTCAGTTTACTTGCCCAGCCCACCGTCCTATGCTCGACAACATCCGTCTCGGAAAGCAGACTGTCATGGGCATAATACGCTCTCGTGCGGCTAAGAAATAATTCCTTTACCGCTTAAACTACATAAATATCAAACTTGAAAAATATAAAAAAACAATGAGTAAACTCGTAGTTTCATTATCTCCTCACGCTCACGGTAACGACAGCGTCGAGAAGAATATGTACGGAGTAGTAATTGCCTTATTGCCCGCTCTTCTGGTATCTTGCTATTTCTTTGGAATAGGATCTGCCATCGTATGCCTTGTGAGCGTTGCCGCTTGCTTGTTCTTTGAATGGGCTATCTGCAAGGCTTTCCTCAAGCGCCAACCTACCCTGCATGATGGTTCCGCTATCGTTACAGGTCTTTTGCTTGGCATGAACCTTCCGTCCAATTTCCCTATATGGATGATTATCGTTGGCGCTCTCGTAGCTATTGGCGTAGCTAAGATGACATTCGGCGGTCTCGGTCAGAATCCTTTCAACCCTGCTCTCGTGGGTCGTTGCTTCCTCCTTGTCTCTTTCCCTACAGCTATGACTTCATGGCCTGTAGTAGGTCAGTGGACTTCATACACTGATGCAACGACAGGAGCTACCCCTCTTGCAGTGATGAAAGAGGCTATCAAGAGCGGAGACGCTTCTGTACTCGATAAGCTTCCTTCTGCAATGGATATGCTTTTGGGCAACACATCCAATGGTATGGGAGCAGGAACAATCGGTGAAGTCTGCGCAATAGCACTCCTTTTGGGCCTTGCTTACATGCTTTGGAAGAAGATTATCACATGGCATATTCCTGTAAGCATTCTCGCTACAGTCTTTGTCATCGCAGGTCTGATGCACGCTGTAAGCCCTATCTACGCAAATCCTGTTCAGGTATTGCTTTCTGGAGGTCTGATGCTTGGTGCTATCTTCATGGCTACTGACTATGTGACTTCACCAATGAATCATAGAGGACAAATCATTTACGGTATTGCAATCGGTGTCCTCACCATCGTAATACGCAACTGGGGCGCATATCCAGAAGGAATGTCATTTGCAATTCTCATCATGAATGCATTTACACCTCTTATCAATATGTACGTAAAGCCAAAGCGCTTTGGCGAAGTACCAGCAAAGAAATAATAATCAGGAGGACGTAATAAAATGGAAAAACTCAAATCAAATTTGCCTAATATGGTCGGCATACTGACCATTGTGGCGGTAATATGCGGAGGTCTTCTTGCTTATGTCAACAATCTCACTCTTCAGCCTCGTAATGATGCAGCGCAGAATACTCTGAAAGCTGGTATCGAGCAGGTGATGGGAGGACAGTGTTCCATAAATGAAACCAAAGAGGTCACTCGCATCGTAGATAATAAAGACCTCAAATTCATCATCTACAAGACAGATAAAGGCACTGCTATTCAGTCAACAGACCCTAACGGTTTCGGTGGCAATCTCACTATTCTCGTAGGCTTTGACAAGGTAGGTACAATTCTTGGCTACACTGTCCTGGAGACTGCTGAGACTCCTGGACTCGGAGCTAAAGCTGATTCTTGGTTCCAAACCACGGAAAACGGTGGTAAGGGAGGACAGGCTTGCATCATAGGTCTTAATCCTAAGGACAAGAACTTTACCGTAAGTAAAGACGGAGGTGACATCGATGCCATCACTGCATCCACTATCACCTCAAGAGCTTTCTTGAGAGCTGTTCAGCAGGCATACAGCACATTCTGCGAAAATGATGGTGCTGTGGCAGGTCAAAACACCAATATTAACAACGACGGCGACGATAACAACATCGAAACCACAAAGCAAGAGGAGGACTAATAGATTATGTCAAAACTCGGTATTATCATAAATGGCATCATAAAGGAGAACCCTACCTTTGTCTTGATGCTCGGCATGTGTCCTACACTCGCCACTACCACAAGTGCAATGAACGGAATGATGATGGGACTTGCAACAATGGCGGTGCTTATCTGCTCAAACATCTGCATTTCTCTCATCAAGAAAATCACACCTGATATGGTGCATATTCCTGTCTATATCGTGGTGATCGCAACGCTGGTGACCATCGTTCAGTTCTCCCTCGCTGCTTATCTTCCTGATGTAAACAAGCAGTTGGGTCTCTTTATCCCTCTGATCGTAGTAAACTGTATCATCCTCGGACGTGCAGAGTCATTTGCAAGCAAAAACAGTCCGCTTGCTTCTGCATGTGATGGTTTAGGCATTGGACTCGGATTTACAATCGGACTCACCACTCTCGGTATTGCTCGTGAGCTTCTCGGCAACGGAACTATCTTCGACATGAGAATCATCCCTGAGCAGTTTGGTATGCTTGTCTTTATCCTTCCTCCAGGAGCATTCCTGACATTGGGATACATCATCGCTATTATCAACAGATTCAAGAAGGTTTAATGATTTGGAATCATAGGATGAAGACTCTTCTTTTTTCATCTATATACAAAGGATGAAAGCGGAAATAGCATAGAAAAAAGAGGCTCAAAGCTATCTTATTCTTTTGCGAAAACGATGTAAAATGGATGCCGACCCTTCATCTTATCCAATATTAAAGAATAATATAATATGGAATATTTATTGATTTTCATAGCAGCGATATTCGTAAATAATATCGTATTGTCACAGTTCCTCGGAATCTGTCCTTTCCTTGGAGTCAGCCAGAAGGTGAACACTTCTCTCGGAATGTCAGCAGCTGTAGCTTTTGTAATGGCGCTTGCCACTCTCGTTACTTGGCTCGTACAGATTTATGTGCTCAAGCCTTTCGGACTGGAATATCTGCAGACCATCTCTTTCATCCTCGTGATTGCCTCACTGGTGCAGATGGTAGAGATTATTCTCAAGAAGGTCTCGCCTCCCCTATATCAGGCTCTCGGCGTATTCCTTCCTCTTATCACTACCAACTGTGCCGTACTTGGTGTGGCAATCTCTGTGATTCAGAAGAACTATACACTGCTTATGTCCCTCAATTATGCCATTGCAAGCGCAATCGGATTTGGTATCGCACTCGTTCTTTTCGCAGGACTTCGCGAGCATCTGGAGTTTTCTGCCATTCCTAAAGGCATGAAGGGAATAAGCATTACTCTTGTTACAGCATCACTTCTCTCCCTTGCTTTTATGGGATTCTCAGGAGTAGATGGCGGACTTAAGATTCTCTTTGGAGTAGAGTAACCTTTCTCTCGATTTTATTAGTTTCGAAAATAGGAAACAAGTAGGTGGGCATTATTGGAAATTCCAGTTGTGTCCACCTATTTGCTTTATTGTTTCATTTTAGTCTGAGAAGTAGATGGTCAGAATTATTCTGATAATGAAATAGATAATAATAAATATTTTTCCTTTTGATTATGAATAAATAATAATAGGAAGTCTTATCACCATCACTTATCTATGAGAAATTTCATGTAGAAAATAAGATTTATTTCAACAGCAAATGTACTAAAAATGTTGTTTTTACACTAAAGCGAAGCCTAAACGTGAAAATCACTAAAATAATCACTAAAAACATTGTTAGCATGTAATTAACGGCAGATTTGAGGCTTTTTTACAGGAAAAATCAAAGTTTTTGATTTTTTTATGACTTTTCTTTTGGATAATCATAATAATATCAATACCTTTGCATCGTCTTTTGAAAACCACGTGTTTATTAGTGTTTTTAAGGGCCTCGAAATAGAATATTTTTCTCCTTGAATGTCAGTCATAATGTGACTCCATTTTTAGTGAGAAATAAAGATATGTTTCAAGT
>URJQ01000095.1 GCA_900548195.1 uncultured Prevotella sp.
AATCTGCAAGGCAGATCAGCTGACGGAGAAAGAGGGATTTGAACCCTCGCGCCGCGTTAACGACCTACACCCTTAGCAGGGGCGCCTCTTCAGCCTCTTGAGTATTTCTCCGTATTACTGAACTTTATCCTCTACCAATATAAAGTTGTAACGCATCTCACATGACGCAAAATTCATTATACATAAGTGATTTTTGTTTGTCAATGTATTTTTTCAATTATTTGGAATTTTGAAATTGTATACATTGTATTGTTTTCTATTATCAGTATTTTATTCATACTGTGCAATAGCAGCTTCAATCCGGCATTTAACCTCGGCTGCAATCTCTGTCGTTTTCATGTCTTTGTATTCATCATAATATATGGGATCCAGATAGATCAGCTTAACCGTAACATGGCGCAATGACTTTTCATCAAACGGTACAAAGGCGTTGATCAGTGCACAGGGAACAATCGGACACTTAGCCTTTTGTGCAGCCTTGAAGCTTCCTCCTTTAAAATCAAGAAGCCTGTTTCCAAGCTTACTTCTGGTACCTTCCGCAAAAATCACGTAGTTTCTGCCCTGTCTTACTTCATCGGCCACCTGATTGATCACCTGCATGGACTGTCTCAAATCATCTCTGTCCATCGCCAGCGATCCGGTTGATTCCACAGCCTGTTTTAACAGCACAATATTCTTTGCTTCTTTTTTTATAACAAAAGCAAGCGGTCTGGGGCTGGAATAGAAAAACATCAATGTATCAAACAATCCCTGGTGATTGGGATACAGGATAAAACCGTCTTCCTTTGGCAGCTTGTCTACATTATAAATTTCTGCCTTGATATTCCCGCCTTTGATTGCGTGGGCTGCTATTTTTTTGCATTGTAAAAATCCCGGATTGTAGTCCCCATTGTAATGACGACTCAGCCACAAGAGCCTCAAAAAAAGTCCGGGAACACAAAACAGATTACGCAAAACCATCATTACAATTCTCATGATAACCTCTTTTCACTATTCCTGCACAAATATATGCGTTGTACCACGTATTGTATCTGCGCAACAATATATTGTATTAAATATTTTTATTTGTCCTATATATATAGGAAGAAACTGCTATTATTCTTTCGCATATTCCTTGATTGCTGTCTCATACAGGTTGTTTCCGTCTTTGTCGATAAGGAATTTGGCAGGAAGATTCTTCACTGCGTACATTGCATTGATGTCGCTTGGCGTGTTTGCCCCGCGAAGTACGTGATGAAACATCCCGATATCGTCCTTTTTCACTATGTTACGCCACTTTGCCGGGTCGCGATCATCATCAGCGATGTAGATGAAAGCCAAGCCTTTACTGGAGTATTTCTCGAATAATTGCTTCATGTGTGGATTAGTATATCGGCATGGTCCGCACCATGTAGCCCAGAAGTCGAGGACTACATACTTGCCTTTGAAGTCGCTAAGGCTAAGAGTCTTGCCATTGATATCCTTCGCTGAAAATGCTGGAGCGGGCTTGCCGTGGCTCGTACTGAGTCTCAGAGCGATGGTGCGCTCTATCTCCTCCGACTGTATCATGCCTTTAAGTCCTGGCGAAAGGGCTTCATAGAGGGCTTTGGCGCTGTCAGCTGGGATTGCATTCACTATGCCATGAAGGAGAAAGAGGGATAGTTCCACGTCGGGATGGCGACGTATATAGTCCATTGCCTTGGCGTTATAGGTCTCAAAGATTGGCTTCAAGGATGCTTCGAGCTTGTATTTGAAGTCCATATCGGATGAGTTTTTCGACAGCACTGCAACGGATTTTATCACTGCTGTTTCAGGCGCTACGAGTCCATTGTATTCATCTTCCTGTGCCTGCTGCACCGAACCGGTGACTACTGGCGCTGTGGGATTGTAGGCATTGATAGCAATGGTCATGGTACGTGGTTCGATATAAAACTTTGTCAGCTTATTGATATCGCCATTGAGTGCGCTTTTATCTGTGGATATAAATGCCAGGACATTGTCTATATCGAGCGTTCCTTGGAAGTGGAACCTGCCGTTAGTGACCATGCAGCTGTCGATTATGTCCTTTCCTCTGCCGTCGGTATATGACATATAGAGGTATTTTCCCTCGTCTCCGTTGGTAAATCCATTTACCTTATACTGCCTCTGCGCCACGGCATTGAGGGATGATGTCATAAGGGTGGCGAGGAGGATGATGTGGATTGGGATGATTTTTCTCATGCTTTGTTGTAATTGGGGGGGCGTTGTTTATATTGCCCGGTAACGCGGGCAACACAGTGGCGGCTTCGCTTTATGACATAGATAAAACAGACCTGCCCAGCATGGATCAAAGTGTCTGAACACTCTTCTCCATGATATGACAGGTCATTATCTATTGTTATTCAGCCGGACCGAGAATCTTAGCCACTGCCTCTTCTATCTCTTTGCCGCGTACTCCTTCAGCGATAATCTTGTTATTCTCATCGAGGACGTAGATTTGAGGTATGCCGATGAGTCTGTATTTGTCTGCTGCTACGCTGTTCCATCCACGCAAATCAGACATCTGATGCCATGTGATGCTGTCAGCCTGAATGGCTTTCTTCCACATTTCAGCCTTTTCATCGAGCGAGATACCTATGACTTCAAGACCCTTATCCTTGTATTTCTTATATACATTCATGATATTCGGGCTCTCCGCACGGCACGGTCCGCACCATGAAGCCCAGAAATCCAGTATCTTGGCTTTGGCCTTTATGCCGTAGATGGAAATCGGCTCGCCTTCCGGTGTCTTCATCTGGAGGTCAGGAGCAGTGCCTCCCACGATGATACATGCTATCTGGTCATAGTATGGCTTGAGATATTTTCCCGGCACAGTCTGGCGTGCATTCTCCCCGAGAGCGTCGTATCTGGCAGGCAATGTCTTTGTCTTCATCAGTTCACCGAGTCGCCATACGAGGAGACTTGCGCTGACGATGTTGTCATGCTGCTTGGCGAAAGCGTCCTCCGCCTTATCGAGTTTCTCGCGATACTGGTCGTAAAGAGCTCTGATTTGCGCCATTGCGAAGAAGTCATCCTTACCAAAGTCGCGCTCTATAGCAGCCTTTGCAGAGTCTCGTTCGGTGTATATCTTCAGCTCTGTGTTGTGGAAATCATTGCGCAACTGCTGTAGTTTTCCTCCACCGGAAATCTTGTATTTGAGCGGATCCTTGATGTCTGCGTCCACATGGACTGTGGATTTTTCGAGTATTACAGGTATTCTGATGCTGGAATCCACCACACGGATGCAGGCAGCAGTAGGCTCGCTTACTTTTCCTTTCATGATGAAGTGTCCTTTATCATCTACGAAAGTGCTTGCCAGAGTGTCGAGTCCTGTGGCTGTACATGCCACGAGATGTATCTTTCTCTCGATGTTCTGGAAGGTACCTTCTATCTTGTATTGAGCACTGATGGTCTGTGCAGATAGGCACATGAGTGCAGTCATGCAGATTGTTGCAGTCTTTTTCATTGTATTTTTGCTTTTCTTGATGTTTTTATGGAAATGGCTTCAGGCTCATTTTCTTTTGCCTTTCCGCCATTTCCTCATGGTTATTACTTCTTTCTTTCCTTGTAAGTCACGTCCACTATGTTTCCCAGGTCTTTGTATTCCTTCACCTTCTTGAGGTCGCCCATAAGGTTAGGAACATCATACATGCGGAGTATGCCGGACTTATCAGGCTGCATTCCATTGACGGTAGTAGCCACCACGAGCTGGTAGTTGCGTGCCCTCTCCCAGTCAGCGTATGCCTCCCATGCCACGAAAGGATTGAATTTGATGACCTTTATCGTCTCGCCAGGGAATGAGAGCACCTCTTTAGCAGGGGTGTCAGGGTGTCCCATGTCAAACTGATAAATCTTATTACCGCTGACATAGAACAAATAAGGATAGAGATGATGGCACGCAAACATTGTGGCATCTGCGATTCCTTCACCCTTTGCCTCGCCATAGTAGTCCTGAGTGTTATACTCTGTGTATGTACCTTGCTCCCACCAGTTTTCTGGCTCTGTGTATTCAGCATGCAACTGCATTCCATAGAAGTAGATACGCTTGGTGTCAGGGTCCTTCAGTATGGCGTATATTTCTCCTGACTTGCATGATTCCATCCACACCATGTCCTTTCCTGTCTGTGCAGAGAAGAGGTGTTCGCCCGTAAACTGCATGACAGAAGGGTAACGCGAATTGTTTTTTATGCAGAGGAACTGCTTGTTGGTCTCGTCATAGAGTACAGCAGGAAGGTGTCCATAGGTCTTGTCTGCATAGTTTACGTTGTAGCTGGTGCCGATAAAAGGTGCCGCCTTGAATTCCTCTTTTCCGTTGAGCTTATTGATTTTGAACTCGAAATAGCCATTATCAATGGAGTTATCGAGTGCATATACATCGTGATGATTGTCCACGAGCACCCAGAGGTCAGGCAGGGCATACTGCGACATGATGGAGCTTTCCACCAATATTTTTTCAGGAGAGACTCCAAATCTCCATTTGAGGTTATTGTCCTCTCCGGCATGTAGGTCCTTGTAACTGAGGTTATATGTACCCTTGTCGGTGACAAGAAGGCTCGGTGTCTCCTTCAGACTGTAGCTATAGATGAGTCTCTTAGGCACTCCAGGGTTGAACTCAGTGTCCCGCCAGATATTGTGTGCAATGAGGTCATTGTCATTATCGACATTGAATATGATGTCGAGTCTTGGCTTGTCGTTTTCATTGCATAGCACCATCCATCCCTCACTGGTCATGGACTTGACCTGCATAGAGAAAGACTTGATGGTGGTGAGTGAGTTTTTCTTGTCCTTCACCTTGAAGAAGCAGGAGTAGAGTCCAGGATCGAGTGTGACGAACATCTTGAGTTTTCTTTCCTTTGAGACGACGGTCTTGTCGATGTCAGGGATGTTTTCGAAGTCCGTGCCGAATGGAAGGAATTTCCATTCGTATTCATAGTCTGCCTCATTATTCTGTCCGATGGAAGATTCTATCTTCGGATCGATGATAAGGCTATCTACAAACGCCACCTTATTGTAGCGCATATTTTCCTCCAGACCAGTGATAGTGAGGTCATTTATGTCATGATAGTCATAGTTTCCCTCATCATCACAGCATGAAGTGACAGCCAAGCCCATGACTAATGCGAGGGCTGTGGTATATAGATATCGTGCAATCTTCATAATTATATCATATTAGAATGTTCTTAACCTTGTGATGCTTCACCCATAGTCATAGGCTCGCCGTCCTCATCGAGCGTAGGATGCTCGTCCAGCCATTGCTGCATATACTTGCCTGCAAACTTGAGGTATCCTGCAGATAGTCCCTGCGTGGTGTCCTTGAGCCAATCCACTCGGCTTATTCCCATCACGTCGCATATCAGGATACTCTTCTTTGCCGACCACTTTCCGAAGTACTGGTCGCCGTAGATACCCCACCATGCAGGCATAGGGAATTCCTCGTCCATGACGATGACGCGCTGATAGTCCATCTCACGTGTGATGAGATTACCCTCCAGGTCGTACTGTCCGTCGTAACGTGTGTAGATGAATTTGAGTTCATCATTAGGTATAAGGCTTACCTTGAATCGCTTTGGCTTCTCCGCAAGGTCAGCGTCTCTGAGCAGTGTGAAATAGATATAGGTCTCATTTTCGCCTGCTTTGATGACGTAATCTGTAGGTAATTTCACGTAGTCCCTACCCTCTTTTGCCGCATATTCATCGCCTTCATCAGTGGTTACGGCAATCTGGAAGTGACGGTCATAATCCTTTGTGTCGCCGATAAGATTGACTTTCAGCCACCATTGTATCTCCTTTACGTCAGAATCCAATTGTCCCCAGTGGACCGTGAGTGTGTCCACAAAGGTATTTTTCGTGTCGAAGAAGATGCCAGATTCGCCTTCATAGACGTCCAGATCCTTCTCGCAGCTTGCCATTACCGATACTATCAGCAACAGCAGGAAAGGTATTATCTTCTTTTTCATAGATATTCAGTCTTTTGAATTGTTGGTTATTATTCTGCCGTAGGGCTTAATTGTATTTTGTCTCTCCGTCAGGCAATGGCAGCACATAATTGTTTTCGGTGACAGTTCTTGTGCCATATTGTGACGTAGCGTCCTTGATAGTCTGGAGGTTGTTTCTCTTATAATAGAAGAACAGCTGTCCCTCGCCCCAGAATTCTCTTATCCACTCTGCGTCGATGTCATTCTGATACATCGTAGCCTTGCTGAGCAGACCGCGGTGATTACGGAGGGTATTGTAGATTTTGAGGCTCTCATAATAGTCTTCTGAGCACTCTGTAGCAATGAGATAAGCCTCGCTGACCTTGATCAGAGGTATCATCTGATTGTAGAGAGAGTCAGAGGACTGGCTCTGATACTTATTGAAAATGGAATACGTAGTGCCTGAAATCTCTGTGGAATTCTTGAGCCATGCTATGTATCTGTAATCCACTTTCTCATTGTCAAAGATATAGTTGACCACGTCAGTGCGTGGAGCCAGCAGCGTATTGGGCTTGAGATTATTGCCGTCAAAATTGGCTGAGAAGATGGAATTTCTCTCCAGATTCTGTGCAGAGAACATGATTTCAGAGGAGAATACTCTGTCAGGATTGCTGTTACTGATCTTCATCGGAGTAATCCAAGGGAAGTTTTTCTCCTGTGCTTCGATGACTTTCATGGCGTGATTGTATGCCTCTTTGTCATTGTGCATATAGTAATATGCTCTTGCCATGAGTCCCTGCAGGGCGTAATAGTTGAGTCTCAGATTGCGTGCCTGCCAGAAGTCGTCCTGCGGGTCACCGCTGATGCCATACTGAATGACAGGATCTGACTTTTCGAGGAGAGCCTCAGCAGCGAGCAAGTCTTCCTCCAGTTTCTTCATATAATCTACGCTTGAGAGCTTAGGAGACACTTCCAGTGAATAGACTGTATAATAAGGAATGGAGATAGTAGGCTTCTCTGGATTATAGACTGGTCCGAAGAGGCGGAACAAATCGAGATGCAGGAATGCTCTGAGGGCAAGTGCTTCGCCCTTGATGAGATTGTATTCACGCTCTGAGAGCACGTCGCGACGCTTGTCGCAGTTTTGCAAAAGGCAGTTGACATTAGCGATAAGAGAATACTCTTTGCTCCAGATGCTGGAGATGATGCCTTTGGTCTCAGTGCCGGCATACTTGAAGTTCATATACTCCTTTACCACTTTGTTGACGTCAGCGACGGCATATCTCTGTGCGAGTACTTCGATAAATCCGCTTGTCAGCTCTTTTCCATAGATGCTGGACTGATTGAGTTCGACGTAAATGCCGTTGAGAGCCTTCTCAAATCCAGAGACACTGGAGTAGTTGTTCTCCTCCGTGATGCGGTCGCTTGGCTGTATGTCAAGCCAGTCAGAGCATGATGCTAAAGCCGTGATGACCGCCAGCATGATGATATATATATTCTTACGCATGGTTATTCCTGATTAAAAGTTGACAGATAATGACATTGAAACGCTTCTGGCGAACGGATATGACGTACCGCGCTCTTCCTTAATGGTGGACCATCTGCATATATCATTCATGTATGCACTGACGGTCACGCCCTGGATGCCAATCTTATTCATGAGTTGGTAAGGCAATTCATAGGATATTCTCACTGACTCAATGGCGAGATAGTTGTTCTTCTGCACGAAGCGTGAAGACATAGGAGTGCTCTCTGTCAGTGATATTCCCTTGAATCGAGCCTTATCTCCAGGCTTGAGCCAGCGGTCATAGAGCGCACGGCGGTCCTGATTGCGTGAGAGGTCGGATGAAGATATATTCTCCACCTTGTCGTAAAGGGTGCTGCTGAATGCGTCTCCACCGAGGCTATAGCGCAGGAAGAGGCTGCAGGAGAATCCTTTCCAATAGAATGTATTTCCCCACGTTCCCTCGATGTCAGGACGTGTATCTCCTACTTCTACCTCGTCATCGTAACTGTAATCGAATGTGTATTTGCCATTCTTAGTGATGAAAATCTCTCGTCCTGAGGCTGGGTCGATGCCGGCAGAACGTACAGACCAGAGGGCAGTAGGACTACCTCCGTCATAGTAACGGGTCATGTTCTTGGATAGGTTTTTCTGATTAAACTGGTCGAGCTTGTCGCCCACCTTGTCATAATATGCTGTATTGTATCTGAACATGAGGCTTGTGGTCCAGTTGATTCTCTCGGAAGGATTGTAGAGGATGGCATATCTCACTGTTCCGTTGATACCCTCATTGACCTGCTTGCCTATGTTTGCCAAGCGTGAAGTGGTACCCACAGACATCGGAATGCCGATGGAAGCGAGCAGAGGGTCAGTGTTCTTGCGATAGTAGTCGAAAGTGACGTGGAAGCGATTCTTCACACTAAGGTCGAAACCTAAGTTGAAGTCGATGGTCTTCTGCCATGCAAGGTCAGGATCGCCGAAGCCGCTGATGAGGACACCCGTGCCGAAATAGTTCTGCATCCAGTTGTTGAACTCATAAGTGGTAAGCGTATTGTAAGAGCTGAAATT
Organism: uncultured Prevotella sp.; assembly: GCA_900548195.1. Taxonomy (GTDB): domain Bacteria; phylum Bacteroidota; class Bacteroidia; order Bacteroidales; family Bacteroidaceae; genus Prevotella. The sequence continues at coordinate 8,485 of URJQ01000095.1, forward strand.
CTGGTTACCAGGGTTACCTATTGACGCTCTGAGCTTGAGCATCTGTATTCCGCTGATGTTGTCCTTGATGAATTTCTCATTGTGTATGTTCCATCCAAGTCCGACAGCCCACGTTGTGGTGAAGCGCTTATTGGTGCCGAAGACTGATGAACCGTCAGTACGGATATTGGCATCGAGCAGGTAACGGTTGTCATAAGAGTAGCCACCATTGAAATAGAAGCTGACAGAGCGTGACTTTGAGTCATAATATCCTGGTTTTCCGCCTTCTGGATACTTATTTGAGAAGGCAGGAGTGGTGAAATTGCCTTCAGGGAATCCCTGTGCATCAAATGACTTTGAGATGCTCTTGCTCTCCTGAAGCGTAGCACCCATCACTGCATTTACCTGATGGACATCACTGATAAGCTGACCATAGGTGACTGTGACGTCGCCGTCATAGCTGAGGTTGTCAGAACGGTTGTCGCTGTAGGAGCCCTTCTTGAGCTTCTCCACCTGGTCAAACTGTGTGTCCTGTGGTGAGCGGAAAGACTCTCCGTCACTGGTGGATTTGCTTATGCCGAAGCGTCCGCGCAACCATAACACCTGTAAAGGTCTGTATTCGAGGTTGAAATTATTGCGCACACCGAATGATTCTCCCTTACTGTAACTGTTCAGACGGTCATTCCACATAGGGTTTCCCACATTGACAGAGACATCATAGACGTCCTTGGTGTCAGCCTTGTATTCCAGCCATTTCTCCACCTTGCCGCCCTCGCCGTACTTAGGATAGTAAGGATTGGCATTGGCATACTCATAGAATTGCACTACAGGATTGTCGAACGAGGTGACATCCACAGTGAGAATATTGGAGAAAGTCAGTTTGCCCATGCGGTAAAGGAGATTGAGATTACCGCTCATCACTTCACGGTTTGACTTCTTCATCACGCCCTTGATATCGTTATAGCTCACTCCGAGACTATATCTGAACTGCTCATTTCCGCCTTCAGCATTGAGATAGTGGCGCTGATTGAATCCAGTGCGCAGAGGTTCTGACATCCAATATGTATCGACACCGCGCAGCACATTCTGCAGGAGACGGTTGTAACGCTTCTCCTGGGCTTCCTGCTGGTCTGCAATATTTGAAGTGAAATGGCCTGCGAGACGCTCGAATTCGAGTTTCTCGGCTGCATTCATCAGGTTATAGTCAGTGAGGTCGGCAAAAGAAATGTTGTAGTTGCCGCTATAAGATACTTTAAGTTTTCCCATTTCCGGCGACTTAGTCTCTACTACGATAACGCCGTTTGCCGCCTTGGAACCATAGATAGCTGTGGAAGCGGCGTCCTTCAGGATGGTGACAGATGCTATGCGGTCCATACTGAGGTCCATGATAGTCTGAAGGGTGGTCTCAAAACCGTCGAGGATAAACAAAGGCTGGTTAGGGTCTTGACCAAATGTCTCCTTCAGACCTACGATACTTGTCTTGCCTCGCACTTCGAGGTCTGGAAGCTTGTTAGGGTCGGAACCGAACTCATTATTCTCCAATACATTGAAAGCAGGGTCGAGAGCCTTGAGACTTTGGATAAGATTGAGGTTGCCCACATTCTTCAGTTCCTCTGCCTTATACGTCTGTGAAGAACCGGTAAAGCTCTCTTTCTTACGTGTATAGAGACCTGTTACCACTACTTCATCGATGGCGCTCTTGTCAGTCTTGAGCACTACTTTGATTTTCTTGCCAGGTTTCTGCTTTGCAAGAATAATGGTCTGTGTCTCCATTCCGACGCATGAGACGCGGAGATTCTTGACAGAAGCAGGAAGATTCTTGATGATGAAATTTCCTTCCATGTCGGTGATGAAAGTCTCCTTTGTCCCTACTGCCTGGATGGTGACGCCCATTATCGGATCCCCCTCGTCAGCCGTGACGACAACTCCCGTGATGGTTGGCCAAGTGTCTTGCGCCAACGCAGCTTGCAGGCACATAATCAACGCCGCAAGCAGAAATGTCAGTTTCTTTTTCATACAGAAAAGATTTAGTTAATAAAATAATGATATTGTGTTTGTGTCCCTTTTCACAATGTTTTTGTAAGTTTAAGTCATGTAGTATCAGAGTCGATGAATAAATACAAAATATCTACGCTCTAATGTTTGTGCATGGCATTTTTTACATATTTTTCAATTTCGATGCAAAGGTATAGTAAAACGATGCAAATACCGCAACAATTTGAGTTAATAAAGGTTAATTGACGGAAATTTGTAGGTAATAATGGGCTAATGACAACATTTTGTCTATCTTATAGCGTGTTTAGTGTCTAAATGACACTATGATTGATTGGGTATTATGTTAGGGAAGCTATTAGAATCCAACGGTAAAAGCCGTTGGCACTGGGGCGGAGAGGCGAGGTGGGACGTTGTCGGGGACGATGGTTACAGAAAAAAAAGATGGTTATGATGGGCTACAAATTTTTGCCTATCATAACCATCTGATAATGAATGGATTGTAATAGCTATGCTTTTACCTCCTAAAAGCTATGATATTACCTCCTAATATCTATGCTTTTA
>URJQ01000096.1 GCA_900548195.1 uncultured Prevotella sp.
GGAGACGCTTCAGTGTGTCCTTACAAGCCAACTGCTGAGCCTCCTTCTTACTGAATCCCGTGCCAGTATATCCATCGACAGTCTCGAGCACCACGGTGTATTTGAATATAGGCGAACCACTCTTGTCTTTGGTCTGGTCTTCGAGGCGGAACGATAGTTGGATGCGATTCTTCTGCGTCCATTCTATGAGTTTCGACTTGAAGTTCACTTCCTTGTAAGCCACCTTATCAATATTGATATATTTTCCGAGGATACGCTGCTGCATAAACTTCATGCAAGCATCGTAGCCGCGGTCCAGATAGATGGCTCCTACAAGGGCTTCGAACGCATTGCCACCCATAAAACTGTTGTGACTGGCAGAGCGTCCTGCCGACAGAATCAAGCGGTTGAGCCCTATTTCCTGTGCCAGTTTGCCGAGAGTCTCTCTCTGCACGAGCTTGGAACGGGTATTAGTGAGAAATCCTTCCGGTTTTCCCTGAAAGTGACAATAGACGATATCACCCACTACGGCATCGAGGATGGCATCACCAAGAAACTCGAGGCGCTCATTATTGAGTTTCTTTGCCGTATTCTGCTTGCCCTTGGCATTCTTCATCTTAGCCTTGATAGCCTTGGCTTCCGCCTTATTGTAACGGCTTGTGTCGGTCACCTTAGGGTCGATAGGTCCGCGATGACCTACGCTCTTGTGCATCAGAGCAAGCTTATAGTAAGATATTTCGTGGGGGATAAATCCGATAATGTCTCGCAAAGCAAGATAAAGCTCCTTATCCTTGCGGAAAGGGAGCCTTATCCTGTCAATTATATCATTCAGCAATATCATTCAGCATACTTCTTGAAGATAACGCAGCAGTTGTGTCCTCCGAAGCCGAAGGTGTTACTCAATGCAGCGCGTACTTCACGCTTCTGCGCCTTGTTGAAGGTGAAGTTCATGTTATAATCTATCTCTGGATCCTCGTCGCCATCCTCATGATTGATAGTAGGAGGCACGATATCTTCCTGCACAGCCTTTACGCAAGCCATAGCCTCAATAGCGCCAGCAGCACCGAGGAGGTGACCAGTCATAGACTTTGTAGAAGAGATATTGAGCTTATAAGCAGCCTCTCCGAAGAGTTCCTTGATAGCCTTAGCCTCAGAGATGTCGCCTACAGGGGTAGAAGTGCCGTGTACGTTGATGTAATCGATGTCCTCTGGCTTGAGTCCTGCATCAGAAAGAGCCTCAGACATAACGATCTTTGCACCGAGACCTTCTGGATGTGAAGCAGTGATGTGATAAGCATCAGCAGACATACCCTCGCCTACCATCTCGCAATAGATCTTAGCACCACGTGCCTTAGCATGCTCGAGCTCCTCCAGGATGAGACATGCAGCACCCTCGCCCATCACGAATCCGTCGCGTGAAGCAGAGAAAGGACGGCTTGCCTTCTGTGGCTCGTCATTGCGAGTAGAGATAGCGTGCATAGAACTGAAGCCGCCGAGACCTGGGTCTGTGATAACAGCCTCAGCGCCACCACTTACTATTACGTTAGCCTTACCAAGGCGAATGAGATTGAATGCGTCAGCAAGAGCATTGGTAGAAGAAGCACATGCACTTGTAGTAGCGTAGTTAGGACCGTGGAAACCATACTTGATGGAAATCTGACCAGGAGCGATGTCGCCGATCATCTTAGGGATAAAGAAAGGTCCAAACTTAGGAGCGTCCTTGTGTGCAGAGTAGAATTCCAGCTCGTCCTGCATAGTCTTGAGTCCTCCGATGCCTACACCGAAGATTACTCCGACGCGCTTCTTGTCGATAGTCTCAAGGTCCATAGCAGAATCCTCGATAGCCATTGCGGCAGATGCCATTGCAAACTGGCAGAACTTGTCCATCTTACGTGCTTCCTTACGGTCGATCCACTTTGAAGGGTCGAAGTCTTTTACCTCGCAAGCGAAAGTGGTCTTGTAGCGTGAAGCGTCAAACTGCTTGATAGTATCAGCGCCGCTGACACCAGCAATCATGTTCTTCCAAGTCTCTTCAGCAGAGAGTCCAAGTGGGGTAACAGCGCCAAGGCCTGTCACTACAACTCTTTTTAATTCCATTTTATTTTCTTATATTCTAAAGGTTGGGCAGATAATTGGGTAATCAAATTGTGATTTTATAATAATGAAACACATCAATTACAGTCTATATCCTAATCCATATAGATATGATTACCGCCATATAATCCCACCATAATAAAAAAAAATGATGATTGGGCGATAAAAGAGTTATCGACCAATCATCACCCGTTGTTCTATCTATCTATCTTGAACAAAGATAATGTAACGTGAGATTACTTACCAGCGTTCTCGATGTATGCGACAGCGTCGCCTACAGTCTGAATCTTCTCAGCGTCTGTGTCTGGGATTGTTACATCGAACTGCTTCTCAAGCTCCATGATAAGCTCTACAGTATCGAGTGAATCTGCACCGAGGTCATTTGTGAAAGATGCCTCATCCTTTACTTCAGCTGCATCAACACCGAGCTTGTCAACGATGATCTCAACAACCTTTTCCTTAATTTCTGACATAATTGTAATAATGATTAATAATTAATATTCTAACTTAATGGATTTTTGCAAATCGAGTGCAAAGTAACAAACTTTTCTTCACATAAGCAAATATTTTTGCTAAAAAAGCGCTTTTTCCTGCACAAACATATATATATTGTGCATAAAATATTCGTTTTTCCTGTCTTTTCAGCCTGTTTATCAACGGTTTTGCGCTGATTTGCGTATTGTGCTGACAGCGCTTTTATTACCTTTTATCATACTGAAAGACGTGCTTTCCGTGTACTTTTGCAGTGACAATCAATTACTTTTGCAATGGATATTCTCTGCCGGTGCTGGGGATATCCGCTGCCTATTCCGTGCCCAATTGCTTTAATGCGCACTTGATTACATCGCTTTCCTCATTCCATATATGGAAATATTCCGACATATCCCATAGGTCTCTTGCGACGAGAGCTTTGAGTTGAGGGCGCAAATGGCGCAGTGTGCGCTGGAGTTCGTCATCATCCTTCGGTGTGATATTCTGCTTCTTTGCTTCATCGAGGATATCGTCGATATAGCTTTGAGGCACTTCAAACTTAGCCTGGAAGGTCTTGAAGTCGGGATATTGCTTCTTGAGACGCTTGCGATTGTGGTCGATATACTTCAGATTAGCATTGATGATGAATGACTTTGCCGACAACTGACGATGGAAAGGAGTGAAGACTGTGGTGTCGAGTGGCACGAAATAGTCGGGCATAATGCCTCCTCCGCCATAGACTGTGCGGTGCTTTCTCAGTGTGTAATACTTGAGCGAGTCTGCGAAATGGATGCTGTCAGCGCTGGTAAACTCGCCATGCTTGTATCTATTGTCGAGGTCCATAGCGTATGATAGTGCGTCGCCCTTGGTGAAAGGCTTCTGTATGCAGCGGCCTGAAGGGGTGTAATAATGTGCTATAGTGAGGCGGATAAGGCTGCCATCAGGGAGGTCTATAGGGCGCTGTACGAGTCCTTTGCCGTATGTGCGGCGTCCTACCACTATGCCACGGTCCTGATCCTGTATGGCTCCGCTGACGATTTCAGAGGCTGAAGCCGAGAATTCATTGACCAATACGACTATTCTTCCATCGAGAAGGCTGCCGTTTCCTTTCGCCCTAAACTCCTGTCTCTGCTGTGATCTGCCCTTTGTATATACGATAAGATCATCCTTCTGCAGCATTTCATTGAGTATGGCGACGGCTGCCTGGAGGTATCCTCCGCCGTTTTCTTCAAGGTCGAGGATAAGGTCTTGCATGCCTTGTGCCTTCAATGACTTTACTCCTGCCATGAATTCATCGTATGTAGTGGCTCCGAAACTGTTGATACGGATATATCCTATCTTCGGACGAATCATGTAAACGGCGTCTAATGACTTGACTGGAATCTTGTCGCGTGTGACAGTAAATGACAGTCTGTCCTTGATTCCGGCACGCTCTATGCCGAGCACCACCTTGGTGCCTTTAGGTCCGCGGAGGCGCTTCATGATGTCTTCTCTTGACATCTTGACTCCCGCAATGGCGGTATCATTGACTGTAATGATGCGGTCGCCAGCGAGGATGCCCACTTTCTCTGACGGTCCGTTGGTGATGGTCTGTATGATGACGAGGGTATCATGATACATATTAAACTGCACACCGATGCCATCAAAGTTGCCTTGCAATGGTTCGTTCATGGCTTTCACTTCCTTCGGTGTAGCGTATGTGGAGTGCGGGTCGAGCTTTTCGAGCATTGCTCTAATGCCGTCTTCACACAGTTTCTTGCTGTCAACGCTGTCAACGTAGAGGTTTTCGATAGCCATCTGTGCTATCATCATCTTCCTTATTGGGGAATCTTCGCCCATATTGATGCGCATCTGTGCATTGACTGCCATTGCCATCAGGACGGAAAGGAGGAAAAATGCTGTTCTTTTCATAATTAACTTAGTTACTGAGTAGTATAAAATATCAACATTTTACAAACGCTAAACACGCCCCTCAGTCCCCACTGGCGTGGGGATGTTGAAAATATCAATAGAGAAAAACATAGAAAAAATATAGAAAAATATATTTTTTTATTTTTATTTATTGATATTTTATTCTGTAAAGTAGCCTGTTTAACGCCTGCGAAACTACTGTTTATTGATACTTCATGTAATGCCTATATATAATAAGGTAGTGCTGATTGGACTAATCATAGTACTGCTCTTCTTCGGGAATATCTTCCTCGATGACGAGATTGTCGATGATGAAGTTCTGTCGCTCCATAGTGTTTTTGCCCATATAGTAGGCGAGAAGCTTCTCCACCTCATCGCTTTTATGAAGCGTCACCTGCTCAAGGCGGATGTCAGGACCTATGAATCCAGCAAACTCATCAGGCGAAATCTCTCCCAATCCCTTGAATCGCGTTATCTCAGGGTCGGGTCCAAGTTCCTTTATCGCCTGCAGACGTTCCTCATCACTGTAGCAATATCTGGTGATATAGTCCTTCTTCTTCTCTCCTCTTTCGGTGAGCTTCTCGTCTTCGGCAACGATTATCTTCTTGTCCTTTATCTTTGCTCGCTTGTTTCTGACGCGGAAAAGAGGGGTCTGGAGTACATAGACGTGGCCTTTCTTGATGAGTTCCGGGAAGAACTGCAGGAAGAAAGTGATGGTGAGCAAGCGTATGTGCATGCCATCTACGTCGGCATCCGTGGCTACGATAACCTTGTTATAGCGAAGTCCATCGAGTCCATCTTCGATGTCGAGAGCCGCCTGAAGGAGGTTGAACTCTTCGTTTTCATACACCACCTTCTTTGTCAATCCGTAGGAATTGAGCGGTTTACCACGAAGAGAGAAGACAGCCTGTGTGTTTACATCGCGGCTTTTGGTGATACTTCCGCTGGCAGAGTCACCCTCGGTGATGAATATGCACGACTCTTCCTTACGGTCATTCTTCACGTCGGAGTAGTGAATGCGGCAGTCGCGCAGCTTTCTGTTGTGGAGGTTAGCCTTCTTAGCGCGTTCCCTTGCCAACTTTGTGACGCCAGCCATGGCTTTTCTTTCCTTCTCGCTCTCCGTGATTTTCTGGATTATTATCTCAGCGATGTCCGGATGACGGTGGAGGTAATTGTCCACTTCGAGCTTGACGAAGTCGCCTACATACTTGTTGACGCTGATGCCGTTCGGCGACATATTGAGCGAGCCGAGCTTGATCTTGGTCTGCGATTCGAACATAGGTTCCTCCACATTGACCGCTATTGCAGCCACGAGGCCGCTTCTGATATCGGTATATTCGAAGTTCTTGCCCGAGAATTCCTTTATTGTCTTGGCTATATGCTCCTTAAATGCAGACTGATGCGTACCGCCTTGCGTGGTGTGCTGACCATTTACGAAAGAGTGATACTCCTCTCCGTACTGGTTGGTATGTGTGAAAGCTATCTCAATATCTTCGCCTTTGACGTGGATTATCGGGTAGAGGGCGTCTGTGGTCATAGTATCCTTCAGGAGATCCTCAAGTCCGTTTCGGGAGAGGATGCGCCTTCCGTTGTACATTATGGCGAGTCCGGTGTTGAGATATGTATAATTGCGGAGCATAGTCTCCACGATATCATTATGGAAGGAATAGTTTTTGAAGAGAGAAGCATCCGGCTCAAAGTAGATGTAAGTGCCGGTTTCATCCTCTGTAGGCTCAGTGGTGTCGCTGATGATGATGCCTTTCTCAAACTTTGCCGTGCGCACCTGTCCGTCACGATAGGAACGCACCTCGAAGTGAGTGCTGAGAAAGTTGACAGCCTTAATACCCACACCGTTCATTCCCACCGACTTTTTGAAAGCCTTTGAGTCATATTTTCCTCCGGTATTGAGCTGGCTTACAGCTTCTATCATCTTTCCCTGCGGTATTCCTCTGCCGTAGTCACGCAGGCTTACAGCCTTATTATCAATGATATCCACCTCTATGCGCTTTCCAGCATTCATTCGAAATTCGTCGATGGAATTGTCGATAGCCTCCTTCAGGAGCACATAGATACCGTCCTCGGAGTTTGTTCCGTCTCCGAGGCGACCGATATACATTCCCGGCCTTGTGCGTATATGGTCCACGTCACTGAGGTGGGTGATGTTGTCGTCGTTATATTCTACTTGTGTGGTTTCTATCTTTTCTTCTGACATAATGGGGGATATTGAGGGGTGATTGGGTGGTAACCAAAGATTAAAGAATAGCTTTATAACTGCGAAGGCGCTTTACTTCCTCTGCATCAAAGTAGCTCCACTGGTCGAGCACACCGCTGTTGGTCTCCATCATAGGGAGGGCGAGCGCCTTCTCGAAGCCATATTTCTGATACCATCTGATGAGATCGCAGAACACGAGAGAGTTGGCACCCTTGGTGCGGTATTCCGGAAGGATGCCCACCAGGAGGAGATCGACCGTCTTTGTCTTGTGGAACTTGAGTGCGCGTAGCAGGTGATACCATCCGAAAGGCAGGAGTTTGCCGTTCTTTGTCTTCTGCAGTGCCTCGGAGAAGCTTGGGAAACTGACTCCGAAGCCTACCATTTCGCCGCCTTTATTGTCGTCAGTCACGATGGTGATAAGGTTGAGGTCAGCGAGGGCGACATAGTTCTTGACGAGGTCATCGACCTGCTTATCGTCGAGACGTGAGAATCCGTAGAGGTGTCCGTAGCATTCATTGAGTATCTCGAAGAATCGCCTTCCGTAGCCTTCCTTGAGCAACTGGTGACGTGTCATCTTGCGGGCATGGAGGTTATAGCGTTTCTCTATCATGCCAGCCACCTTGAGCATCTTCTCCGGAATGGCATCCGGCACGGTGATGGAGAGCATCACCCAGTCGTTGTCCTTGGCAAACTCGCCCATCTGCTCCATGTGCTTCGGGTAGTAGGCGTAGTTATGGTTGGCGTGCATGGAGGCGAGAGAGTCGAATCCCTTGACGAGCATTCCCTCCCTGTCCATGTCTGTAAAGCCCATCGGACCGATGATATTGTCCATACCATGCTTGCGTCCGTAGTCCTTTACTGTGTCGAGGAGCGCCTTTGACACCTCAATATCATCTACGAAATCGAAGAAACCGAAGCGCACTGCCTTGGTGTTCCATTGCTCGTTGGCGCGATTGTTGATGATGGCAGCCACTCTTCCCACCGGTTTTCCATCGCGGAAAGCCATGTAATACTCAGCATCACAGAAGGCAAGCGCCGGATTCTGCTTGGCTTCGAGCGTGCCCATCTCGCCCATGAAGATATAAGGGACTGCATAAGGGTCACCCTTATAGAGGTCGGTACGGAAGTCAATGAACTGTTTCAGTCCTTTCTTGTCGGAGATCTTTCGGATTTCTATCTTTGACATTAGCGTTTTATTCTCAGTTAAAATGATTATCGGAGCAGCGGGATTGCATCTGGAAAACCGTCGGAAATATATGTGGGAAAACAATTATCCATTGATTTTCAGATATAAATCCCATTGTCATCGTCATGTATTTTCATTCTGCATCCATCGTGCAAAGTTACTAAAAATCCTCTTGTTGAGCAAAAAAAACACGATTATTTGGGTTATTCGGAATAAAAAAGGTATCTTTGCACCTGTATTTTCCCTTTTTATAAGGTAGAAAAGACTTGCTAACTATACTGCAAACAGTCAACTAACCAACCTACAACGCAATGAAACTACAAAGCTTCCTTATCGCAGCTGCCCTCACTATATCATGTGGTGTGAAGGCACAGACTATGTTACCGTACAACAATCCCCTACTCTCCGCTGAAGAAAGGGCGAAAGACCTCTGCTCAAGACTGACACTGGAGGAGAAGGCTAAACTGATGATGGACCGCTCGCAGGAGATAAAGCGCCTCGGCATCAGCAGGTTTGAATGGTGGAACGAGGCTCTGCACGGAGTGGGACGAAACGGCACTGCGACCGTTTTCCCCATCACCATGTGCATGGCAAGCTCATGGAACGACGCCCTGCTGCTCGACGTTTTCACCAGCGTCAGCGACGAACTACGTGCCAAGAACACCATAGCAAGGAAGAACAACACGCTTGCCCGCTATCGTGGCAACTCGGTATGGACGCCTAATATCAATATCTTCCGTGACCCGAGATGGGGACGCGGACAGGAGACTTACGGCGAAGACCCTTACCTTACCGCCAAGATGGGACTCGCCGTGGTGCGCGGACTGCAAGGTCCGGAGGGGTCGAAATACTACAAGAACCTCGCTTGCGCTAAGCATTTCGCCATACATAGCGGACCGGAATGGAACCGCCATTCATTCAATGTGGAGAATATCCCGGCGCGAGACCTGTGGGAAACGTATCTTCCTGCCTTCAAAACTCTTGTGGAAGAGGGCAACGTGAGAGAGGTGATGTGTGCTTATCAGCGCTGGGATGGTGACCCATGTTGCGGCAGCAACAAGCTACTCAGGCAGATACTGAGGGATGAATGGAAATTTGACGGACTCGTAGTAAGCGACTGTGGCGCGATAAATGATTTCTACGTCCCTGGCAGACACGAGGTAAGCCCTAATGCCCAGGCTGCTTCCGCTAAGGCTGTGCTGGCTGGTACGGACGTGGAATGCGGTTCGGTGTACAACAAGCTCCCACAAGCCGTAAAGGAGGGACTTATCACTGAGGCACAGATAGATGAGAGCGTGGTGAAACTTCTTGCCGCCCGCTTCTCGTTGGGCGACTTTGATGACGATTCTTTAGTGGAGTGGACCAAGATTCCGGAGTCTGTCATAGCGTGCCAAAAGCATAAGAATCAGGCACTGGAAATGGCGCGTCAGGGCATCATTCTCTTGCAAAACAGAAACAGCGTACTGCCTCTCAGCAAGGATGCTAAAGTGGCTGTGGTGGGTCCTAACGCTGACAATGAGATGATGATGTGGGGCAACTACAACGGTTTCCCTACCGAGACGACGACCATCTACGAAGGCATAAAGGCGCTATGTCCTTCTGCCGTGCTGATAAGCGGCGCCGGACTGTGTCATAATGAGATGATGGAGAGCTGTTTCCCTGAAATATTCTCCGCTGACGGTGAGCAGGGAATGGTGGGCACTTACTGGAACAACACTGAGATGAAGGGCGACAGCGTCACTTCTGCGAGATACTCCAGCCCTATCAATCTCAACAACGGTGGCGCCACGGTGTTTGCTCCTGGCGTCGAACTGGAGCATTTCTCTGCTCGCTATGAGGGCGTGTTACGTCCGGAGAAGTCGGAGAGACTGACCGTCACCTGCAATGCTGACGACCGTATGCGCGTCATCATCGGGGGCGATACCATCTGTGATGTGTGGAAAACTCGTGAGAAAGTGAACCTCTGGAGCGGTGACATCAAGGTGAAAAAGGGTAAGGAATACCCTGTAATAGTGGAGTATATGCAGGGCGAAAACTATGCCGCCTTGCAGTTTGACATTGCCCGAAAGGTGGTGACAACGCCTGAAGATATGGTGAGAAAGACTGCTGGCTACGACTATGTGGTATTCTGCGGCGGCATATCCCCACAGCTCGAAGGCGAAGAGATGAAAGTCAATGAAGAGGGATTCAAAGGAGGCGACCGCACGAGCATCGAGTTGCCACGCTCTCAGCGCGAGATGGTAAAGGCATTAGCGGAGGCTGGTCGTGAGGTAATCTTCGTCAACTGCTCTGGTTCGGCAGTGGCTCTCACTCCCGAAGCGGCTCGCTGCAACGCTATGCTTCAGGCTTGGTATGGCGGGGAGAAGGGCGGTCAAGCGCTCGGAGAGATACTCTTCGGCGATGTAAACCCAAGCGGTAAATTGCCTATTACATTCTATAAAGACGACTCACAACTGCCGGATTTCCTCGATTATACGATGAAGAACCGCACTTATCGCTACTTCTCAGGTGAGCCTCTCTGGGCTTTCGGTCATGGTCTCTCCTACTCCACCTTTGAGATTTCTTCTCCTCGCTACGACAAGAAGAAGGGCGTGCTGACCGTCACGGTGGAGAATACTGGCAAGAGGGACGGTGATGAAGTGGTGCAGGTGTATCTCCGTCGTCCTGATGATGCCGAAGGTCCTGTCAAGACGCTCCGTGCCTTCAAGCGTGTTTCCCTCAAAGCTGGCGTCAAGAGCGTGGTGGAGATTCCTTTCTCACGCCAGCAATTCGAGTGGTGGGACAAGGAGAGCAATACCGTGCGCCCACTCTCAGGCAAGTATGAATTGCTTATCGGCTCTTCTTCTGATGATGCTCGAATGAAGAGGATTAGCTTAAAAAATGAAGAATGAAGAATGGGAGTTACCTTCTTCTTTTAGTGAAAAGTGAAGAGTGAAAAGTGAAGAGTGAAAAATCGCGCTG
>URJQ01000097.1 GCA_900548195.1 uncultured Prevotella sp.
TCTTTGACAAAGTCGAAGATGGAGGTATGTTCTTGGACTACATGAAAGAGACAGCCACCACTATCTACTTTATCAATCTCGAGACTGCGCCCCGGGTTACTCTCGCTGTGCTCGGTATTGTCTTCCAGACAAAGCTACCTACAACCAATAACCAACAACCTATCTTAATAGTTCTTCCAGTCTCTTAGCAAGTTCCTCGCCACGTATGTCTTTTGCCACGACCTTGCCTTCTGAGTCGAGAAGATATATGGTAGGGTAATACTTGACCTTATAGAGGGAGCATAGTCCCTGCTTACCATCACGATCGTTCCACCATGGGAGATTCTCTTCTTTGAGCGCCTTTATCCAGTCTGCCTCTTTTGCATCGGCAGAGATGGAAATCACGTCAAAGCCTTTACGATGGTATTTCTCATAATTCGCCTTGATATTTGGAATCTCCTTACGGCATGGGTTGCACCATGAAGCCCAAAAGTCGATGAGCACATACTTGTTCTTCTTCAGCACATTGCTGAGGGAGACCTTCTTCTTGTTTTTGAAATTGGTAAATTGAAAGTCTGGCATCTTTTTCCCGACTTCAGACGGAGGCACGATAAGGTCATGGCAAGCCTTGCCATAGAATGAGTTCTTCGTTTCGTCAGAGAATTTCTCCCACTCCGGCAACTGCTCTTTGGTGAGGTAGGAATAGTTTGTCATCATGAAGAAAGGGCCTAACCATGAATCTTTGTTTGCTTCCTGCACACCTTTGTATTGACGTTCCACTTCGTCGAAGAACCATTGCTCGCTCTTCGCGAAATCCTTCCATTCCCTGCTGTCGCGTATCTGTTTGCATCTTGCAGTGTCTTTGGCGGCGGAAGCTTTGTTATACTCCATATAGGCAGGCACCTTGGTATGGGCGATATATTTTCTGTTGAGAGCATCTTTGTCAATTCGCTTGATGTAATATTCGAGATAGGTGAGACTGCCTTCTACATTGACGTCGCCTATTTCCCCCTTGTCCATTTTTGCTGTTAGAGTGGCGTTCTCATTTTTATCCAGTACTATAATCTCGCCAGTGTGCTTGTCATTCACCATGAGATAGAAGCCACGAGGCTCTTCAAGGTCGAATTTTATTACAGCTTCACCGTCCAGTATTGGAGCTTTATATGTGACCTTAGCATTTGTACCATCTATAAGAGCAAGACCTACATTGCTACTATCTGGCACTCCTGCAATTTTGCAAGTGAGAGTCGTATTCTGTGCAAAAGCCGATGTCATTGCCATCAATGCTAATGCTGTTATAATAGTCTTTTTCATTTAGTTGTCTGATTAGAAATTATGAATTATGCATTATGAATTATGAATTAAAACAATCCTCATTCAGCTTCAATTAGAGTCATGGACTTTATCTTGCCCCAGCCATCTGTGATATAAGCGCCGGGAGCGGAACCAAACATAGACCCCCATTGATCGTTTGGCACACCATTATAGATATCCATTTCATATTGGATAAGGCGTCCGTTTTGGGTGGTCTCATTCCATGTGCCTATCCAGAATATGCAGTTGCTTGTAGGCCATCCTCCGCCCTGACTTCCAGCAAGGTATAATGCAGTTACTATCTCTCCGTTCTCGCAGGAGTATATTTTGTTGCTTGTCGCGTTTCCGCTTGTGGTGGAGTAGCTATACACTGCATCGTCTGTGGCATAGAAGAAGGCAGAGCCACCAGTATTTGAAGCCCAGTATTTTGCATTCTTTATGTCGGTGCATCCGTCAAGATTTTGAATTGCGCGTTCGCCACCGTATGAAAGGTCGCCTTTATCCACTACATTATTGAAACAGAACTGATAAAGCCAGCGCGATTCTTCATAATCGAGGATTGCCCAAGTGGAATTATTGTATCCGTTGAGGATGGCGACAGGGTCGGCTGGCAACTTGTTGGCGTCTGCATAAGCTTCTGGATTGGTGGATTTAAATTTACTTACAGACGTTGCCATAGGATAAAGTGGACGGAAGCAATGATTTTTTTTGTCGTAGATTACCTGTTCTGCATTTATGGCTTCCGCATTAGGCTTCCATGTGGCTCGAGCATTTGCCATGAGATATGGGAAAGCCTCGTAGTCTCCAGCAATGACTTCTGAGTATTTGCGGTCGTTAGCCTTGCTGAAATATATGACATGTAGCTTGCCGTCGTTGATGAAAGCATCGCATCCGAATGATGAATTATAATTGCTTGTCTCTGGATTGAATTTCTCTGGTGTAGAGTAGAATAGGTCATTCCATTCGTCCATCATCACCATTCCGTCAGCAGCAATGCGGAATAGTCCTTCTGTGGTTGCTACGAGGTATCCATCCTTTGAAGTCTTACCGGTGGAAGTGCCACGGATGAAGAGAGGTTTGCCCGGTAGGTATTTTCCGTTAAGGCTGCTATAATACTTTGGTTCGGAATGTTTTCCGGAGATAAGCATAAGGTCTGAGCCCATAGCCTCTATGTCAGTCTGGCCATCTCTTTCCACAAGCATAAAGAGGCCACTCTTCTTTCCTGAAGATTTGAGTGAGGAATAGGAATTGCAAGGATAAAAATATCCCACCATTCCAGTCACTCTATCTTTAGCCTTAAGATAAATCTTATAGGTTCCAGGTTTGAGATTCACATCCCAAGAGAGATTGAGCTCATGGCTTATGGTGTCTGGCTTTGGATAGACGAGGGCATTGCCTATCTGCTCTGCTTCGTAAGCATTATTGTTAGTCTTGAATAGTAGCCATGCATAATCAAGGTTTTCTGGATGCACATATTCTACTTTAGGAGTGTATTCTATATGCTGTCCGCTTGAAAGGACAAAGAGACTCTGGCGCATTGCAGGATCCATACCCACGGTATCAAACTTTATCTCGCCAGCTTGTTCATCGCTGAGATAATCATAGTTGCCATCATCACTGACGCATGACGCCATTGATGCAAGGATGCCGAAGGCTATTGCTGTAAGAAAATATTTTATTCTTTTCATTTTTATGTCTTGCATTTTAAGATGTGGGATATAAGTAGATTGACTTACTGACATCTTTCATGAAATCAGAAAGATACCAGTTGGTTATTTTCATCGGTCAGAGGATTGCCGGGGTGAGCATTGTTATACACTTCTAATGCTTTGGCAAACTTGATGCGATAAGAATTGAGTTGTGACCATGTCATCGTCTCGGTGCTAAATTCGGTGCCTTCTTCGCTATTGCTGAGCATAAAGCGATATTTCACGTTACTGTAAGTGCCGAAGAAATCCTCAAGCGTGTCCCAATTATTAGGTCGTGAGATTTGGTCATTCCAAATAATGGTGAAGTAATTCTGCTCATTGACCCCGATATTGAAGTCTTCACTTTGCGCTACTGAGACCTGAAGGCGTACGGATTTTTTCTGTATTGAAGCATCACGCTTGATGGTTACCGGCAGGATGCCTTTTTCCTGACCAGCAGGAATGATTACAGAGGAAGGCATGCTATACTGTGAAGCGTTGGCTGTCGTAGCGTTATCATTTACGGTGATGCTTGCAGTACGGTCGTGGTTGCAGACTGGTCCCATTACGCATACGTCTATGTCCATGACATAATCCGATGTTTCTTCAGGGTAAGTAACGAATGAAAAGACGAGGGAATCAGATCCAAGTGCCCATAATTCAGGTCCTTCAAGGCGAACACGTGCTTCATCCTGATAGTAGAAGCCATCATTCTCACATGATGATAAGACTCCTACAGCAGTAATGAAACTGAAAGGCACAGCCATTGTCAGGGAGATTTGTTTTATTATTGTTGGTATTTTCATTGTGGTTATTTGTTTTGATAAGAGTGAAACTCTTGGGATGAACTAATCAGTTGTCGTACCCTCCAAACTCCTTGTCGTTGTCAGGAATTGGAAGGACATATATGTTCTTGCTGGCAGGACGGGTGGCTCCCTCGATGGAAGGATTATTCAGTCGCTTATTGTAGAAGAACAACTGACCGCCTTCGCCTACGTATTCCTTCTGGTATTCCTTGTATATCTCATTCTGTATCTCATCAACAGTGAGAGTTGCAGGAAGATTATTTGATTCGAGATTGAGACCACGATTGTAGCGAACTGTATTGAGAAGTTCGATAGCACGTTTAGGATCACTGTCCTTTAGGCATTCTGCAGCAATGTAATAGGCTTCCGACATACGCAGTACAGGGTACATATTTATATATGAAGAGCCATCTATTACCCAGTATTTGCATATATATCGCTTGTCACCGTCCTGCTCATAGCCACGGAGTAGGCGGTAATCGTTTCCATATCCCTTATCCACTTCGTATATCTTGTTGGCCTTTGTCTCGCTCGGAGATAGAGTGGCAGTACCTCCCTTTGATTTAAAGTAAAGATTGGTCTGCTCTTCCCAGTAGGTCTCGTCCATTGCGAGGTGGAAAAGATGTTCTGTTGAGAAGATAAGGTCGCGATCGCGTACGTTCTGTGCTTGCATAGAGGTATAGTGAACCCATGAGAATGGATATGACTTGAGACTACTTTCCTGCACTTTGATAATAGACATGGCATGCTTCAAGGCATTCTCCTTATCGCCTTTCCAGAGATAAGCGCGAGAGAGCACGAGTTCATTAGCATAATAGTTGTAATAATATCTACGATTCCAGTGTGAATATGGCGATTTACTTGCATAGAGAGAGTCATGCTCCAGATACTCACTTGCCTTAAGAAGGTCGGCTATGATGAAATCCATTGTCTCATTGACAGACTTCTGTACTGGGATGTTCTTTCCATATTCTGTGGCATAAGGTACGCCTTTGTCATTGCCATTCATGGCAGGAGAAGAAGCAAAGAGACGCATCAATTCGAAATGCAGGAAACCTCTCAGACCGAGTCCCTCACCAAAGCATAGGCTGTACTCATTGTCCTGAAACATTGCTTTGTTGGCTTTCTCCAGATTACCAAGCATGACGTTGAGGTTTGCGATGCAGGAATAGGTGGTATTCCATATTGTACTGATTGTCGGTTCTACCTTGTCATTGGTATAGTCATACTCGGAAATTGGTTGCCAATCACTACTTGCATCGACGTCATAATTCTGTGAGAGGACTTCTGCAAAACCAAATCCCAGGTTCATGCCATAAAGCGAACTTTGTGACATCAGCGTGTAAACGCCTGTAAGCTGGTCACGAAAGCCTGAAGGTCTGCTGAATTGGTCATTCTCTTCTATCTGCGACTTTGGACTAACGTCAAGCCAATCATTGCATCCTGTCAGGAAAATGACAGCGAGCAGTGCGAGAGTGATATGCTTTATATATGTTGTCTTCATTGTGGATGGATGTTATATGGTTTAGAATGTTAACTGCACCTGAAGCGAGAATGTGCGAGCAAACGGATAATCAGTACCACGTTCGGTCTTGACACTTGAGATGACAAATAGGTCATTAGCGTAAGCTGCCACCTTCAGGCGCTCCAGGAATGACTTTTTCAGGAAATTACAATTGCGGAAATCATAGTAGAAACTAAGAGAAGACAATGTAAAGAGATTATAATCCTCTACAAATCTGGATGTAGGAAGAGTGATAGAACGGTCGGTGATAGCCTTAAAGAGACTCACATCGCCTGGCTTTTGCCAGCGGTCTGTCAGCACACGACGGTCTGCATTGTACTGTATAGGAGCATTCTCCACTCGTGATACGAGTGTGGTGTTATACATCTGACCACCCCAACGATAGTTTGCTGCTACGGTGAAGCCCCACCCATTGATTTCTCCATTAAGTCCGATGTTACCATTGAATTTAGGTTGAGTGTCGCCACAGACCACCTGATCATTGACATCATACTCATAAGTGACCGTTCCGTCTTTTTTTACGTATATCTCTTTACCATTCTGTGGGTCAATACCAAGTGATTTTACAGCCCAGATGGCATTCATGGAACATCCCTCGTAATACTTTACTGAAGGCTTAGAACGAAGAGAAGCGCTGGTACTTTCGTCCATCTGGTTCTTGTCCTGTGCATCATTCCATGCACGGAGGTTACTGGAAATCTCCTTCAGAGTATTCTTATTGTGCGCCATACTCGCATAGACATTTATGTAATCACGTCCTTGATTATTCTGGAAAAAACGCCAGTTGAGGTAAGCCTCGTAGCCTTTATTTTCTGTTTTACCAAGGTTTGCCACGTAAGTGGAGAATCCAGTCGTGCCAGGTACAGTGACATTGGTTATCATTCCATCGGTGGTGGCGATGTAATAGTCGAAACGTCCGGAGAGAGCATTATCTAATAAGGTGAAATCTACACCGAAGTTAGTATCATATTTCTGTTGCCAGCGCAAGTCTTTGTTAGCGAGCCCTTTAACATAAGAGCCGATAGCGCCATTATATGAGGCATCACTATAGTATGAGAACATAGGATAAGCATCATAACTGGAGAAGCCCTGCGAACCGGTATAGCCATAAGAGGCACGCAATTTGAGACGGTTTACTATGCCATTGCTGAAAAGTTCCTTCATGAAAGCCTCGTTCTGTATGTTCCATCCAGCTCCTATTGACCAGAAAGAGCCCCATCTATTGTTGCGTCCGGTCTCGGAAGAGCCTGACAAACGATAGTTGGCATCGAAGAGGTAACGCTCATCAAAAGAGTAGTTGGCACTGAGAATACCACCACATGAGCGGGAAACGCCCTCAAGACCAGTAGGTGTCGCCTTTTCAGCATACTGTACGGCAAACTTAATGTCGTCCATAAAGTCATTTGGAAATCCTTCCGCCAGCACTTGAGTGTTGTTGTATGTGTTGTTGCTCATGTTCAGTTGGGCATTGGCAAAGACAAGATGCTTGCCCCATTGATGACCGAAGCTGAGTCCGAGGTCAGCATTGATATCTGTGTTTTTACCATTAGTCTGACGGTAACTTCCCTTGCGATAGACATTGGATTGATTGATAAAATCTGTGTGATTAGCAGGCTTGAAGATATCGGCTGTAGATTGCTTATTTACGATTCCGAAACGTCCAATGACACGGATGTCATCTGTAGCCTGCCATTCAGCGTAGAAATTGTCTGTAATAGTAGTGTATGTGCTATTATCCTTAGTGTTTAATGTAGTGTTATACAGCGGATTATAATATATACCATTACTACCTGTAGCATTCATATAGCTATAGGATTTGATGAGGAAGCCATTTTCATCATACAGACGACTGTATGGATTCATCTGGTAATAAGTATTAAAATCACCGTAAGGAGAATTGTTGCTATTATTATAATCGATAGTCAACTTATTACGAAAGAGAAATCCTTTGACGCGATAAGCCATGGTCATAGCACCAGAGAAGGTGTTGCGATCAGAGCCTTTCATTACGCCTTGGGTGCGGTTGTATGCAAGATTGATGCCATATTGCATTGTTTTGTCGCCACCTTCCACGAATAAAGAATGCTTATGACCGACACCTGTGCGCAATGGTTGGTATATCCAGTCTGTGTTGACACCGGCAAGCACTTCGCGAAGCTTGGAAGCATACTGCTGGTCAAGTGTCATTTGGGTCATAGGATTATCTGAAGAATAAAGTCCTGCCAGGCGTTCTACCTCCAGTTTCTCTGCCGCATTACACATGTCATAGCTTGACAAATCTGCCACTTCAAGATTGAGGCTACCAGTATAATTGATACGCAGACGACCCTGATTAGGGCGTTTTGTCTCAATGACAATAACGCCATTGGCGGCTTTAGAACCATAGATAGCCTTGGCAGTGGCATCTTTCAGCGTGGTAAGACTTTCCACTTGATTCATGTCAAGGTCGAGGATTTTGGTGAGTTCTGTCTCAAAGCCATCAAGAATAAACAAAGGCTGATTGGCACTGGAAGCATATTCGCCCTGTACGCTGGAAATAGTGGAGCCGCCACGCATCTGAAAGTCGGGCAGTGCGTTAGGATTACTACCAGAGCCGAGATTCTCTACCTGTAAGAATGAAGGATCGATATTCTTCAATGACTGCAGGATATTAGCATTGCCGATACGTTGGAGTTCTTCTCCCTTTACGCTTGTCACCGCTCCTGTGAATGTATTCGCTTTACGAGTGAAGGCACCATTGACCACGACCTCTGTCAGATTTTGTGCATCAGGCTTCATTCTTATGGTCATATTCTCCGAAGCCTTGACGTCTGTGGTCTCCATTCCTATATAGGATATAATAAGGTGAGCACCTCGAGGCCATTCTTTGAAACTGAATTTGCCATTGACATCTGTGACAGTAGCGAGTTGTGTTCCGATAATCTTAACCGTAGCACCAATGATGGGCTCATTGTTTTCATCGAGCACCACACCAGAGAAGCTCTTCTTCTCATTCTCATATATTTGCTTATGCTCACGCAGAGTGATGTTCACGAGTTTTCCGTCAACGGCATAGTCGAGTGGCTTGCCTGCAAGGAGAGCTTGAATGACGGATGCAAATTCCTCATTCTTTGCTTTGTGATTCACTTTGTAGCCCTCCACGTCTTCGTAGGTAAAGAGGATTCTATATCCACTGACCCTTTCCAGACGTTTCAATGCCTGTGACATACTTTCGTTGTGAAAGCTGATAGTCACCTTCTGTGCAAACAGTGTTCCTGAATATAGAAACAGCATTAGCATAAATGCAATCAATCGTTTTCTATTCATACCGTATGGATTGTATTAGTTAGAAAAAATATGTTTGTTGTTTTAATTGGTTAACGAGATTGTTACAAAAACGGGCACGGTAAATGTCAAAAAGTTGCAAAAAAACACTGAAAAGTAAGAAAAATAACCGTTTGTCTTAGATTTTGATTAAAAAAGTGTATATTTGCATCCGCAAATTCCATATATTGTCTTGCTGGGTGGTATAGATGCTCTCAACAATACAATAAGACAATAAAAAGATTAGACAACAGAAATCTGTGGACGACAGCAGCCTTTTTGACATATTATTCAAGCGCTATTATAGCCAACTGTATGTTTTCGCACATCATTTCCTGCATGTGGATGAAGATTGCCATGATGCCGTGAGTGAGGTGTATGAAGACGTATGGAGGCATTATGCTGATATAGAAGAGGACAAAGCTCTGGCATATATGTATCAATGCCTTCGTCGTAACTGCCTCGACAGATTAAAGCATAAAAAAGTGGAGGATAAATATATTCGCCTTTCTTCAATCATTACAGAGCATCTCGTCACGCAAGAGCAGATAGAAGAGGCTTATCGGCGAGAGACTGTCATAGAGCAAGTATTGCAATCACTGCCTCCACCCACGCAGGAAATATTCATACAGTGCTATGTGGAGCGTCGCAAATACCAGGAGGTAGCTGATAATTTGGGCGTAAGCACCAGTACTATAAAGAAACATATCATCCGTGCATTGAAAATAATTCGTGAGCGTGCCCGATAACTAAACCTTGTCGTTCTATAAATAAAAAACATTTATTTCCGACACCCGAAACAAGTAAGGAGCGAGAAGAATGCAGGAACCTAATGACCATCAATATAACAAGAATGAAAGAATTGGATGATATACTGAATATAATGGAGCCTGATGCTGATATTACTGACGAGCAGTTGGAGCAATTGGCTGGCGATGCGGACCTCCGTACCGCTGCAGAAGACATTGCCATCGCTCGCAGCATATTGACACCTAAGCCAGACAAAAACGAGGTGAATGCCAGACTGAAAACTTTCAAGATGGCACATCCTGATAGCTCCAGAAACGCTGAACCGGACGAAAAGGGCAAGACGCGCTTGATATGGCTATCGCTTACTGCTACGGCAGCTGTCATTGCTGGTATGATATGGATATTGCAAAAGCCTGTCCACAATGAGGATCCATCACTTCTGTTTCAAGCTGACGCAACGATAGGAGCACGCATTACTGATAAAGCTGGAAATATCGTGCCACTGATGGCACATGATGATGGCAGCGTAGATTCGGTGATTAAAGTCAAAGATTATGCAACAAACATTGACATGCTGGAACATGACACCTTGATGCTTTCCCTTTCTCAGGGGCAGAGTTATCGTGTGGACCTTCCGGATGGGTCAAAGGTGTATCTCCATCCTGGAAGCCGATTGCTTTATCCTACGGCTTTTGGACAGCATTCGCGTGATGTGAAGTTGAGCGGAGAGGGATATTTCGTCATAGCCAAGGATGCTACACGGCCATTTCATATTATCACAGACAGATCCATCACTTCCGTTCTCGGCACCGAGTTTTATCTCTCTTCATGCAAGGAAAGCGATGAAAGCCTCGTCCTTGTCAATGGCAAAGTACGTTTCAGAAAGAAAACTGATGAAACTTTCGTAGATGTCAGTCCCGGACAGGAAGCTGTGCTCAATCAGTATGGCTACATAGACGTTCACCCAGCCGACACAATGCAATATACATCATGGCGCGATGGCTTCATATATTACGATCGCGCTTCGCTGGATGAAATCCTGAAGCAGATAGGAGCCATCTATAATGTCACAGTGCATTGTTATAATCGTAATCTTCTCAGTCTTCACATGCACTTTGTGTTGCGTCGCGACCAGAATCTGAATGATGCCGTAGAAATGCTCAATAGCATGAAAAAGGTTCACGCTACACTGCGTGGTAGTACATTGATTATTAGGTAACTGAAGTTTCGTAAGCAGCTAATATGCTACCTATCAGTAATAAAATATCAATAAATATATAATGATAGGTTGTTGGTTGTGGGTTGTCGGTCGTTGGTATTTGGTTGCTCGGTACTGTCTTCCAGACAGCCGTCTCTCTCTTTCATGTAATCCCGAGACTTCGTC
>URJQ01000098.1 GCA_900548195.1 uncultured Prevotella sp.
TTGCAGCTTTTCAGGCATAGTCCCACTACATCCTATAAGGTTGCGGATTTGAGGGTAATTATAATTCTAATCACCTACTTTTAGACTGAAATCAGAATCTTTCATACTTATCGAAGGTCATATTTTGCTTATCACTACCGAGTGAAAGAAACAGTAAAGCGGCGCCTTTCGGTTTGTGGAAAAATGGAACAAAAACGAGATAAAAATGCTTTCGTAAAACGATAACGGAGAGATTACGAAGTGAAAGCATAGATATTGGAGGGTAAAAGCATAGTTATTAGGATGTAATAACTATGCTTTTATGCTATAATAGCTATGCTTCTGTAATGTTCACATTATCAGATTGTTATACAATAGCTTCCTGAATGTCTTTTGAATACGGAAAAATAGAACAAAAATATGTTTCATTCAGCTGTGTCTTTTTCTAAAGCGCTCAGTTATTGTTTTATAGAAATCTTCTCCTTTGGCGTTCTGACAGCCAAGATTACTCCCGTAAAAAGGATAACAACTCCCGAGACAGCCATGAGCGTAATACGCTCTCCGAGCACGATAGAACCTAAAATCATCGTGACGATAGTCTGAGTATAGATAAGGTTTGAAGCCTTCACAGTGCCTATTTCTCTTAGAGCCCAGCTCCACATCAGATAAGCCAAACTGGAAGCAATAACTCCGAGAAAGATGAGATTACCGATGATATGGGGCTTAAAGAGCAGAGAAGTGTCAGTGTCAAGTGGCTGAACAATAGCAAAATAGGGCAATATAGTCAACACTCCGTAGAAGAAAATCTTACGTGTGATAAAATCAGAACTGTATCTTCCCATTACTCGCTTCATGAAAAGGGAATAGAAAGCCCAGGTGGTGGCGGCCATAAGGGCGAGAGTGTCACCAAGGGGATTGAGATGAAGGTTCAACTGCCCATTTAAAACGATAAGCGTCACACCAATAAATGCGATGAATGAACCGATAATCTGCCTGAGTTTCATTCGTTCATTCTTATAGAATAATGCAAGCACAAATGCTGTGATAATCGGAGTGGTGCTGACAAGGATGCTGACATTTGCAGTAGTAGAGTAGGAGAGTGCCATATTTTCCGTAAGGAAATAGATGGAACCACCCATCAACCCCAATCCGAGAAAAGTCAGTTCGTCCTTAATATTATCAGCCCTGAGCTTTTTATGGCATACAAAGAGCATTATGAAGTAAGCCATAAGAAAGCGATAGAAGAAGATGTCAGCAGGCATCAGCCCAGAATTGAGCAGCACTTTACTGCTCACGAAGGTGGTGCCCCAAGTAGCAACCACCATTATAGCTATAAAGTACTTCATCATAAGCGTATGACAAAAGCCTGACAATCTGGGAATAATAAATCAATATTTTCAGGTTTATCCTTATAGATTCCAAAGATTGTGCTTCCACTTCCGCTCATCGCAGCGTAAATGGCGCCTTCATCATACAGTCTCTTTTTTATTTCAGAAAGGACAGGATATTTTGGGAAAATGCTTTCTTCGAAGTCATTTACCAACTCATTGCGCCATGTTTCGATAGGTTGGAGTACGATTTCCCTACAAGATTTCTGTGCCATTCGTGGAGTAATTCCAGCATAAGCCTCCTTAGTAGATACGGCAACATCAGGCTTAACCAAAGCTATCCAGTAATCCTTGAGATAATGTTTACAATCTTGCTCACTGCCAATAGGTTGCAACACATCGCCTATACCTGTAGCATAAGCAGGTTCTGCCGTAATGAAAAAGGCGCAGTCAGCTCCAAGTTTGGCAGCATAACGCTCCATTTCGCGATTACCCATATTGAGTTTGAAGTATTCATCCAGCAGTCTGATCATATAGGCAGCGTCGCTCGAACCGCCACCAAGTCCTGCCTGCATAGGTATTCCCTTATACAAATGAATGTGTACACGCGGAATATCATAATGTTTGGCTATCAGATTGTATGCCTTTACGACAAGGTTATCAGCAGGATTTCCAGCCACTTCGGCTCCTGTGATACAGATGTCATAATTATCCTTCAGAGGAAAATCATGGTGCATACAATGCACTTCGAGAGCGTCAGTGAGGGGTACAGGATAGAATACGGTCTCAAGGTCATGATAGCCATCAGGACGTTTCGCCAAGACGTTCAATCCAAGATTTATCTTTGCGCAAGGGAATGTTATCATAATATTGCAGTATTTAGGGGGGGGAGGCAGGAAAGTCCAATTACCATTTAACCCCGCAGATTGTTAAGATATGAGTACTTTCTTCAATTGAGCAGCTCCTGAGAGTAGTATAGATTTCATCGGAGAGCATTATTTTCTATGCAAAAGTAATACAAAAACTTCATCTGACAAAGAAAATAGAGGATGAAAAATGTGGAAGATAGTGAAAAATATACTAACTTTGTAACCTGAAAAATAAAATATATAGACAATGGCTCAAACAAATACGTATAAAAGAGCGAAAAAACAAGCTCAACCTCAAATAGATACATCCCTCGGTCATCTGCCTCCTCAGTCTGTCGAGGTGGAAAAAAGAGTGCTTGGTGCCCTCATGATTGACGTTGACGCATTCACTGTGGTCAGCGAATTGCTTCGCCCGGAAACCTTCTACGACCCAAAGCATCAGAAGATATTCCATGCTATCCAGCAATTGAACATCATGGAGGTGCCAGTGGATTTCGTATCAGTCATAGAGCAATTAAAGAAAGAAGGCACACATGATGAGGTAGGAGCTCCCACTTATATCATCGAATTGACAGACAGTGTGGCTTCTTCTGCCAACATCGAGTATCATGCTCGTGTGCTTGCGCAGAAATATGTTGCCCGGCAGTTGATTTCATACGCCAGCACCATTGAGGGTAAAGCATTCGATGAGAGTTCTGATATCGACGCTCTGATGCAGGAAGCAGAAGGCAAGCTCTTTGAGCTCTCTCAGAAAAATATGCGTCAGGATTACACTCAGATTCAGCCAGTAGTACTCCAGGCGCGTGACCTCTTGCTGAAAGCTTCACAGAATGATGGCGGAATGACAGGCGTTCCGACAGGCTATTTCAAGCTTGACGAGATAACATCTGGCTGGCAAGCCTCCGACCTCGTCATCATAGCAGGTCGTCCTGCCATGGGCAAGACGTCTTTTGCTCTTTCTCTTGCCAGAAATATCTCTGTGGATTACGGTGAGCCGATAGCTTTCTTCTCATTGGAAATGAATAACGTGCAGCTTGTCAACCGCCTTATATCCAATGTGTGCGAGATTCCTGGCAGCAAGATTCTTAGCGGTAAACTATCGGATGAGGAATGGAAGCGCTTCGACAATAGGATTCCGAAACTTCTCAATGCACCGATTTATGTCGATGATACTCCAGGTCTTTCAGTCTTTGAACTTCGCACCAAAGCGCGTCGCCTTGTACGTGAGAAGGGCGTCAAGGTGCTGATGATTGACTATCTTCAGCTGATGAGTGCGAGCGGAATGAATTTCAATAGCCGTCAGGAAGAAGTAAGTATGATCAGCCGCTCACTCAAGGGACTTGCCAAGGAATTGGATATTCCGGTGCTTGCACTCTCACAGTTGAGCCGAGATGTGGAAAAGAGATCAGGCAATGACAGCAAGATTCCACAGTTGTCAGACCTTCGAGAATCCGGTGCCATCGAGCAGGATGCCGATATGGTGCTCTTTGTGCATCGTCCGGAGTACTATCGCATCTTCCAGGATGAGGATGGAAATGACCTCCGAGGAATGGCTCAGATTATCATTGCCAAGCACCGTAAGGGCTCTACTGGCAATGTCCTTCTCAATTTCCGTGGTGAGTTTACTCGCTTTGCCAATCCTGATGATGCTCAGGGCTTTGCGCCTCCAGCAGATAATGGTGGAGAATTCCGCAATTCGAGCTTCAATGATTCTTTCGGTCCGATGTCAAATGAGACCCCATTTTAACCCAAATCGGTCATTAGACCACAATGTTCGAAAATTCTTGCTATTGTGTTGTTTCCTAACAGATTTTGTTTAGGCTCTAATGACCGATTTGGGTTTAATGTAGGAAAACACTTTAAAACACCAAAGATAATGCCCCATCTGTAAGTCCAAGAGGAATATACAGATAGGGCATTTTATGTAAGTAGATGTATAGTATTATTTTTACCTACTTATGATGTAAATCATTTTTTATTGTCTGAAGAATAGTCGTCCTTTCGTTTAGGATTCATTGGAAACCATCCTTTTCTCACTCTCTCTTTCTGCTCGAATATCTCAAGGATGCTCCATAGACAGGAGCAACCGACTATGCCGAGCACAATGCTCACCACAGTATTCTCTATCAAAATGCTTGCGCCAATGAAAGAAACGCCTAATAATGCGAATGCCCACCAGCAACGCGTGCCAAAATAGTATTCGCATTTGATGACGATAGGATGAAAAATGCCGATAATCAGAAATGTGATTACGGCGATAATCAGACCGGAATAGTTCATTTTATCTGTGTTATTATTTCGTGTTGTTTAATGTAAGAGTCAGCTATATAGATAATTACATGATTAAGGGGGAGGGAGGTAATCATATTTTATTCTGACATCCATCGCCTGCTTAATATTTCTCTTTTGCAAACATATTATCCAAAGTCTGCTGAGGGAAAGGGCAAGGCTCTTTACGAATCTTAGCCAACTGAAACTGCTGGCAAGCATTGAATACGGACTGCTCTTCGAAGCATTTGAAAAGCATCTCTTTCAGTTCGTCGATTCTTTCAGCATCGTCATCCGAGAATTTTCCGCACTCTTTATAGCTTACGTTTTTCTCGGGCATCACATCGTGATAGAAGTATGACCATACTAAAAACTGCATACACACATCAGGTGTCATAAGTATCTCTTGCATAATATCTTATTCTTTAGTTAAGTAGGTGATCAGCCAATTTACTGAAATGTTCGATTACAAATGTAGGGTGAGAAGTCATCAGTCTTTCTCGCGAATGGTTTCCATAAGTCACAGCCACCGTCTTGCATCCTGCGCTGTTTCCCATGTCAATATCGAATGTAGTGTCACCCACGACGAGGACTTCATCCTCTTTGAGATTCATCCTCTTGAGCAGCGCAAGCACCATGTCGGGAGCAGGCTTTGGAGGAAAGCCGTCTGCTCCAGTGACGTAAGTCTCAAAGTATGGAGTCATATCACGTCTGTCGGCTATGAGTCTTAGCGAGGTCGTGTCTCTTGATGTTACGATTGCCAATCTCACTCCCTTCTCTTTAAGCGCCATAAGAGTTTCTTTCACCTCTGGAAAAACGGTCACATATCCCACCTCATAAATAGGAAACAGGCTCCTATACAGCTCAGTAGCGTCGTCAGCACCCTTATCGTCAAGATGTCCTAACTCCTTGAGAGCAAGGCGAAGAGGCAGACCTATAGTAGCGCGCATCGCTTCCTCCGTTGGTACTGGAATATTCATCTTGATAAAGACCTGCTCCATATTCTTCACGATGCCAGGAGCAGAGTTTACCAAAGTGCCGTCGAAATCAAATAATATTGCTTTTATCATTTTGCTTTTTGAGGAATAAAATCTACTGAATTACCTTGAATACGATTCTGAAATTACCTTCATTGTAACTCGTACTCGTAATCTTGAACGTACCGATTTCCTTAGTAGTTTCCACATGATTGCCAATGCAAGCACAGATATCGTAATCGCCGATGCGGACGATACGCAGTGTCTCGCTTGCGTCCTCGGGCAATTTGTCGAGCACTACTCCTTCTGGGATATTGTCTCTTGTCACAAATTCGTAGGTCACAGGCAAATCCTTTTTGATTACTTCATTCATGATACGCTCTATTTCAGCCACTTGCTCTGCTGTAGGACACGCTGTGAGGTTATAGTTTATCTTTGATTTCTTGCGCTCGATATGGGCGTTTCTGCTTCTCTCGCATCCAAACATTCTGATCATAGTCTGGTTGAGCAGATGCTCCGCTGTGTGAGCTGGAGCAAATTCTTCTTTATGATGCTCATTGAGCACTGGCTGTTCTTTGCACATATTCCAATCTTTCTTTCATTAAAAATAATTCAGATGCAAAGTTAGTAAATTTTCTTTACAATCCGTCAACTGTGACATGAAAAAAGAAGAAATGCCATCAGCTTCCTCTTTATATAATAAGGTGGAAGGGCAAATAAATAGTCTGTTGTAGAGAAAAATCAAAAAAATATGACAAAATGTTTGCTTAATATAAAAAAAAGTTATACTTTTGCAGTCGTATAACAAAAAAATACAACAACAAATTATAAAAATCAGACAAGATGAATAAGATGAATTCTTCATACTTTTACTTCTATTTTTACTTTGCAGGACACTGTGAAGCGGGAAGTTGCGTATGAATTTCAACTTATGACAAGAATAACGATAACGAAAGTTTTTCGTAAAGTCCCGCTCACATTTCAATGTGGTCGGGATTTTTTCATATAGTAATAAAAACTGAAATATAACGATAATTGGATAATGAAAAGAATAGCGATACAAGGAGTGATAGGGTCATTCCACGACATAGCCGCACATCAGTATTATGAAGGCGAACAGATTCAACTAATCTGTTGCAATACATTCGAGGACGTGTTTCGTTGCGTGAAAGAAGACCCTACTGCCATCGGAATGCTTGCCATCGAGAATACCATTGCAGGAAGCTTGCTTCATAATTATGAGTTGCTTCGCGATTCAGGCACGACGATAGTGGGAGAGCACAAGCTCCACATCCAGCACTCCATCTGCTGTCTTCCTGATGACACAATCGACACCGTGGAAGAGGTTCATTCCCATCCTGTTGCCCTGATGCAATGTCGTCAGTATCTCGCCAAGCATCCCGCTATGAAAGCCGTAGAAGACGAAGATACTGCAGGCTCAGCTGAGAAGATCAGTCGCCTCGGCAAGAAGGGCTGGGCAGCCATCTGCCATTCTGATGCTGCAAGATATTACGGACTGAAGGTGCTGGAAGACCACATAGAGGACAACAAGCATAATTACACTCGCTTCCTCGTGGTGAGCAATCCGAGAAAAGCTGATTTCCTTCGTCCGATAAATGAAACGGACAAGTCGAGCCTCGTATTCTCTCTTCCTCACGAAGAAGGTTCGCTGAGCAAGGTGCTGACCATCCTTTCCTTCTATGGCATCAACCTTACCAAGATACAGTCGCTCCCTGTAATCGGTCATGAGTGGGAGTATATGTTCTATGTGGACGTGACATACAATGATCTCACCCGATACCGTCAATCCATAGACGCTATCGCTCCGCTGACAAAGGAACTGACTATCCTGGGAGAATACAAAGGGAAATAAAGCTTTTCCGCCACTGCGTTGCCCGCGTTTCCGGACAATCCCATCAATATAGACCAACAACACAATTAAAGACTATGAACATCAAACCGGCAGACCGCCTTAACCTCGTACAGGAATACTATTTCAGTCGCAAACTCAAGGAAGTGGCACGACTGAACAGTGAAGGCAGAGACATCATAAGCCTTGCAATAGGCTCTCCTGATATGCCTCCGTCACAGCAGACCATCGACAAACTTGCAGAAGTGGCTTCGCAATCATCGGCACATGGCTATCAGCCTACAGGAGGCACTCCCGAACTTCGTCAGGCAATGGCACATTTCTATAAGCGTTGGTACGATGTGGATGTAAATCCTGACACAGAAGTCCTCCCGCTGATAGGCTCAAAGGAAGGCATTCTCCATATCACGCTTGCCCTCTGTAATCCTGGCGACAAAGTGCTTGTCCCAAATCCAGGATATCCTACCTATACCTCTCTGAGCAAGATTCTCGGACAGCAGATAGTCAATTATGACCTCTCTGAAGACAACGGGTGGCAACCTGATTTCGATGCTTTGGAGCAGATGGACCTGGAAGGAGTGAAACTCATGTGGACCAATTATCCGAATATGCCTACCGGTGGTCGCGCTATGAGAGAAACTTACGAAAGGCTTGTGGCATTTGCCAAGCGTCACAATATCGTAATAGTCAATGATAATCCTTACTCTTTCATCCTCTCGGAAGAGCGTCTTTCCATCCTTCAGGTGCCTGGAGCCAAGGAATGCTGCATTGAGTTTAATTCCATGTCAAAGAGCCACAATATGCCGGGATGGCGCGTGGGAATGTGTATTGCCAACCCACAGATTATCTCATGGGCCCTGAAAGTGAAGAGCAACATCGATTCCGGCACATTCCGCGGACTACAGCTCGCAGCCGCAGAAGCTCTGAACAACAGTACTCCCGAGTGGCATCATGAAGCCAACGTGGTGCGTTACCGTCGTCGCCGCGATATTGCAGAGAAGATAATGCACGTGCTCGGCTGCACATTCGACCCTCAGCAGGTGGGAATGTTCCTCTGGGGAAGAATACCTGACTCTTACTCTTCCTGTGAGGAACTGACAGAGAAAGTGCTCAATGAGGCAAGAGTATTTATCACGCCAGGCTTCATTTTCGGATCCAACGGCGAGCGATACATTCGTATCTCCCTCTGCGCAAAGGAGGAAAAGATAGATGAAGCTCTGAATAGAATCAAGAGCGTCTTCGAGTAAAAGAAATACAATGTCTTTGTCGTTTCCGGTGAAGAGATGAAACACCCAAACAATAAAGCAACAAAACAACAAGATAACAAAAACAACAAAATACCGACAACTATGGAGTTAGATTTATCACCACTCAGCCTTCCAAGTGACAACAAGCGCCCATTCGTCATCGCTGGACCATGTTCCGCCGAGACTGAAGAGCAAGTAATGACCACCGCAACGCAGCTTGCAGAAAAAGGATGCCACATCTTCCGTGCTGGAGTATGGAAGCCAAGAACGAAGCCAGGTGGATTCGAGGGTCACGGTGAACCTGCACTTCAGTGGATGGACCAGGCACGCAAGGAGACCAAAATGCTAATGGGCACAGAGGTTGCAACACCCGAGCACGTCGAACTGGCAATGAAATACAATATGGACGTACTATGGATTGGTGCCCGTACTTCTGCCAATCCATTTGCGATGCAATCCCTTGCTGACGCTCTCAAAGGCATTGACATTCCTGTTCTCGTCAAGAATCCTGTCAATCCTGACCTTGAGCTCTGGATTGGAGCGATGGAGCGTCTCAATGCTTCTGGAGTGAAGAAAATCGGAGCTATACACCGTGGCTTCTCTTCTTACGACAAGACTATCTATCGTAACCTCCCAATGTGGCAGATTCCTATCGAACTTCGTCGCCGCATTCCAGACCTTCCTATTTGCTGTGACCCTTCCCACATGGGCGGAAAGCGCGAGCTCGTGGCTCCTCTTTGCCAGCAGGCGATGGACCTCGGCTTTGACGGCTTGATGGTGGAAAGCCACTGCGACCCTGACAAGGCTTGGAGCGATGCCAAGCAGCAGGTGACTCCTGATGTACTCGACTATATTCTTTCAATCCTTACAGTACGTAATGAAGTGAACACTACTGAAGATATTAAAGTACTGCGTAAGCAGATAGACCATATAGACAACAGTCTGATGGAAATCCTCTCCAAGCGAATGCGTGTATGCCGTGAAATCGGACAGTATAAGAAAGACCATAACCTTACTGTCCTCCAGACCGGACGTTACAATGAAATCCTCGACAAGCGTGGCGCTCAGGGTGCCCTCTGCGGCATGAGTCCTGAGTTTGTAAAGCAAATATTTGAGCACATCCATGAGGAGTCTGTGCGTCAGCAATTGAAAATAGTCAATCAATAAGTAGGTGAGTAGGTGGTCATAATAATAATTCTGACCATCTACTCATAAAAAAACTCCAGAATATCAAAATGAAAATATTGATTCTCGGCGCAGGAAAGATGGGCTCTTTCTTTATCGACACTCTGTCATTCGAACACGAAGTGGCTGTATATGAGAAAAATCCACAACGTCTGCGTTATACATACAACTGCCTTCGATTCACCGAATTGGAGGAAATACGTGAGTTTGGTCCCGAACTGGTCATCAATGCCGTAACGGTGAAATACACTATTCCTGCTTTTCAGGAGGTAATACCTTTTCTTCCAGAAAACTGCATCCTTAGTGACATCTCTTCTGTGAAGACCAATCTCAAGGAATTCTACGAACAGACAGGACGCCACTACGTCTCCACCCACCCAATGTTTGGACCTACCTTTGCCAATCTCAACCAGCTCTCAGAGGAAAATGCCATCATTATCAGTGAGGGAGACTACATGGGACGATGCTTCTTCCGTGACCTTTACAGCAAGCTCGGACTGAATATCTACGAATACACATTCGATGAGCACGACCGCACTGTGGCTTATTCGCTCAGCATTCCTTTTGTTTCCACTTTCGTCTTTGCGGCTGTGATGAAGCATCAGGATGCTCCTGGCACCACATTCAAGCGCCACATGCGCATCGCCAAGGGTGTGCTCAATGAGGATGATTATCTCCTTCAGGAAATCCTCTTCAATCCTTATACGCATGATCAGGTGTCGGAAATTCGTACCGAACTAAAAGAATTGCTCGAAATCATCGACAATAAGGACTCTGAGGGCATGAAAGCGTATCTTAGCAAGATTCGCCATAATCTGAAATAAGAAAAGACCCCCTTTTATCCCCCTGTAAGGGGGAGGCTGGGTACGTTTGGTTGTCTGAAGACCGTGGGAGCCGACAAGCCCGAGAACTTCTCCATCTCCCGCAATGTCAGCGGTCTGCGAGTAAACT
>URJQ01000099.1 GCA_900548195.1 uncultured Prevotella sp.
AGACCAAAAAGCTCCTTCTGAAAGCCAGGAGCCATCGCCATCAGAAACCCAAGAATGATATACCGAAATAATAAAATAATATTAGCAACGACATCAGATTTTATAGAATGTTCTTTAAGTGATTTAGTTAAAATAACTTTTGAAGAAGCTTCAACTAAGGTTGAGGAACTTACAGTAAATTCTAAGGGTGAACGCGAATTGTATGTTTATAATGTTTTTGGAGTTTTGGTGAAAAAAAGTAAACTTGATAAACAGCATCATTTTTCTATGATTACCCAAGATTTACCTAATGGGTTGTATGTGATAAAAGATAAAGTAAGAACATATAAATATTTTAAAAAATGAAGAAGTATTTTTTACTATTGTGTGCCATGTTTCTTATGCATGGGGTTTTTGCGCAGAATGTCATGCGTATAAGTTTTAAAGACAACACATATAAGGATTATGACGTAACTACGATTGATAGCGTTAGTTGGTTTTTTAAAGAATATGCAAAATTTAATTCGCTGCAAAAAGATTTGTTCGTAGGAGAAAGTTTCACACAACCTGTAGAAACAAATAGCGATGGATTGATAACTTATAGTTCTAGTAACCCACAAGTAGCGTCAGTAGATGCCATTTCTGGGGAAGTCAATGCTAACTCTGTAGGTAAAGCTGAAATTATAGCAAAAGTCGAATCAACATCTTCTTTTAAAGCATTAGAGGCTTCATACTTTGTTTCTGTAATGGAAAAAAGTGATAATGAAATGGTGCAGACAGGTTTAAGTGACAGCATTTATATATCTAAGGCTTTGTTGACGGCAAATGTAAATATACCTAGTAGTATAGATGTATTTCAGGTAGGAGTATATTGTTCAAAAGAAGAAAAACCAACAAATGATAATGGATTGACATTGATAGCGGATGCTACTTCAAAAGATAAATCTGTATATGTATTACAAGCAAATAATTTGGAAATGAATACTAAGTATTATTATGTGGCTTATTTGTATATTCCTGTAACAAATACTTATTATTATGGAGCAATTCGCTCTTTTACGACAGAAAATATCTCAGAAGTAACGAAAGGAGAAGCTATAGATTTAGGATTGAGTGTAAAGTGGTGTAGCCATAATTTGGGTTCTGATATACCGGAAGGGATTGGGGAAAAATATGCTTGGGGTGAGTTGCATCCTTATTCTGGTACATATGCATACTATAGCAATGGACAATATATAGATATCGGAAACGATATTTGTGGGACAGATTATGATGTTGTTAAAAAACAAATGGGTAATGAATGGTCTTTGCCGACATATGAACAAATGTCAGAATTGTTTTCTTCTTGTGCTTATGCAAGAGTGATGTATAATGATATTCCTGGTTATATAGTAGAAGGGCATAATCGAAATAGCATCTTTATTCCTTATGGGGTGACTAATATATATTCAGGTTATCATACTGATTTAGACGGAAGTATAAGACATTATTATGGGGATTTTTCTGGGTTTATGACAGGTCAGCTTTCTGTACAGCAAGGCGATAAGGGGCGAGTGTATAGCTTGATGTTTGATTATGAAAAAAAATATTTATGGTTTACCGATGGAACTATAAAAAGGGAAAGTCCACAAGCAATACGTCCAGTGAAAAAAAAATAAAGATAAGATAGTTGACAAATGGCTAAAAGATAAGGTCTCAAAGTTATTCTTCGTTGAGGTCTTATCTTTTTTTCGCCTTAGCACAATCTCTTAACCTTGCAATTTGGACTCCCTTGCAAGCCGTTGTTCCCGCAAGCGCTTGAATTGAGCTAAGCACTCCTCCAGCGAAAGCGGATGCTCTCGCCAATAAGCCATGCTCTTTTCCTTCAGGGCATTGACTTTCTTGTGATAATCGTTCAGTTGTATATCCATTCATTATGCTGATTTATAGTTACGTATGCAAAGTTATATTTTTTTTCTGATATATAATTAAAAAGAAGGAGAAAATGTTTGTAAAAAATAAAACTTAGCAATGAACTGTAATCAAACGCAATAAAAGTTTGTCGTCGCATTCATTCATGTCATAAATGCCAATCACTCATTGCCTTTCAGCGCGGGGAATTCTTTCTTTAGTCTGTAGCCGAGTCCGGTCATGATGGCTATGATATCACCGTTCTGATTACTTATCTTGATGTCGCAGTAGGGTAGGCGGTGATGGTTTACCACTTCTGTTGCCTCTGCAATGATGGTGTCACCGAGCAAAGCGGATTTCAATATGGTAATGGAATTGTTGATGCCGAGCGTTATAAGTCTGTGACCATTTGCCACGCCAGCGAACGCAAGGTCGGCAAGAGTGTAGATGACACCGCCCTGACACACGTCTGCGCCATTGAGATGACGCTCTTCCACGGTCAGTTCGGCGCGGGAATAGCCTTCGCGTAGCTCTGTGAGCTGTGCTCCGATGCTCTTTGCAAAACGGTCTTTTTCGTTCAGAAAGTCTATTAGTAGCATGATGGTTTCTTTGATAATATAAAAAATCAATAAATAAAAATATATAAAAATGGTTGTTGGTTGTGGGTTGTTGGTTGTTTGTTTGTCTTGTTGATTGCATTGTTTATACATTCAACCAAACAACCAAACCACAATATTATAACATTGATATTTTATTCGTTTGCAAAATGAAAAACTAAAGCGGATGATTCCTATGGAAGTCCTCGATGCGATTCTTGAACATCTCTTCCTGATCTTTCTTGAAAAAAGAGGTGCATACCCTGACTCCCTGCTCATTGGACCCCATAGTGTCGAGAGGGAAAACAGCGATGCCATAGTACATCAGTTCGCGAGTCAACTGCAGATCATTCATTCCAGGATACTGCACAGTGAAGTAGAAACCGTCAGCCAGTGGCGCTCCCATATCATTGTCATATACCAGATAGAAGCCGTTGGAGAGCAATACATCCTTCAGGAATTTGGCACGACGACCATACTCCTTGACATCATCGAGGAAATTATAGCGACCTTCGCAAGCCGCTTCCATCAATGCAGCCATGGCATGCTGCACGCTATGCGTCGTACCGCTTGATAGAGTGTACATCAGTCTGTTGCAGAGGAAATTACCAAACTCGCCCACATTGAATTTCTTTTGCAGAGGTTCATAGACGCGATGGTAGAGTTTGTTGCTGATGCAAGTCACGCCAATACGCTGTCCTGCGTAAGAGAAAGCCTTGGAACCAGATACCCACAGCACGTAGTTATCCGTATATTTAGCCACAGTAGCCTGATAAGGAGCCTCGTAAGGGTGGGAGAGGTCACGGCGGAAGTCCATTGCGAAGTATGCAAGGTCCTCCAGCACGAGTATATCATGCTTGTCAGCTAGTGCGCCGATGCCTTTCAGTTCCTCTTCAGTGAAGCAAACCCAAGACGGATTGTTAGGATTTGAATAGACGATACAGCAGATATTGCCCTCAGCCATTATCTCGTCAAGTTTCCCAATGAGGGTATCGCCACGGAAATCATGAATGTCAAGACCAGTGTGGTTGAGTCCGATGACGTCACATTGCGTGGTCTGCACAGGGAAACCGGGCTGGATAAACAGCACAGTGTCCTTCTTTGTGCCGGCACAAGCATGCTTGATAGCGAGGAAAGTGGCGAATGTGCCCTGCATACTTCCAGTGGTAGGGATGCAGCAGAGCGGGTCGATATCCACTCCGATGAACGCCTTGCAGAATTCAGAAGCAGCCTTTTTGATGCGTGGTATTCCGCCATTAGGAGGATAAGACGTGGCACATCCATTTTCGAGAGCCTCCTTTTCCGCTTTTATAGCAATCTCGGAAGGCTGCAGTCCCGGCACTCCCATTTCGAGATGAATGACAGACTGTCCGGTCTTCTCTTCGAGAAGTCGGGAGAGAGTTTGGATATCGCGGATGGTAGCTTGCGAGAAATCTCCGAGAGCCATGCTGTCCATGGCTTCAGTGACGATATTGTAATCTAATGGAGTTTTCATGTTCTTGTGGTTTAGAGGTTTAGCTTGTTTTGTTGTCTTGATGCTTGGGAAAGATAAAATATCAATAAATAAAAACAACCAAAAATTATTTTATATGTAATTCTTCTTTGTTTTTATTTATTGATTTTTTATGAAGTCAGTCTTTTTCTCCTATTGATATCTTCTACCGATCTGGCAGAGTGGAATCATTTGAACTTACGCTTGTCGTTGACATGCTTCGCTTTACCCGTAGAACGCTCGATGGCGTAAGGGGGAAGGATATGGATATTAGGCTTGATGCCTACCATAGAGAGGATGCGGTTATAGAGCGGTTTGATAAATTTCATCTGATCTTGTGGGTCTGCACTGAAGAAATCAGGCTTGAGTTCCACGTCGAGATCGAATGTGTCTTCATTCTTTACGCGGTCAACAGTGATGAAATAATATGGCTGGAATGCAGGAAACTCCGTCAGACAAGTCTCTATCTGACTTGGGAATACGTTGACGCCACGGATAATCATCATGTCATCAGAACGTCCGAGGATGCGGTCCATGCGTACACAGGTGCGTCCGCACTTGCATTTCTCGTAGTTCAGACGCGTAAGGTCACGTGTGCGATAGCGCAATACTGGCATTGCCTCCTTGCAGAGAGATGTGAAAACGAGTTCGCCAAACTCGCCCGGTGCTACAGGTTCGAGGGTGTCAGGATTGATTACTTCTGGGTAATACATATCCTCCCAGAGGTGAGTACCGTTCTGGCATTCGCATTCTCCGCCCACACCAGGACCAGACATCTCTGTCAATCCATAGATATCATATGCCTTGATGTGGAGCTTGCGCTCCAATTCCTTTCTCATACCTTCAGTCCAAGGCTCAGCTCCGAAGAATCCGGCACGCAGTTTCATCTTGTTGACTGATACTATCTTACTCGCATGAATGGACTCTGCGATGTGCATGGCATAGCTCGGAGTGCAAGCAAGGGCAGTAGAGCCGAAGTCCTGCATCAGCATAATCTGCTTGACGGTGTTGCCAGAAGATGTAGGCAACTGGATAGCACCGCGAGCTGCTATACCATCATGAATGCCCATACCACCGGTAAACATACCATAACCATAAGAAACCTGAACGGTATCGCCATGTCCAATGTCAGCTACTGCCAAGCAACGAGCCACACCTTCAGACCAATGTTTCAGGTCATTCTCTGTGTAGGTGAACACTACAGGCTTGCCAGTGGTGCCAGAAGAGGCGTGAATGCGGCGGATTTGTTCGTGAGGTACTGCCTGAAGACCGAAAGGATATTCATCGCGAAGGTCGTGTTTGGTAGTGAAAGGCAACTTGTGAATGTCGTCTATCGACTTGATATCCTCAGGTTTTACGCCTAAATCATCCATTCTATGCTTATAGAAAGGAATATTCTCATAGCATCTCTTTACTGTTTCTATCAGTCTCTTTGACTGCAATTTGCGCATAGCATCCCTGTCCATGCACTCTATTTTCGGATTATGAATCATTTGTGTTTTGTTGTTTGGTGGTTTTGTGGTTTGGTGGTTTTGTGGTTTTGTGGTTTTGTTGTTTGGTTGATTGTCAAACTCATTCAACAAAACAACAAAACCACCAAACCACAATGTATAAGTTTTACTTGCCAGGCTGGCTTGCAGCTACGCCCATATCGAAAGCTTTAAGGTTACCTTCCACCACCTTTTCACCCTTGCGGGCAAAGATTACGGCGATGGCATCACGGAGCTGGTCCACAGTGACAATCTCAATGAAAGGAGCTGCCATGCCCAGCAATACCATGTTTGCACCGCGTGCATTGCCAGCATCCTTGGCGATACTCTCAATATCGAGCTTTACCACAGAAGGCAGAGCATCAAGTTCGGCGTTGAGTGCAGCCTCGTCTGGATAATTAGGAATATTGATAAAAGGCTTGCTTGAGGTCACGATAGTGCCACTCTTTGAGAGATATGGCAGATAGCGCAACGATTCCATAGGTTCCATAGAGATGACTACGTCAGTGCCTCCCATCGGAATGAGGTCGGAATATATAGGGGCAGTGCTGAGTCGGAGATTTGACTGCACGTCACCGCCACGCTGGCTCATGCCATGAACCTCGGCTTGCTTGAGATGGAGACCAGCTTTAGTAGCTGCCTCGCCTATGATGGTAGCGATGGAGAGGATACCTTGTCCTCCTACACCGCAGAGTATAATGTCTTTTTTCATTGCTTTGCCTCCTTTGCTTTACGAGCCTCACGCAGATGACGCTGAAGAGTCTGCATACATTCGCGACGAGGAATGATGACGGAAACGCCGTCGTATTCTATTTCTTCCTTGATGACCTGGGTAATCTCATCCATATTCTTTGGCAATGGAACAACTACGCGTACATGCTCAGGCTCCACGCCGAGACCGAGACAGATAGCCTCAAACTTGTTGGTGCCGGCTGAGTCCTGACCGCCAGTCATGCCTGTAGTCAGATTGTCGGAGATTACCACCACGATATTACTCTTGTCATTGACAGCATCAAGGAGACCAGTCATGCCTGAATGGGTGAAGGTGGAGTCACCTATTACGGCTACTGCAGGGAAGAGTCCAGCATCAGCGGCGCCCTTTGCCATAGTGATGGAAGCACCCATATCTACGCAGCTTGACAATGCCTTGAATGGAGGAAGCGCACCAAGAGTATAGCAACCGATGTCTCCGAACACGCGATGGTCTGGATATGCTTCAAGTACTTGGTTGAGAGCGGTATATACATCTCTATGTCCACATCCCTGACACAACTGTGGAGGACGTGAAGCAAGATTCTGTGCAGGAGCAAATCCCTCTGGAAGCTCAACGCCGAGAGCCTTTGCCACGCAGTCAGGATTGAGCTCGCCCTGACGTGGGAGGGCTCCAGTAAGACGTCCCTTGATAGGAGCAATGTCGCCCACGATATTGCGAACAGCTTCTTCCACTACAGGTTGACCATCCTCCACCACAAGGAGTTCGTCGCATTCCTTTGCCATCTGCATCACTTTTCCTGCAGGTACAGGGTACTGTGAAATCTTCAGTATGTTGGCGTTGTCGCCGATAACTTCTTTCACGTAGTTGTAACCTATGCCACAAGCGATGATGCCGAGCTTCTTGTCGCTGACGGTTTCCACCTTATTATATATAGAGTCCTCCGAAGCTTTCTCCATCACAGGTTGCTTCTCTATCAGAGTAGCGTAACGCTTCTTTGCAATTCCTGGCAGCAATACCCATGCTTCTTCGGAAATATTCAGAGGCTTCTCTTCCATTATGTCGCTTGTCTCAACGGCAGCGCGAGAGTGGGCAAGGCGTGTTACAATGCGGAGTACCACAGGTTCCTTTATTGCCTCAGAGTATTCGAAGGCTGTTTTCATCATGTCGTAAGCCTCTTGTTGGTTTGATGGCTCAAAGGCAGGAACCAATGCAAACTTTGCATAGAAACGGGAATCCTGCTCATTCTGGCTCGAATGCATGGATGGATCATCGGCTGCAAGGACGATAAGACCACCGTTTACACCAGTAATGGCTGAGTTGACAAATGCGTCAGCGCAAACATTCATGCCCACATGCTTCATGCAGACCAATGCACGCTTTCCTGCATACGACATACCGAGAGCCGCCTCCATAGCAGTCTTCTCATTGGTACACCAACGACTGTGGATGCCACGCTCCTTGGCAATACTGTTGCCTTGGATAAACTCTGTTATTTCGGTACTTGGAGTGCCTGGGTAAGCATATACGCCACTAAGTCCAGCGTGTATTGCTCCAAGGGCTATAGCCTCGTCTCCGAGAAGAAGTCTTTTACTCATGTTTTGTATATTTTATGTTTAGATCGTTGTCTTAGGTATCTTGTTTCAAATGCCTTAAACTGTCTTTTCCCTCATTTTTTGAGGATATAGGCATCAGACAATAGCAATTATATCGACCGTTTGTGTTTGTGTTAATATTGTGGAGAAA
Organism: uncultured Prevotella sp.; assembly: GCA_900548195.1. GTDB lineage: Bacteria > Bacteroidota > Bacteroidia > Bacteroidales > Bacteroidaceae > Prevotella. The sequence continues at coordinate 7,906 of URJQ01000099.1, forward strand.
TATCTCTGAAGTACCATCTTGAGCAAGCATCATGATAGATTTTTTGCTGTAGGATGACACAAATCGCCAACAAAGTTAGGAAAAAAATCCTATCTATGCTAACATTTTATTATAAATTTACTATATTTAATGATAAACCTTTTGTATTTTGCAAGGAAATAACTACTTTTGCATCACAAAAAGCGGGCTTTGCCCATTGACTTGCGTTAAACCATGAATATGAAAAGAAATAAGAAAATCATTACCTTTACATTGACTTTGCTCCTATCGCTTAATGTGTCTTTTGCCTTCGCGCAGAAGGAAAACAATGCGGTACAGCCTGGTAAAACAATAATGACAGACTCTTCTGCCACTGCCATCGACACAACGAATGCGGTGGCTGTGGATGATAATCTCCTTGCCGATGGCGAAGAGTCTGCGCTTGATTCGGCTCTTGTTGCCAATGCTGACAAGGGAGCATATACCCAACTGAAGAAGAAATTCGTAGAGGGTGGTGCCGGATTTATGTCGCTTGTCGCTCTTGCACTTGTCCTCGGACTCGCTATCTGTATCGAGCGTATCATTTATCTTTCTATGTCGGAGATTGATGCTAAGAAGTTTATGGCTGACTTAGAAAAAGAATTGAAAGATAATGGCGTCGAAGCTGCAAAAGAACTTTGTCGTAATACTCGCGGACCTGTGGCAAGTATCTGCTATCAGGGATTGCTACGCATTCGTGAAGCGCATGATGTCATTGAGCGAAGCGTCTCTTCTTATGCCACAGTACAGATCGGTAATATGGAGAAGGGTTGCTCATGGATTACACTTTTCATCGCTATGGCTCCGTCTTTAGGATTCCTTGGCACGGTGATAGGTATGGTTATTGCTTTCGATAACATTCAGACCGCTGGAGATATCGGTCCTACTATCGTGGCATCTGGTATGAAAGTGGCGCTTATCACTACCATATTTGGTATCATTACAGCTCTTATCCTCCAGTTGTTCTACAACTATGTACTCTCTAAAATCGACCATCTCACTGCCCAGATGGAGGAATCTGCCATCACTCTCATGGATATTCTTACTGCATTGAAGAATGAAAAAGAATAATGTTCATAAAAAGCCTACGGAGAAGATTTCGCATCTGTTCATGTATGTCATGATGGGCATCATTGCATTTGTCTTTCTTCTCTATTATCTCGTGGGATATAATGCACCGGCTGCGTGGGACGAGAAATATAATTGTCCGCTTCTCACCGACCTTGTCATTTTTCTCATGATGATCCTTCTTGTGGGAGCGCTCGTCACTGTCTCATGCTCCAAACTCCTTTCGCTTCGCAAGAATCAGACTCCTGCCGTGGTAAATGGCATCCATGGCAAGAGAGTGACTTGGTGTGTCACTGGTGGCGTCATTGCAATTCTTGCCGTTACTTGTCTTGCTTTGCCTACAGACAGACTCTTTGTCAATGGCGAAGCTTTTGATGATGCTTTCTGGCTACATGTGACTAATATGTTTGTAGCCTCTTCTCTTGTCCTTATTGTTGTAGGACTCTGTGCTATTGTTTTTGGTATGTTTCAAAATAAGCGTGAGAAATGATTTTTCGTAGAAAGCAACATAGCGTACCAGGCTTGAACACCACATCGACGGCTGATATTTCGTTCATGCTCCTCATCTTCTTCCTTGTCACCACTTCTATGGATTCTGATAAGGGAATGCAACGTCAGATGCCTCCGTATTTTCCTGAGCAACAAATGGAGCAACGTGATGTGGATCGTAATAAGGTGCTTTCTTTGCATCTTCTGAAAGATGGGTCGCTGACTATTGATGAAAAACCGATAGATATTAAGGATGTACGTCGCCCACTCAAGGAATTTATCGTGAAAGTGGGACCAACGCATATCATCGAACTCGATACTGACCGCGAATGTAGTTACGATGATTATTTCGCTCTGCAAAATCAGATAGTGCGTGCATATCGAGAAATTAGAAATGCGGCTGCAAAGCAACGATACAATGTTCCATACTCTCATTGCAATGCTGATCAGCGCAAGTCTCTACAAGACCTCTACCCACAAAGAATCCAAGAAGTCTATTAGCTCCCCGCCCATTCGCTCTCCTTATATATAATAATAATGATAAAAATAAGAAGACATAAGAAAAGAAGCGTGCCATCGCTCAACATGGCAAGCATGCCCGACCTTATCTTCACCGTCCTATTCTTCTTCATGATAGTTACCCACATGAGAAATGAGACAGTGAAGGTACAGCTCGAAGTGCCACAAGGTACAGAAGTAACGAAGCAATCTCATCGTTCTTCCACTATAAATATATATATAGGTAAGACTCCTGACGGAGAAATCCATATCCAAGCGGCAGATAAACTCTGTGACATAACACAAGCCACAGCCATTGTTCTCGAACATAAGAAGGCTCTTGCAGAAGAAGAACAAGAATCCATGACTGTCAATCTTCGTGCCGACCGCACCGTTCCGATGGGCATCATCAACGAATTAAAATATAATCTCCGCAAAGCCGGTGTTCTCTCCATCCGTTATTCCGCAACAGAGGAAAAAGCGAAATAACCACCATCATTTCCCCTATAAGCGTCCGCCACTGTGTCGGGCGCGTTACCGCCCGATATTTTTCCTTTTTTTCGCTATTTCCATTGACCTACATCAACGAAAATGCGAATAACGTATATTTTTCGAAAAAAATCCCGAAAAGTTTTGGTAGTTCAGAAAAAAGCAGTACCTTTGCACTCG
>URJQ01000100.1 GCA_900548195.1 uncultured Prevotella sp.
TATTGTTTTTAATTTATTGAAAGAAAAAAGAATAATATTTCATATTCTTTAATAGTTTGTAGATTATTATTTATTAAATTATTTTTTAAACCGTTATTAAATAAAAATTCTTCGTCATTATAATCTATAGAACTATAAGATATTTCAACAAAACTATTAACCTTTGCCATATTATATATAAATAAAAAAATATTAGATAAGGATTTAACTGGAAAAGATAGATACTTATTTGTAATTAGTGAATAAATAATATAAAAGCTACCCAATGTATTTATGAAAGGTGGCTTTTTTATTAAGAAAATTTTAATAATTACAGCAATATTTGTGATGATTGCTTGTTATGGAAAATATACTGATGATGAAAATGTGGAAATTCCACTTAGTTCTATAAGATTTAGAATAGTTAGTAATAGTAATGATAGTGCGGATATCCAAAAAAAATTAGAATTAAAAACATTACTAGAAGATTATTTATATAAAAAAATTGAAAAAGCAGAAAATGTTAATGATGCCGAAAAGATAGTAGTTAATGAGTTAGATCAGTTAAAGAAAATTACTAAAGAATATTTAAATTCAAATAATTTTGATATTAATTACGGACTTAATTATTTTCCTAGTAAAGTATATAAAGGCGTTGTTTATGATGGAGGATATTATAATTCTTTAGTGGTGACAATTGGAACAGGAGGGGGCAGTAATTGGTGGTGTGTTTTGTTTCCTCCACTTTGTTTGGTGCAAGATAATGAAACAACAAGTGATGTTGAATATAAGTTTTTTATAAATAGAATAATTGAAAAATTTAAATAATATACTTAACTAGGAGGCTAAATGTTAAGTATTTTTTTTATTGGTATAGCTTTAAGTATGGATGCTTTTTCGGTAGCTATTAATTTAGGAATGCAGAAATTATCTAAATTTAAGTTATTTTTAATTCCTTCATTGATAGCGGTATTTCATTTTTTTATGCCGCTTATGGGCGTTAAGTGTGGAGATTTATTAGTTAATTTATTAGATTTTAATCCAAAAATAATTATGGTAATAGTGTTTCTTTATTTGATTATAACGTTTATATTGGAACGAAAAAAAGAAAAAAAGAATTCCCATGTTTGCAAAAGATTTTCTAATTTTGCAATAATCTATGCCACCGCCCCTTCAATTAGGCAGGAATCTCCCTGCAAATATTCGGGATTATCCCATAAAGAATAAAGCAGTACTCCCTGCATCCTTTAGCTAAAAATCAAAACCTCACGATGAAACAACAGGTAGTTTATAATCTAGAAGAATTTGCCACAAAATATCATCTTAATGATATCTTTGGCGCCTACGCTGCCCATTTCTCCATTGGCGCAGCCTACAGCAGCATCGAGATTGATGCCACCGCCCCTACCAATACCGACTTCTATGCCATGGTGCAAGAGCACACTCTCTTCACCAAGCTCCTCTTGGTAAAACAGGGTCAATGCCAACTCCAGCTCCATGCCGACACTAATGCAGAAATCCAACACCTTTCTGCCCACCACCTCTTGCTCGTCACTCCTCAAGAAATTGCCACCCTTGTCGGCATTTCTCCCGACTTCGAGGCTGAATGTTGCCTTGTCGATGAGCTCATAGCAAAACAGCCTGGCTGCTATCAGCTTCCTGACGAAAAATACCAGAGTGTGCTCGATATCTTCCATTTCGTGCGCGACATCGTGCGCCATCAGCACATCAACAAAATCGAGATGATAAAGAGTATGTTCAACGTCCTCAAGCTTCTTCTCGAAGAGTTGCCTTATGAGGAGTGCTCCATTTCCCACGACCTTGGCCACAAGAAAGAGGTCTACGAGATATTCCTCCATCATCTCTATCGCAACTTCCGCAAAGAGCGCCAAATACGCTTCTATGCCGACAAGCTCAATGTCTCGTCGCCCTATCTCATGCGTCTTGTCAGAGACATCAGCGGCTCCACCGTCAACGAGCATGTCACCTCTCTTCTCTACAAGGAAATCTGCAATCTCCTCTCTCATTCCGACATGACCATTGGCGAGATTGCCACCCACCTCAACTTCAGCGACCAGAGCGCCCTCACCAATTTCTTCAAGCAGCGCTCCGGCATGACTCCCCTCGCATACAGAAATAAAAGGTAAAAAGGTAAAAGGGTAAAAAGGTAAAAGGGTAAAAAAACGTCCTTGTCCGAAGTCGTTTTTACGACTTCGCTTCCTCTTCCTTTCCTATAAAAACAAAGCCTGCAGGCATCATCCTCAATCTTTTTTGGATGCTGCCTGCAGGCTATTTACTCCCCTCTCTTTTGGAGAGGGGTCGGGGGTGAGGCTTCCTTCTCGGCCTTATTAATACGCCTTAATTCTATACATAAATCCGAGCTCTATGCGGTCGGTATTATAATCTTTCAAACCGCACTTGTCAGAATAGTCAAACTTGCGACCTACGTAAGCTAAGAACACTCTGAAATCCTGCTGCTTAGCTGGATAATACTCCAAGCTACCCATATATCCGTAGCTCTTGCGATAATCCTTCAGCATCTCAATCTTGCTCACGCTTGCTGTCTCATACATTCCCTTCACCATAAGGTTCCAAGATGGAGCAAACTGCCAGTTAGCCTTTGTGATGAAGCTGTTGTAGTGCACCTTGCCCAAGTAAGCGTTGTCGCCAGCATTATCAGCAAAGCCTGCTGCGCTAAACTCCGAAGAGGCAATCTTCAGACGGTCCAAGTCGTCGAATGCGCCCATATAGTCGAAATACCATTGGAACTTAGGCAAATTAAGCTGCTGACCCAATGTGAGCATACGGCTATATTTGTGCTTTGCCTGAGTCTGAATACCCCAAGCCCAGCGGGTGTTGAGCAAACCATTAAAGAAGCTTCCGTTCCAGTTCACGATATATGTCAACGGATTCTTGGCCTGCTCCAATGCTTCCACCTTGCCTTCTTTGCTCACCACGGTAGCTCCGCTGCCATATTCGTCAACGAATTTACCGTTGTTGGCATTGCTTATCTCCACAGCAATCTCTTGCGAAGCAATAGGCTTATAGCTCAATACCACACCTGCCATAAAGTTGTCCATATTGTCAACCATGTCAGAATACTGGTAAATGTACATAGGGTTCTCGTCAAATTCGAAGCCACCCCAAATCTGGCACATCTTACCTGCCGAGAGCGACAACTTGTCGTTGAAGTTGTAGCCCACCATCATAATGTCGGTAGCCTTGGCAAAGTTGTCTTCGCCCTTGGCGTCGGTAGCCTTGTTCATACGATGACGCAAGCGATAATAGAGCTTATCTGTCAGATTACCCTTTATCTCCAAGCGGAATTGCTTGTTTGCGAACTTCGTTGTCCAGTCGCCGCTAAGGCTGTTGTGCTCAGCCTGAGCCGAGGCAGCATAGTTGAAGTAAACGTTGAAAGCGTCGTTCTTCTTCTCGATGTTGGTCACTCTCTCTGCTATCGACTGTATATCGCCGTCGCTGCCGCCCATACGGGTGTTGCCGCCCTGTGCATAAGCTCCCATCGACATAGCGAGAGCTGCAGCCATAAATATCATTTTCTTCATAATTCGTAGTTTTTTAAGGGTTGTCTTGATAAAGTTCAATTAATACTTCTGGAAGTACTCCTGAATCTTCTGCCAATCCTTGGTCTTGGTGAGAGCCAACATCAAGAGCACGCGAGCTTTCTGAGGGTTCAAAGCCAAAGAAGCCACAAACTGATACTTGGTGTCGTCAACCTCGCCATTCAAACATGTAGGACCAGTAGGAACGCGGCTTGAGCGAACGATGTTGATGCCCTTCTGGCGAGCCTTCAAAGCTACGTCAAACACGTCCTTATAGAAGTTGCCGTCGCCAACACCTGCCAATACGATACCGTCAAACTTAGCGTCTACGAATGCCTGCATAGGGAGTGGAGAGCAGTTTGAATAACCGTAAACGATACCCACCTTAGGAAGCTCGTTGAGGTTGTCTACGCTAAATTCGCTCTTTGTGGTATGCAAGTTTTCAACTGTGCGGTTGTAGATAGCCTCGCTACCATATACATAGCCTATCTTGCCATAGTTGCCACCCTGGAAAGTAGCCACGTCGGTAGTATGAGTCTTGATCACATCCTTAGCGTCGAGCAAAATGTTGTTCATAGCGCACATCACGCCACGACCCTTAGAGTTTGCACTTGCTGCAGCTACCACAGCACCATAGAGGTTAGCAGGACCATCAGCGCTAATACCAGTACTTGGGCGCATAGAGCCTACCAAAACCACAGGCTTGTCGCTGTGAACGGTCAAATTCAAGAAGTAAGCAGTCTCTTCCATGGTGTCGGTTCCGTGAGTCACCACTACGCCGTCGTAACCCTCGTTGTTCAACAATTGGTTAATTCTCTTAGCCAATTTCAACCACACCTGGTCGTTCATATCCTGCGAACCAATATTTACGAGTTGCTCGCCTGATACCTCTGCTATATCGAGCATCTGAGGCACAGCGTCGATCAACGATTGCACACCCACCTGTCCTGCTGTATAAGCAGAGCCTGTAGCCGAAGTTCCTGCACCAGCGATGGTGCCACCTGTTGCGATAATACGTACCTTAGGTTTTGCAAACGCAACTGCCACTACCAATACGAGGAGTGTCATCAAGGAAAAAAATCTTTTGTTCATAACATTTAGGTTTTAAAGGTTTAAAATAAATATATGTTTACTGTTAATAGCCATTTTCTTTCATCCTACATAAACTGGATAATCAAATATCCCACACCTATCGACACAAAGGTGGTGATAAAGCCTGCCAACTGGAATGAGTGGTTTACCACAAATCTTCCTATACGCGTAGAGCCCGTGCGGTCGAAGTTGATAGCAGCCACCGTGGTAGGGTAGTTAGGCAAGAAGAAATACCCATTCACCGCCGGAAACATTGCCACCAAAGCCAATGGCGCTATGCCCAAGCCTATGCCCAAAGGATAGAGAGTGCGCACCGTTGCCGCCTGCGAGAATAGCATTATCGACATAAAGAATAGCGCTATGGCAAACAAGAACGGATACTGGGTAACCACGTTGGCTATATGCTCCTTAAAGAATGCCAAGTTGCCATTAAAGAAGGTGTCGCCCATCCATGCAATACCGAATATCGCCACCATGGCGTTCATGCCGGCACCAAACACGTTGCCCTTCACAGCATCGTGCACATTAGCCTTGCCAACCACCAGTATCAGCGCAGCCACCGACATCATGACAATCTCTATCGTCTCAGGCATCGTCACTCTGTGCATTACGCCATCCACCATAAACGATGGGCGAAGCGAAGGCACACTTCCGAATACCACCACCATCAGCACACCCAACAAGAATGCCACCACAGCATACTTGGCGCGAGGATTCGGATTCTTTATCATCTCGTCTATCAGCTTGCTGTCGTGCTCTGGGTCTATAATGCCCTTTGCCACGCGCTCCTTATACACCTCGTCGTCTTCCAGCTCCTTGCCAATATGATTCTGCACAAACGCAGCCACCAATATCGCTATCAGCGAGGCTGGAATACATATCATCATCACATCCTTCAGCTCCACGCCAGCGCCCCCCAGCAAGTCGGTACTGATAATGGCTGCCGTAGCTGCCGATACCGGACTGCCCGTGATGCCCAGCGAAGCTGCTATCGTAGCCACGCTCAATGGTCGCTCAGGTCTAATCTTCGAGTTTGTCGCTATCTCCGAGATAATAGGCAATAGCGAATAGCAAGTGTGGGCTGTTCCTGCCACCAAGCAAAACAGCCAAGTTGTCAACGGACCAAAATAAGTGATGTGAGTAGGATGTTTGCGCAAGAACTTCGCAGCCAATCCCACCAGATAGTCCAAACCGCCAGCTGCCTGCAGAGCTGCTGCCGCTGTGATAACCGAAACAATTATCAGCATCACGTCTATTGGTAGGTTTCCTGGCTTCATTCCGAATACGAATACCAGAATGAAAACACCCACCATACCATAGATACCGAGTCCGATTCCTCCAACTCTTGCGCCCTTAAAGATCAGGACCAACACTATGGCGAATTGTAAAAGGATCAAAGCTGTCCCCATAAGAACTTACTGTTTTTTAAAGATTTATATATTGTCTAAAGGTTAATTCTCTGTATCTCCGCGCTTTTCAATCCTTATTCTCAAAGGATATTTCTGCGCTGATTATCTGTGCTTAGTGTTGTGTGGAGAATAGTCAAAAGGGTAGGTTCCAAAAAGATTCCTTAGGTTTCTTGCCATTCTTGCTTTAGCCTTTATTTTAGCCTTGCTTAGCTTAGTCATTCTTGCTTTTTAGCATAGCCTTCATGTCCGCAGGTATTTTCAGAACCCACCTTCATTCAACTATTAATAAGCCGAGGACTCTTCCCCGTAATTGTAATTATGAATTTATATGTTATTATTGAGTATGATTCTAATGTTTAGTGTGTAATGTTTAGTGTTTAGTGTTTGATGCTTATTGCTTATTTATCTATTTCTTATTTATCTATTTCTTATGTTGCAAATATAGACCTTTTTTTCCAATATTCTTTTATATAATCCCAACAAAAATTTGCAAAATCCTATTTTTTTGTAAAAATCCTCTCTTTCCCTCTTTCTTTCGCTCTTTTGTCTCTCTTTCCTCCTCTTTATTCTCGCTCTTTTGCCCTTTTATCCTCCCTCCCTTTGTACTCTTTTTTTGCCCTTTGTATCAAGGGTGTTGGGTTCGTGTTGGGTTCGGTGCAGCTCGGCTGCATCGCTTTCCTTTCCCCTCCTACAAACAAAAAGCCTGCAGGCATCATCCACATTCAGATGCGCCTACAGGCTTCTCTCATACATTTATATCAGGAATAGCGATTGTTATCCTTTTTTTATATTTCAACCATTTCTTTATTTCAAGCTAAACTTATGCGACTGCAGCATATGCTTAGGATCCAGCGCCTCGTCGAGCTCCTCCTTAGTCATGAGGCCCTGCTCAATCACGATATCATATACCGAGCGACCAGTAGCATGCGCCTCCTTAGCCACCTTGGTGCTGCTCTTGTATCCGATGATAGGGTTCAGCGCCGTAACGATACCGATGCTGTTTCTCACCATCTCGTAGCAACGCTCCTTGTTTACCGTGATACCCAGCACACACTCCTCAGTCAGAGTCTCGATAGCATTCTTCATCCAAGTCAAGCTCTCAAACAAGCTTGCTGTGATGATAGGCTCCATCACGTTCAGCTCCAGCTGACCAGCCTCGGCAGCAAAGCTCACGGTAGTATCGTTGCCGATAACCTTGAAGCAAACCTGGTTGGTAACCTCAGGAATCACAGGGTTCACCTTGCCCGGCATGATAGACGATCCAGGAGCCTTAGGAGGAAGATTAATCTCGTTCAATCCGCAGCGAGGACCCGAAGCCATCAATCGCAAGTCGTTGCAAATCTTCGACAACTTAATAGCCAAACGCTTCAAAGCCGACGAATAGCTAACATAAGCGCCAGTATCAGGAGTAGCCTCCACCAAGTCTTGAGCCGAAATGAAGTTCTCGCCCGTGAGCTTGCTCAAGTTGGCAGCGCAAAGCTTGGCAAAGCCAGGCACCGCATTCAGTCCAGTACCGATAGCCGTACCGCCCATGTTGATCTCGTGCAGCAACTTCACGTTGCGCTCCAAGTTCAAAATCTCCTCCTCCAGGTTGTTGGCATAAGCATTAAACTCCTGACCGAAAGTCATAGGCACAGCATCCTGCAACTGGGTGCGACCCATCTTTATCGCGTCGTTATATTCCTCAGCCTTATAGCGGAAAGCGCTAATCAAACCAGTCAAAGCACCTACCAAGTGTGCATTCATACGTATTAAAGCCAATCGGATAGAGGTAGGGTAAGCGTCGTTGGTACTCTGACCGCAGTTAGCGTGGTCGTTAGGAGAGCAATATTGATATTCGCCCTTTTCGTGGCCCATGATTTCGAGCGCACGGTTAGCGATAACCTCATTGACATTCATGTTAACCGAAGTTCCTGCACCACCCTGAATCATGTCGATAGGGAAATTCTCATGCCATTTTCCGTCAACAATTTCCTTGCAAGCCTGAATCATAGCACTTGCTATTTCGTCGCTGATCACACCCAGCGAGTGGTTAGTCTGCGCAGCCGCCATCTTCACTAAAGCATTAGCGATGATGAAGTCAGGATAGTCGCGCATAGTCTTGCGTGAGATATGATAGTTGTTGATACCGCGCTGAGTTTGTACTCCATAAAGTGCATCAGCAGGAACCTTGAGCTCACCCAAAAGGTCAGCTTCAACTCTAAAATTCTTTTCGTTAGTCATAGTGGTTATAATATTTAAGTTATTACTATTTCCTTTATTGTTGTTTCTCTTCCTCGTTTGCAAAATTACACCTTATATTCCGTATTCCATTTATAAAAAGTGAACCTTAATTTGTAAAAACCAAACTCTTTTCTCTTTTTTCTCCCTCCCTCTCCCTTCCCACCTTATTATATATAGGCAGAGTGGGGGGGCGGAGCAGGCTAACGTGAGATGAATATATTTTTTAAATTGAACCTCTTTGATAGTAAGCAAAACTACATTTGATAGTAAGCAAAGCAATATTTGATAGTAAGCAAAGCAATATTTGATAGCAAGTATAGCGCAGACTTAATAAGGTCTTTTATCGAACATAGTTATGTGAATCAGCGATATCATTAAGCATATTAATCGATGAAGATAAAGTACCATGATACGCTTGAAAGCCTCACCCTATGATGATAATGTCTATTTATAGCACTCAAATATAGCTTTTGTAGCTTTCAATTATAACTTTTTGTTAATAGATGTTTATAAAAGTAGACATAAATAATATTTTTCTCTATATTTGTCAACAAATTAATTAATCTAATGACATCAAACCAATTTTCCATTCGATTGCATGAAGCACGCCAAATGATGGGGCTAAGCATGGAAAAACTTGCAGAGCTTACAGGCGGCATCATCACCAAGCAGAGCATTTCTCGCTATGAGAAAGGGCTCATGCATCCTAAGCGTGTTGCCAAATTAGCTATGGCTAAGGCGCTAAACATTAGCGATAGCTATTTCGATGGCACCAATCTCAAAATAGATATGCCTATGCTTCGCACCACCTCCAATGGTAAGTTATCCGAAGGCGAATTGCAAGCCTTGGAAGCAAAACTCTCGTTTTGGGCAGAGCAGTATCTTGCCAAGGAGAAAGAAGCAGGATTTCCTACCCAGTTCAAGAATCCGATAAAGGGCACCAGGGTATCAACTCTGGAAGATGCCATCCATGCTGCCGACCTTCTTCGTGAGAAGTGGCATTGCGGTGATGGACCTATCGCCAGCATACTGAGACTCTTAGAAAGAAAAGGCATCATGATACTTGCTGCTACTCTCCCGGATTATGTCTTCGGAATGAGCACCTGGGCAGATAAGAAGCATCCGCTGATGATACTCGATTTCAATCCAGAAAAGAGTACTGTGGAAAAACTTCGCTTTACGGCAGCTCATGAGTTAGCCCACCTTCTTCTCTCCTTCTCTCAAGAGTCAGAGTATAGTGTAGAAAAGTGTTGTGACCTCTTTGCCAGTTTCTTCCTTCTTCCCAAGCATACGTTTATCGAAGAATTGGGAGCAGAAAAGCGTGAGAAGATTACGCTCCAGGAGATGATAGATATCAAGGAGCTATATGGTGAATCTCTCGCCGCATCCATCATCGCTGCCAGAGATTACGGCATCATCACCACCGAGTATAAACGTGCATGGTATGCCGAACATATAGAGCCTAATCCCCGAGAAATCGGTAATGGCCACTATGCATTTCCTGAGACATTGGGAAAGGAGAAGAGAGTCAATTCAATAATCAAAAGTATGGAGGAATGAAATATGCAGAATGAAAGTCAAAATATAGAATACAAGGAATCGTGGCGTGATGAA
>URJQ01000101.1 GCA_900548195.1 uncultured Prevotella sp.
AGAAGGCTAAGCGTGCTGGTCTCTTGCACGATATTGGTAAGGTGCCTGATGAGGAAAGCGAACTCCCACACGCACTCTACGGCGCTAAGATTGCAGAGAAATACAAGGAGAAACCAGATATCTGCAACGCTATTGGTGCCCACCATGATGAGATGGAGATGAACACTATGCTTGCTCCAATCGTGCAGGTATGTGATGCTATCTCAGGTGCTCGTCCAGGAGCACGTCGTGAAATCGTTGAGGCTTACATCAAGCGACTGAATGATCTCGAGGCTATCGCAATGAGTTATCCAGGCGTTACCAAGACTTATGCTATCCAGGCTGGTCGTGAGCTCCGCGTTATTGTTGGCGCAGACAAGATGTCTGATGCTGAGACAGAGGCACTCAGTGGTGAAATCGCTACAAAGATTCAGACTGAGATGACTTATCCTGGTCAGGTGAAGATTACCGTTATCCGTGAGACCCGCTCAGTGGCTTACGCTAAGTAATCGCTCGCTGACTATGTGATTTCCATTATTTCACGCTGAAATATGTGATATTCGCAAAGCATTCTTTTTCTCTCATAAAGAAGAGATACGATAAAAGCCCTGCAAGAACTATCTTGTGGGGCTTTCTTATATTATATAAAGCGGCTTCTTGTTAGTATAAAATAACTCCTTGATGTTTCAAAGTGGCTTGATTTCTCAATATAAGGGGAAATCTTGTTATTCTAAAGAGTCCCTTTTATCTTATCACAAAGGTGCTTTCAATACCTTTCCAATCGAGTAACCCTCCAGTGTTGCGGCTTTTTCCAGTTGTTTCTTATAGTAAAAAGCGATGCTTCCCACAAAGCAGACGGGTAGGTCAGGACGATTATAATGACTGACATTGCGACGGAAAAACAATCGGAAACAATCCACAATCATATCTTCTATCCATCCGATTTCATTGATATGCTGAGAAATAAACGTAGAAAGCGAAGCGAGGAAACGGTTTGCCATCGGTTCACGATATACCTTTTGGATTATATCAGCTTGGCTCAATCCGGTTTCTCTTTCAAATACAGGAATGAAATCTCCGTGACAGCCCTTGTAAAGTTCAGTGATAAAAGTCTTTCCTATCACCGCTCCGCTGCCCTCATCGCCAAGAATATAACCCATAGGAGACACATTGCGGACTATCTTTTTGCCATCATAAAGGCAGGAATTGGCACCAGTTCCCAGTATGCAAGCAATGCCTTCAGACTCGCCGCAGAGCGCTTTTGCAGCACCGAGAAGGTCGCTTCCCACCTCAATATGCTTCACTTTAGGAAACGCTTTGCCGATGATTCGCTCCATCATAGGGCATAAAGCCGATGTGCAGCCAGCTCCGTAATAATATATCTCATTGATATTACCCAGCTGATGCTCGGCAGAAGCAGAATTGTCACCGCATTCTATATTTCTGAAAGCATTCTTGTCAAGGGCAGAAAGCGCCTCTTTTAGAGCAGGAATCAATTGCTCATCTAATACAGAAGCAATCATTTCCTCCTTCATGTGGAAAGGGTTGATTCCCTGTGTTTTTACCTTTGCTATCGTAGAAGAACCGTCTTTCACGCACCAGTCAGTTTTGGTGCTGCCGCTGTCTGCAATGAGTCTCATATCGTCGTTTATGGTGTTACTGATGGAATGATGTGTTATAATTTGGACAAAAGTACTAAATTAAAGTGAGAATATGCCAAAATGAGGGACTTTTTTTGTAATTTTGCGGTGAAATTGCAAAAAGAAAATACTAATGATAAAAAGATTATACATTCTTCTGATTATGTTCTTCGGCATCGTCACCACATCTCATGCGGTGCTGAAGGAGGACAGTATTGCCAATACCCTGAGCCTACTTCGTCAGGAATTGGTGAAATATCATGACGAATTCTCAGCAAAACAGGCTGCGAGCGTGTCATCAAACCGTCGTGTATTCTCCGTGCTGATGGAGACAGTGAAGCGCAGTAATCAGAATGCGCTTATGCTATATTCCCAGAAGGACGGCTATGTCTTTGACCTCACATACGCTTGTCATGAGGCCATACAGCAGTATCATGAGTTTGAAAAGCAGATTACCCCTTTCAAGAACTTTGTAGGCAAGGCTGACGGAGAGGTGGAACGCTATGACAGCCTTATCAATTGTCTTCGCGCTATGCCGGAGAATATCCTGGGAAAGCAGGCAAAAATGGATCGTAGCGTATGCCTCGCAGTGGCTGTAAATACCAGAAGAATGCTCGTGGAGAATCAACAACAGCTCTCAGAGTATATCTATTACTATCAGGCTACGGAGAACCGACTCCGCAACCTCGATGATTATGCCAACAAGCGTTATAACCAAATACAGAACAGCATATTCCGTAATGGAGGCGATTCTTACATCTCTATACTGTCACGCTTAGGCGCTTACCTCTCACAGACTAAGGAAAGCATTGATGGCAAATACTTTCAGAAGACGAAGGTGCAGTCACAATGGGATGCGAGAATTATCGTCGGACTCTTCTTTGTCATCATTATCTATGGCATAATAGCTATACTTATCAATCAGTTGATTGTCCGATTGATAGTCACCAGACTTATCCAGCATGGCAGACTGCAAGGCATTGCCGAATGGTTTATGCAAAAACGGTTCTGCATTATCCTTGCCTCCACAGTGGTGACCTTTGCCTTGATACTTGGATTAGTGCATCTTACGTCCCAGCAGAACTTCATTATCATGGCGTCAAACCTGCTCGTGGAGTTCGCATGGCTACTCAGTGTGATTCTTATCTCGCTGCTTATCCGCGCTAAGGCAGAGCACGTGAAGAGTGCTTTTCGTATTTATTCTCCGCTGATAGTCAATGGATTCGTGGTTATCAGTTTCCGAATCATATTGATTCCTAACGACCTTGTCAATCTCATCTTTCCCCCAATTCTTCTTGTCTGCGCGCTTTGGCAGTGGAATGTCATACTGCGTCATAGGAAGAATGTGGACATGAATGATAAATACTATGCTTATATTTCGCAGTGCATATTCATTGTATCACTGGTAAGTTCGATGATTGGCTACACATTACTCTCAGTTCAGATACTGATATGGTGGATAATGCAGCTCACTTGCATACTTACTATTACCTGCATCCGCGACTGGTATAATGAGTTAAGCAAGCGCAAGCATCTCAAAGAACTGCCTATCACGAAGAATTGGCATTATAATTTCTTCTCAAATGTGATGCTTCCAGTGGCAGGATTTTTCTCTCTATTGCTCAGTGTGTATTGGGCTGCCGATGTGTTTAATCTTTCACAGTTGGCTAAAGAGAAGTTCGTAGAGTACTTTGTGGATATAAACGAACTGCGACTTAGTGTCTGCAATATATACGTAGTCATCATCTTATGGTTTATATTCAAGTATATAAATGACACGATAAAGGCATTCGTATCGCTGTTTTACAGAAAGACAAGTCCAGAAACAGCGGATTCGCGCATTGGAATGATAAATAATGTCCTTCAGGTGGTGGTCTGGGGCGCTTGGCTTCTTATCAGTCTCGCTATCATGCGCATCAATAACAGTTGGATACTCGTCATTGGTGGCGGTCTCTCCACAGGTATCGGCTTCGCTTCCAAGGACATACTGGAAAATATCTACTATGGTCTTTCGCTCATGGCAGGTCGTATTCGTATCGGTGATATGATAGTCTGTGACGGCATTCGTGGTAGAGTGACGAGCATTTCATATACCAGTACGATGCTGACAGCCACCGATGGTTCGGTCATTGCCTTCACCAATTCCCAACTTTTTGCTAAAAACTATCAGAATATGACGCGTAATCATGGTTGGGAATGCCATGTTCTCGATGTCGGAGTGGCTTATGGTACGGACGTGAGAAAATGCAAACAGCTGCTTCTGGATGCCGTTTCACAGTTGGACTGCATCAATAAGGAGAAGGGCGTAAAGGTGGTGCTGAAAAGTCTTGGCGACTCAGCCTTGGTGCTCAAAGTCCTTGTTTGGCTACGAGTAGAATCGCAATATGCCGATGATGGCATAGTCCTTGAGTGTATATATAATACCCTCAACGATAATAAGATAGAGATACCGTTCCCACAGACGGATGTCCACATGAAACAATAAGAGTAACAACAAAAAATAATAATAATAGAAGTGCTAAAAAGATACATTTCAGGAATAATACTCCTGATGAGCATTATGGGCGCGAAAGCCCAGACTTCAGATTCACTTATCGTAGATATTATGCGCAAAGAGGGTGTCTCTTTCTCGCATGATAATAGTGTAACCCTGCTGACATCGGGCAGAGAGAAATTTCAGGATATGTTTGCCGCTATACGTCAGGCAAGGAAAAGCATTCACTTGGAGTATTTCAATTTTCGTAATGACTCCATAGCCAATGCCCTTTTCGACCTTCTCGCCCAGAAAGTGGAAGAAGGAGTGGAGGTGCGTGCGCTGTTTGACGGTTTCGGAAACGATTCCAATAATAGACCGTTGAAGAAAAAGCACGTGGAGTATCAGCGTAGCCGTGGCATCCAACTGTATGAGTTTGACCCGATACGTTTCCCTTGGATCAATCACGTATTCCATCGTGATCACCGCAAGATAGTGGTCATCGACGGACGAATAGCCTACACCGGCGGTATGAATGTGGCTGATTACTATATCAAAGGTACGGAAGTGGTGGGCGAATGGCATGATATGCACTGCCGTATAGAGGGTGAAGAAGTCAATACGCTCCAGCGTATCTTCCTCAGAATGTGGAATCGTGTGACAGGCGAAAACGTGTCTGGCGACCAATATTTCCGTCAGGTATGGGATAATTCTGCTTTTACCAGACTGAAGCCTGACACCACATCTACGGCAGGACGCAAGATGGTAGGTATAGCAAATCGTGAACCTCACCGCACTCCTAAGGTGATGCGACGCTTCTATGTGGGCGCTATAAATAGTGCAAAAGATAGTATCAAGCTCCTTAATCCTTATCTCACGCTCACCCATTCTGTAAAGAAAGCCATCAAGCGTGCGCTCAAGCGTGGCGTGAAATTTGAGGTGATGCTCGCCGAAAAGAGTGATATTCCATTGACTCCAGACTGCGCTTTCTATAATCTTCACTGGATGATGAAGAGAGGGGCAGAGGTGTGGATATTCCAAGGCGGTTTCCATCATACCAAGGTGATAATGGTGGATGGAAAATTCTGCACAGTGGGAAGTACGAACCTTGATGCTCGCTCACTCAGATGGGACTATGAGGAGAATGCAATCATCATAGATAAACCTACAACTCATGAACTGTCAACGCTTTTTGACCGCGACAAGCAACGCAGTTTCCGTCTTACCAGAGCCAACTGGAAGACATGGAAGTCGCGTGGACAGCGATTCAAATGCTGGTTTGCTCATCTATTTGCCACTTGGCTATAGTGTTCTTTACTCAACTTACGCAAGCAATAAATCGCCCCTCAGTCCCCACTGCCGTGGGGAAGTGTAAAATATCAATAGAGAAAAATAGTTTTGTTGTATAGTTGTTTTGTTGTCTGGTGGTTTAGTTGTTTGTCATTTTAATACATTCAACAAAATCACTAAACAACAAAACCACTAAACAACATAATCAACATAGATATTTTATTGCTGATTAGTAGCATGTTAGCTACTTGCGAAACTTCATTTCATAAGAAAGATGATAATAGAACAGAAAATACAGCAAGCAGTACTGAAAGCCGTCAAGGAACTCTACGGTCAGGAAGTGCCTGAGAAGATGGCACAGCTGCAGAAGACAAGAGCAGAGTTTGAGGGTAACCTCACTCTCGTGGTCTTCCCATTCGTCAAAATGGCTAAGAAAAAGCCGGAAGACGTAGCAAAGGAAATTGGTGAATACCTCGTAAGCAACTGCACTGAAGTGGCTGCCTACAATGTGGTCAAGGGATTTCTCAATCTCGTCATTGCCAAGGAAGCATGGATTGCACTCCTCAATGACATCGATGCAGACCCACACTACGGAGAGAAGAAGGCTACTGAGGACTCCAAACTCGTGATGATAGAGTACTCATCACCTAACACCAACAAGCCGCTCCACCTCGGACACGTGCGCAATAACCTCCTCGGATGGTCCCTCGCACAGATTATGGAGGCTAATGGCAATAAGGTGGTGAAGACCAATATCGTCAACGACCGTGGCATTCACATCTGTAAGTCTATGCTCGCATGGCTCAAATATGGCAACGGTGAGACTCCTGAATCTTCTGGAAAGAAGGGCGACCACCTCATCGGCGACTACTATGTGGCATTCGACAAGCACTACAAAGCAGAGTGCGACGAGCTCCAGAAGCAGTATATGGCTGAAGGAATGGCGGAAGATGCCGCTAAGGAAAAGGCCAAGCAGGAGGCTCCGCTCATCAAGGAGGCTCACGATATGCTCGTGAAATGGGAGAACAACGACCCTGAAGTACGTGCTCTCTGGGCTAAGATGAATGAGTGGGTATATGCTGGTTTCGACGAGACTTACAAGGCGCTCGGCGTTAGCTTCGACAAGATATACTACGAATCAAATACTTATCTCGAAGGTAAGGAAAAGGTAGAGGAAGGCCTCGCAAAGGGATTCTTCTATCGTCGTCCCGACAACTCCGTATGGGCTGACCTCACCAAGGAAGGTCTTGACGAGAAACTGCTTCTCCGTTCCGATGGCACATCAGTCTATATGACTCAGGATATCGGCACTGCGAAGCTCCGTTTCCAGGATTACCCTATCGATCAGATGATATATGTCGTTGGTAATGAGCAGAATTACCACTTCCAGGTGCTCTCTATTCTCCTCGACAAGCTCGGCTTTAAGTGGGGAAAAGACCTCGTACACTTCTCTTATGGCATGGTAGAACTGCCTAACGGAAAGATGAAGTCACGCGAAGGCACCGTAGTGGATGCCGACGAACTCATAGCAAGCATGATAGCAGACGCACGTAAGACAAGCGATGAGTTGGGTAAGTTCCACGATATGAGCGAGGAAGAGCGTCAGGAGATTTCGCGCATCGTAGGTCTCGGAGCCCTCAAATACTTCATCCTCAAGGTGGATGCACGCAAGAATATGCTCTTCAATCCAGAGGAGTCTATCGACTTCAACGGCAACACAGGTCCGTTTATCCAGTACACCTACGCTCGTATTCGTTCCATCCTCCGCAAGGCTGAGGCTCAGGGCATTACCATTCCTGCTTCTCTCCCTGCTGGTATGCCGCTCGTAGAGAAGGAGATTGCCCTCATCCAGAAGATTTCTGAGTATGGCGCTGCCGTAGCACAGGCTGGTAAGGACTACTCTCCATCAGGCATAGCAAACTACTGCTACGAGCTGACTAAGGAGTTCAACCAGTTCTATCACGATTACAGCATCCTCAGTGCTGACACCGAAGACGAGAAGCTCACACGCCTCGTCATTGCCAAGAACGTGGCTAAGACCCTCAAGAACGGCATGGCTCTCCTCGGTATCGAAGTGCCGGAGCGTATGTAATCCACGCTTTGCGAGTTTCAATTGCTCTGATGTGTAAAAAGAAATATCAATAAATATTTCAACTTTCGCAAGCAATAGATTGCCCCTCAGTCCCCACTGTCCGTGGGGAAGATTAAAATATCAATATAGAAAAATAAAGGAAAAATATAAAAAAAATATATTTGTTTGTTTTTATTTAGTGACGGTGAAAAAATAAATTGGTATGATTTGAGCCTCATATTTTTGAGATATTTTCTTCACTCGAAGAGGGAGTATAGCGGGCTATATGACCGATGAGAGGGAAGAAAATAGCCAAAAAGATGAGGTTGAGAACAAATTGATATAGTACATTTTTCCCTCAAATCGTACCAAGTTGTTTTTTTACCGTCACTTATTGATATTTTTTTGAATGGCAGTATGAAAACTCCAAAATAGAAAGGCAAAAGAAAATATATCACAAGCAGAATGTAGCAGACTCAAAAATCCGCCACATTCTGCTTTCTTTTTTCTTTCAAAATCCCATTTTGCAACCTATTGACACTCAGTTATATACAAACTGCGTTGTAATAACTATGCTTTTACCCTGCAAAAGCATAGTTATTACCTCCTAAAAGCATAGCTATTACCTCGTAAAAGCATTGCTATTACTTCGCAATCTCATTTCTCCCTCTCCAGCATAGCTCGGCTACTGCTCATAAATGTGGTTGTTGGTTGTCGGTTGTTGGTTGTTGGTTTTTGATTGTCGTTTGGCATCCAACGGTAAAAGCCATTGGCACCGTGGCTCGAAAGCTACATACCGCCACGAATAATATTTCATTGTTTTTTTGCGTTATCTCAAAAAAATGTGTACTTTTGCAAAGTGATTCCCTCATGAAATGTGGGCGAACTGTCGATTATTCCCCCTTAAAATGTGTGTGAACTGCCATTTATTCCCCCTTAAAATGTGTGTGAACCGCCATTTATTCCCCCTTAAAATGTGTGTGAATTGCCATTTATTCCTCGTTTTTTTTGTGATTTTCACTAAAACAGAGTTGGCATATTGTCAGTAATATAATTATCTATTTTTATTTATTGATATTTCTTAAAATACCAATAATTACCATTGTCGATAACTACTACATCTAACTATAACCCAACGAATTATGCAAAAAAGAATCGTCTGTATAGCATTCTCCTTAGTGATGCTATCGCTCCTCGCTGTACAAGCACAGAAGAGAGCAAAGTATGAATTCAAGAGAAACCTCCCAGTGTATGCTCATCAGTTGATTGCTGACCTCGATTATCCCCTCGCTTGGGGAAAAAGCAGCGTCAAGGACTTCGACGAATGGCGCCGAACTGCCCGCCAGAAGGTGTTCGACTGTATGCTTCTTCCGCCGCCTCCTGCCGCTGATTACGACGTGAAAGTTCTCGGCGAAGAGCAGCGCAACGGCTATAAGGCACGCCATATCGAGGTGAGACTTTCGAAATACTACACCGTCCCGGCCCTTCTGCTTATCCCGGACGGCAAAGGTCCGTTCCCTGCCATCAACTGCCTTCATGATCATGGCGGACATCTATATATAGGTAAGGAGAAGATGGTGCGCCCTTTGGCTCCTAAGACGAAAGAGGATTCTCTCGTCACAAAAGACGCGGAGAAATGGATTGCAGGGCTTTACGAGGGGCAATTCGTAGGCGATTACCTCGCAAAGCATGGTTATGTGGTCTTCTCTGCCGATGCTCCGATGTGGGGCGAACGCGGACAGATGGAGGGCGCTAAGCGAGATAAATACGATATGATAGCCGGAAATATGATGATGTATGGCATTGATCTCAGTGCATATATGACCTATGATGACCTCAGCGGCACTGATTTCCTCGCTACATTGCCCGAAGTGGATTCAGAGAGAATAGGCTGTGTGGGATTCTCTATGGGCGGTTATCGCTCGTGGATGCTCTCTGCTCTGAGCGATAAGATAAAGGTGGGAGTGGCTATCTGCTGGATGGTCACCACCGATGAGCAGATGTCTTTCAACTATAGCAGGACGGAGAATGGCGGCTTTGCCAATTGTTTTCCTGGACTTCGTCGCTGGCTTGATTATCCTCACATAGCGAGTATGGCATGTCCGAAGCCGATGCTCTTCATCAATGGTTCGCAGGACAAGCTCTTCCCGGTGCCGGGAGTGGAGAAGGCTTTCAGGCAGATGCATGAGGTATGGGACAGCCAGAAGGCCGGCGATAACCTCGAAACGGAGATATGGGACGTGCCCCACAGTTTCTATCTGCCTGCCCAGAAGCGTGCCCTCGACTTCTTCCGCAAGCATTTGTAGGGTTGTTGGTTGTCGGTTATTGGTTGTCGGTTGTTGGTTGTCGGTTATTGGTTGTCGGTTATCGGTAAGTATGCCCGTTTCATGCGC
>URJQ01000102.1 GCA_900548195.1 uncultured Prevotella sp.
AGGGCTTACTCGGGACTTGCACCCGTTAGACAATGCTCGTGCCGAGCATACAAAAGAAACTCTGTATCAAGCTACGGGAATGAGCTTGATACAGAGCTTCTGTCATTATGTATCTTCCGATGATGGATTAGTGTCCACCTACACAAGCATCCTGGAGAATCTCGGAGAGAGTAGGATGGATATGCACGGAGTCAGCGATGTCGGCAACAGTGGCGTTGCAGTTCATGTAGGCAGTAACCTCCTGAACGATGTCGGCAGAGTGGGCACCATAAGATGTGCAACCGAGAATCTTGCCGTCAGCACCAGCAACGAGTTTCACCATTCCTTCTGGTTCGTCGATAGCCAATGCCTTGCCGTTAGCACGGTAATAACCCTTGAGGGCACGGCACTCTATGCCCTGCTGCTTGCACTGATCTTCTGTCAGTCCGACAGCGGCAGCTTCTGGATATGTGAAGATGGCAGAAGGCATGATGTCGAAACGAATCTTGTCTGCCTTGCCCACTATAGCATTGACTGCGCGGAAGCCCATGAATGTAGCGGCATGAGCGAGCATCTGTCTGCCTGTGACGTCACCAATAGCATAGATATGAGGCACAGAGGTCAGCATATTGTCATTGACGGTGATTCCCTTTGGAGAATACTCCACGCCAGCGGCTTCGAGGTTGAGACCTTCGATATTCGGTTTTCTGCCTGTAGCAATGAGCACTGGGCATCCAGGGCATTCGAGACGAGTCTCTTTGCCATTCTTATTGCTTACAAACACCACCTCATTATCATTGATAGCCTTCACGGCAGAGTCCATATAGAATGTGACGCCCTGAAGCTTCTCTATCTGCTTGCGCACTCTCTTGGCGATGTCCTTGTCGATGACTGGCAGACACTCCTTGAGATATTCTATGACAGAAATCTTTGCTCCGAAGCGTGAGAGGATGGATGCGAACTCCATACCTATCACTCCTGCACCGATGATTACTATCTCGGCTGGCAGTGTCTGGAAATTGAGAGCCTCTGTAGAGGTGATAACTCGTGGATTGTCAATACCCTCGACTGGTGGCATCTTACTGCTGGAACCTGTGGCGATGATGATGTCGTCAGCCTCATAGTCGGTGCCATCCACGGTGACGGTGCGAGCATCCTTGAAGGTAGCTTCGCCCCTCACGAGGGTGATACCAGGAGCAGAGAGCAACTGCTCAATGCCCTGACGCAACTGATCCATCACATTACGCTTGCGCTCAGCAGCAGCAGGGAAATCGGAAGCATTGGCTTCTGCATCGTGAGCGAGACACTTGGTAGGGATACAGCCCGAATTGAGACAAGTACCGCCAGCCTCAGCCTTCTCTATGATGACCACCTGCTTACCCTGCTGGAGAGCGTAGCTGGCAGTACGATAACCGCCAGGTCCGCTTCCTATGATGATAATATCTGTCTTCATAATGATAATGCTTTACTGCTGTATGAGTTGCTTGTAAGTAAGGACAGGATTTGTAGCTGCTGCAACGTCATCCACACGTGTGATAGGAGCATTGTTAGGAGCAGACTTGACGAGCTCTGGAGTCTCGGCAGCTTCCTTAGCAATCACTCTAAGCACATTGATGAATGCGTCGATAGTCTCCTTGCTCTCATTCTCTGTAGGCTCTATCATCATTGCCTCATGGAAGAGCAATGGGAAGTAGATAGTAGGAGCATGATAGCCATAATCGAGCAGACGCTTAGCCACGTCCATAGTGGTAACGCCAGTAGATTTATCCTTCAATCCATTGAATACGAACTCATGCTTGCAGAGTCCAGGGATAGGAAGTTCATAGACATCCTTCAGGCACTCCTTGATATAGTTGGCATTGAGAGTAGCGTAAGGACCCACCATCTTCACGTTCTCATGACCGAGAGTGAGGATATAGGTGAGGGCGCGAAGCTCTACGCCGAAGTTGCCATGATAAGGATTTACCTGTGGGAAGAACGGTTCGAGACCCTTGCGCACACCAACAGGACCACTACCAGGACCGCCACCGCCGTGAGGTGTGGAGAATGTCTTATGGAGATTGATGTGCATCACGTCGAAGCCCATATCGCCAGGACGGCATACGCCGAGCATAGGGTTGAGGTTAGCACCATCATAATACATCAGACCGCCACAATCATGCACGAGCTTAGCGATTTCCGGAATATTTGCTTCGAAGAGACCCAGTGTGTTAGGGTTTGTCATCATCATCGCAGCAACGGTGTCGTCGAGCAATCCCTTGAGATCTTCCACATCGACGATGCCATCAGCAGTACTCTTCACCTCGACAATCTCGAGTCCGCAGACAGCGGCAGAAGCAGGGTTAGTGCCGTGAGCAGAGTCTGGCACGATGACCTTAGTGCGCTGCATCTGTCCGTTAGCCTCATGATAAGCGCGGATAATCATCAGTCCGGCAAGCTCACCGTGAGCACCAGCGCATGGCTTGAGGGTGAAGTCATAGAGACCTGTTAGAGCAGAGAGGCACTTGCGCAATGTGTCGTGAGCAGAGAGTGCGCCCTGTGCAGTCTCGATAGGCTGGAGAGGGTGAAGATTATTGAAGCCCGGCATTGCAGCCACCTCTTCATTTATCTTCGGATTATACTTCATGGTGCAGCTGCCGAGAGGATAGAATCCATTATCCACGCCAAAGTTGTTACCACTATGGTTGGTGTAATGTCTTACTACGGTCTCTTCATCGACCTCAGGCAGTTCAGCCTCCTTGGCACGTCCGAGAGCAGCAGGCACTTCGTAATGAGCAAAACCGTTCTTTGGAAGAGAATATGCACATCTTCCTTCCTTTGACAGTTCGAAAATCAGTTTGTCATATATCTTGTTATTCATGGCAGATGCTTATTAGTTTGTCAATTTCTTCCTTAGTACGTTTTTCAGTAACGGCAATCATCAAGGTGTTTTCACCTATCTTGACACCACCGAATATACCATTAGCAATGAGCTTAGCCAGCAGAGCGTCGAGGTCACCAGTGTAAGTGACGCAGAACTCATTGAAGAAAGGCTTGTCGAAAGTGAGCTTGAAGCGAGCGTCCTCGCAGAGTTTCTCAGCGAGATAATGAGCAGCATCGCAAGAAATCTGAGCAGCCTCGCAGAGTCCCTTCTTACCCATAGTAGCCATATAGATAGTAACCCAGAGTGCCATCAGTGACTGGTTACTGCAGATATTGGATGTAGCCTTCTGGCGACGGATATGCTGTTCGCGAGCCTGGAGAGTGAGCACGAATGCGCGCTGTCCCTTGCTGTCGGTGGTCTTGCCGACGATACGTCCTGGCATCTTGCGCATGAGCTTCTCTTTGACACACATATAGCCGATGTATGGTCCGCCCCAGCACATAGGAATGCCGAGAGACTGTCCTTCACCCACTGCTACGTCAGCGCCCCATTCGCCTGGAGTCTTGAGCAGAGCGAGGTCAGCTGCTACAGAGTTGATGATAAAGAGTGCCTTACGCTTATGGCAAGTGTCAGCCACACCTGTGAGGTCTTCCACGATACCGTATCTGTTAGGCTGCTGAACGATAACGCCAGCCACAGCGCCTTCGTCGATAAGCTTCTCCATAGCGGAGAAGTCGGTAGAGCCTTCTGTCTCAGGAATATGCACCACCTCAAAGCCATTGAAGTGAGCGTAGGTCTCCACTACTTCTGTCACCTTATGATCGACGGTGTCAGAGACGAGCACCTTATGGCACTTCTTAGTAGCGCTAATAGCCATCATGGCAGCCTCTGCAGTGGCTGTAGAACCGTCATAGAGGGAGGCATTGGAGATGTCCATGCCTGTCAGTTCTGCCATCATGCTCTGGTATTCGAAGATATAATGAAGGGTACCCTGCGAAATCTCAGCCTGATAAGGAGTGTAGCTGGTAAGGAATTCGCTACGACTGGTAATCTGAGGAATCAGCGAAGGTGTGTAATGGTCATAGACTCCAGCACCTGCGAAACATACGAGCTGCTGGTTTTGGTTGGCGAGCTTGGTGAAGAACTCGCGAATCTCCAACTCGCTCATCTCAGAAGGAATGTCGTATTCGCCTCTGAAGCGTATGCTTTCAGGAATGTCAGCATACAGGTCGTCGAGCTGTTTTACTCCGCATTTATCGAGCATCTCCTTGATGTCGCCTGCGGTTTGAGGGAAGAATTTCATAGGCTATTAAGGATAAGAAGTCCAAATTTCCGAACCCCTTATCAAATAAAAGAAAAGAAACGAAATTCTCTGAATTTGACAAGGGGTTAGAAGTGAATGTAAGGTTTAGTTGTTATTTGCAAATCTCTTCGTACTGGCTTGCATTCATCAGACCATCGAGCTCTACCATGTCAGAGAGCTTTACCTTAATGATCCAATTCTCGAAAGCATCCTTATTGATGAGAGCTGGGTCGTCCTCAAGAGCCTCATTGACTTCTACTACAACGCCACTTACTGGAGATACAAGGTCGCTGGCAGCCTTTACGCTCTCTACAGCACCGAAATCATCACCTGCGGTCACTTCGTCGTCCACTTCAGGAAGGTCAACGTAAACCACGTTGCCGAGCTGATGCTGAGCATAGTCAGTGATACCTACATAGCCGTATTCGCCTTCTACCTTTACATATTCATGTGACTCGGTGTAATAGAGTCCTTCAATTACTTTTGCCATAATGTTTAGAAAATAATTTATTAGATTGGTTATTGGGTTTTATTTATTTTTTCTGACAGTCATCCGTATGCTTTTACTTTAGTGGACTGTCATAAGATTTCTCTTTTTCTTTGCAGAACAGGATATTACTGCTTGTAGTGCTTGTCATAGAACTTCTTCTTGACTACTACGCCATCGAATGTCTTCTTACGAATCTGCACCTTGAGCTCTGTGCCGAGCTTGCCGTAAGCAGCGTCCACCAATGCCATTGCCACGCTCTTATCGACAGAGATACAGTGGTAACCAGTGGTAATCTCACCTATCTTCTCGCCTTCAGCATTGAGCACAGCGTATCCATGACGAGGCACAGCCTTATCCTTTAGTTCGATACCAACGACCTTCTTAGCCACGCCGTTAGCCTTCTGCTCCACGAGAGCGTCCTTACCGATAAACTCTTCCTTATCGAGCTTGCAGAAGAATCCCAAGCCAGACATTACAGGAGAAATCTCAGCAGAGAGTTCGTCGCCATAGAGAGGCAAACCAACCTCGAAGCGCAGAGTGTCACGGCAACCGAGTCCGCAAGGCTTGCAGCGTCCGCTCTCCATGAGCTTATCCCACTGCTTAACGATGAAGTCGTGAGAAGCATAGAGTTCGAAGCCATCCTCACCAGTGTAACCAGTGCGGCTGAGGATAATGGTCTCACCGTCGATGTCGATGGTCTTAGTGGTGTAGAATGTAAGTTCTGAGCAAGGCAATCCGAGCACTTCCTCCACTACGGTCTCAGCCTCAGGACCCTGAACGGCAATCTGTCCATAGTAATCAGACTTATTGTCAACGACAACGTCGAATCCTTCAGCACACTCTCTAATCCACGCTACGTCCTTGTCGATATTTGCAGCATTGATAACGAGGAAGAAATTATTCTCACCCATCTTATAGACGAGCAGATCATCCACGGTGCCACCGTCAGGATAGAGCATCATTCCATAGAAAATCTTGAAGAGTGGTGCATCCTTGATGTCATTAGTAAAGATATGGTTGACGAATTTCTCAGCCTCATTGCCTGTTACTACGACTTCACCCATGTGGCTGACGTCAAATACTCCGCAATGGTTTCTTACTGCTTCGTGTTCCTCAACGATAGATGAATACTGGATAGGCATATCAAAGCCGCCAAAAGGAGAAATCAAGGCTCCGAGTGCCACGTGTCTGTCATAAAGACATGTTCTCTTGTTTTCCATAGAACAAATCGATTAATTGGTTTTTATTCAGGTTTCTTATTGTAAATTCTGTGTGTTCTGGTAAAGCCTGGCTGATGTGCTCCAAGTCATAAGGCTGTCCGATAAGCGGAGAGATAATATCCGCATTGAGGTCGCCCACGAGGAAGTAATCGCCGAGAAGGTTCACAGCTTTTATAATGCCTCCGCTGACATCGAGTCGGGCTTCCAATTCTCCTACGCCTTCGATTCGCATCTTGTTTATCTTAGTGTAGCGAGGATTGCTGCCAAGGATAAACTCATCGGTGAGATATTCCTTTTCTATTTCCTCAATTTCTCTGACATCAGATGCTGAGAGCATTATTTCGGAATTGCAGATGTTGTCGATAGTATATTGCTTGAATTCTTCGAGACTCAGGTCAATATAATCCTTGAGCAGAGCTATGCGCTGTCTGACGCTTTTCACGCCCTTGGAGATGAGTTTCTCATCCGAAGGAGTCAGCGTGGCTACCATATTCTTCATATTAGTGTCATAGAGCATGGTGCCGTGCACGATGGAATGATGCGGAATGTGATAGAACGCATTGCCAGAGACCTTTCTGCCCTCTATCATGATGTCATTGCGCCCCGTCGCCTCTGCCGGCACATTAAGTCCGCGGAGCATTTCTGTCACCATATTTATATAGCGGTCGAAGGTGAGCGATACATTCTCAATGCGAGTGATATAAGAAAACATAATATTGCTCATATCGGCATAAACGCATCCTCCCCCACTTTTGCGTCGGTAGGTCTTGATGTTGTTTTCCCGACAGTAAGCTATGTTTACCTCATTCTCAATGAGCTGATTGCGACCAAATATCACGCTTGGCTCCACCTGCCACATAAAGAAGCAGTCTTCATCCTGATTGATATTCCTTGCCACAAACTCTTCCATTGCAAGATAAAAGCTGAGTCGTCTTGTATCAGATTTAGGTAACGAGATATGAATCATGTCATCAGATATTGTTTGTTCAGGTTGGTATGTGTTGCAAAAATAGAGAATAATTTTGTTACCGCAAAATTATTCTTAATTTATTTTCAAATTGATGCGCTTTTTTAATAAAATTGGGCAATAATGATGGCAATAAGTAGGTATTTTCAAGAATAATTCTTACCTTTGCCAAAAATTTTTCAGACACAACCTGAAATCCCTATATCTTACAATAGAAAATGGAATATATCGTATCAGCACGAAAATACCGCCCTATGTCCTTCGCTTCCGTAGTGGGACAAGAGGCACTCACCACCACTCTGAAGAATGCGGTGACATCGGGCAAGCTCGCTCATGCTTACCTATTCTGCGGTCCGAGAGGTGTCGGAAAGACCACTTGCGCACGTATCTTTGCCAAGGTCATAAACTGCACCAACCCTCGCCCTGACGGCGACGCTTGCGGAGAATGCGAGAGCTGTAAGGCTTTCGCTGAGCAACGCTCGCTAAATATCTTTGAACTTGACGCCGCCAGCAACAATGGCGTGGAGCATATCAAGACACTGATGGAGCAGACGAGAGTGCCACCACAGGTGGGTAAATACAAGGTGTTTATCATCGACGAGGTACACATGCTCTCTGCTGCCGCTTTCAATGCTTTCCTCAAAACTCTTGAGGAGCCGCCTGCTCATGTCGTCTTTATCCTCGCCACCACCGAGAAGCATAAGATTCTGCCTACTATCCTCTCTCGCTGTCAGGTGTATGACTTCGAGAGGATGAGCGTGGGAAATATTATTTCTCACCTCAAAAACGTGGCTGCCGATCAAGGCGTGACCTACGAAGAAGAGGCTCTCAGCCTTATCGCTGAGAAAGCAGATGGAGGTATGCGCGACGCTCTCTCTATCTTCGACCAGTGCGTCTCTTTCTGTCAGGGGAATATTACATATAAGAAGGTGTTGGAAGACCTCAACGTGCTGGATGCCGACAATTACTTCAACACCATCGACCTCGCCTTGGAATGCAAGGTGATGGAGATGATGCTTCTGCTAAATGGCGTGATGGAAAAGGGATTCGACGGAGGACATTTCATCAATGGACTGGCGTCGCATATCCGTAACGTCATGATGGCTAAGGACGCTTCTACCCTCAAACTCATAGAGGCAAGCGAGAATATGCGCCAGAAATACGCCACGCAAGCTCAGAAATGCTCTTCCAAATTCCTCTATAAGGCGCTGAAGATACTCAATGATTGCGACATCAACTATCGCCAAAGCTCCAACAAGCGTCTGCTCGTGGAGATGTCGCTCATCATGGTGGGACAGATACTTCAGCCTGATGACGAAGCTGGCGTGGGGCGTCGCCCCGGCAAGAGACTGAAATCCCTGTTTAAGAAGATGATGGCTAATGTGCAGTCTCAACCAGTCTCGCAGGGTACTGGTGCTGTGCGCCCCGTGATGCATGATGCAGGACAAAGGACGCATCGCGGAGAGGCTGTCGAAAGTCCTGCTGAAACGAATGCTCAATCTTCTCAGACCGGGACTTCATCGCCGACTTATCAGTCTGCTAAGACGCCTGGTCCGAAGATAAATATCTCGAAATTCAATCTCTCATTCAGCGGAATGACGAATGCGAAGAAGAAGACTGCAGAGGACGCTGGCGATAATGCTGAGGTGAAGGTAAGCGAAGAGAGGGCTTTCACTCTCGCTGACCTGCGACTGCAATGGCTCGCTATGTGCAACAGAATGGAGACTTCCAGTATGGTGGGAATGGCTAAGCGACTCAAGAATATCATCCCTAACATCACGGCTTATCCTAAGATAGAACTCGTGGTGGATAATGAGATGCTTCGCGATGAGATACAGGTCA
Organism: uncultured Prevotella sp.; assembly: GCA_900548195.1. Lineage (GTDB taxonomy): Bacteria > Bacteroidota > Bacteroidia > Bacteroidales > Bacteroidaceae > Prevotella. The sequence continues at coordinate 8,665 of URJQ01000102.1, forward strand.
TCAAGCACCGTCTGGAGCTTACTATGGCTAAATATCTGCATAATGGCAGTATCTCGCTCAATATCCGCGTCGCTGAGCCTACCGAGCGTCAGAAGATTCTCACTCCTAAGGAGAACTTCCTTCTGATGCTGGAGAAAAGCGACGGCCTCAAGGCATTGGTGGAGGGGCTGAAACTGGAGATGGAGTGAATGCATAATTCTTAATGCATAATGCATAATTCTTAATGCATAATTCTTAATGCATAATTCTTAATGCATAATGCATAATGCGTTCCGCCAGTTCGCCACTGTGCCAGCCGTGTTATCGGCTGGTAAATGTTAAAAAGGCAAAGCCATGCGCACCTCGACGAAATGATTGGCGCTATTGACATTTAAATAAATTTATGCAACGTAATGTAAAGTTTTTTATATTTCCGGAAGATATAGCAGGATAAGAACGGAAATAATTACTTTTGCATTCGTTATGCGTAAATATATGTGTCTGATATTGTTACTGTTTTCTTTGTCTTGCATGGCAGAAGGAGCTGACAGCATCCGCTCTATCGTGGTGGATGACGAGACAGGTATGCGTCTGCGTGATGCTGTCATAAGGATGGACAACGGAAATGTCTGCAAGACCCGTTGGGACGGTTCGTTTTCCGTGCCTAAGCATTATAATAAGGTGGTGGTCTCTCATATCGGTTATCTTGCCCGCACATTGATGTCTGGCGAGGTCGGCGACACGATAAGGCTCTTTTCCAATGGTGTCCGTCTCGATGAAGTGACCGTCTATGGCATGGGAGGCAAGAAGAAAATCTTCATGCCGATGACTTTCCTTGACTCTACCACCGGAAAACTGATAGGCAATCAGAGCAGTATGAACAGCGGAATAGACATTCTCGGGCTTGTAGGTCTCGGGCTTTCCAAACTCTTTCCGGGCAAGAAAAAATCCTCCAAGCGTGAGAAAGTAAGAAAGATTCTGGACAAATACTAAGCTCTGCTTCCGCAAGTAGCTAACATGCTACTAATCAGTAATAAAATATCAATGTTTGATGATGTTGTTTAGTGGTTTTGTTGTTTAGTGATTTTGTTGAGTGTTTTAACATGACAAACTT
>URJQ01000103.1 GCA_900548195.1 uncultured Prevotella sp.
ACTCAACTTTCGCAAGCAATAAATAGCCCCTCAGTCCCCACTGCCGTGGGGAAGTATAAAATATCAATAGAGAAAAATAAAGAAAAACAGAAAAAATATATTTGTTTATTTTTCTCTATTGATATTTTATTTCTCTATTGATATTTTATAAAAAATCTATTGATATTTTATTCCATCACCATATTGATACTTTACAAAACAATCTAACCACTATTTATTGCGATAAGCAAGCGGACTCATGCCGGAACGTTGCTTGAAGAAATTAGTCAAGGCACTCTGATCACTAAAACTGAGATGGTCGGCTATCTCGCCTATCGTCATATCCGAATGCGTCAGCAGATTGCATATCTCCTTATAGACCAGCGACGTGGCATGCTCATTGATTGTAGAACCGCTTATTTCCTTTACCAATCGGGAAAGGTAAGCAGTAGAGACATTGAGCATATCAGCATAGAAACGTATCTGACGCTCCTTGCGGAAATTACGATAAAGATGATGAAGGAATATCTCATACACCTCCTTCTTGTGACGAAAGTCATGAGAGACAGAGCATTGCTCGTAAGGCAATTCATCGATGATAAGCCTCAAGACATTGAACATACTGCGTATCATCTCTATCTTATTGATGTGCTGACGGCGCACTATATCGCGAACAAAATGGAAGATGTCTAAGATACTATTATATTTTTCGTTGGCTATTTGGTAGCGGCAAGCATTATCCGAGGTAGGTTCATCCACCAGAATTACTTCTGCATCAAAGTCGTCCGACACATCTATAATCTCGCCCACCTCCTTTGCTGTGACCGTCAGAAGCGTCTTTGGCGAGAGAGTTACTGTCTCTTCGTCACCTTTTATCTGCAACTTTATCGTGCAACTACCCTGCTTCACCAGAAGAAGTTTGGCAAACAAAGCACGCTCCGTCACCATGCTATGAAACAAATCGTCTGCATTCTCGATAGCCACAGAATTGAAAGTACAGTCGCTGTCGGCTCCACTGACGGAAAAATGAGCGGCATAAGCCCCGAAGATATCCTTCAGTTGATACTTCGTTGCATACTCTTCCAAGTTATAGACTATCTGTTGTTTCATTTAGGTTTCTAATTCTATATATATCGTTTAAGCTCTCTTGTCTTCTGCATCTTATCTCATTGTCTGACACGCTTTTTCGTCCTCTGCATCTGCGACAAAGTCGGCATTCTACAAATATTATATGCAAAATTATAAATATTATCTGAAATACGTGCGTTTTTATGAAAAAAAATGATGTTTTTCGCCTTTTTTAGAACATCAAAATCAGCGATAACTTATCATAAAAAAACATAATTCAAAGCTCTGAAGAAGAGGAAATAGCAGATTTTTTATTACCTTTGTAAGGATTTCGTGCTACGAAAAAAAAATACAATTATCAATCACTCTATATTATCCATGCAACGATTTATCACAATCATATTATTCCTCATCACTGTACTGACTGTGCGTACAGCAGAAGATTTCACCCCACACGAGCAGCAACAGATAAGCATCGAGACACCTGGACTTTTCGCTCATTCCAATGCTTTCCAAGTGGATTTCTCACAATATAAGAAGAATACATTTTCTTTCCCTCTGCCTGTAGGCAAGGTGGAAAACGTAAATTCCTACGAAATAGAAATAGAGACCAAGAAAGGAGATGCGGTGAAGGCAATGTTTGACGGTACAATCCGCCTCTCACGACGCAGTTCCACACACGGAAACGTTATCGTAGTGCGCCACCACAACGGTCTGGAGACGGTCTATGGGCACAATGCTCAAAACCTTGTCAGAGTGGGCGACCAAGTGAAAGCCGGTCAGACCATCGCCATCGTAGGTGGCACCGCTGGCAGGGTCTATTGCCTTTTCAGCATCATGGTGAATGGAAGAAGAATCAATCCTGAGATTATTCTCGATGTCAAAGCACACACATTGTACAATCAGATTGCCACTTTCAAAAAGACAGAGGAAGGCATCGACATAAAGACCACACGCAAGGAACCGAAAAACAAGGAGCCAAAAGGCATGAGCATGGACACTAATAATCCTTTTGGTGACAAGGCTGTCTATCGTCTTGACCTCGACGCCATCAAGTCTTTCCGCTACCCTCTCGATGATTCCCACGTCATTAGTGGCTATGGAGGCAAGCGCCGTCACTCCGGAGTAGATATCAAGAATGCTCCAAAGAAGGAGATATATGCTGTCTTCGACGGTCTCGTAGTGCAGGCTGGCACCTTCTCTGCCTACGGCAAGTGTATCACTATTCGCCACGCCAACGGTCTGGAGACTCGCTATTCTCACAACAGCAAGAACCTCGTCACTGTGGGCGACAAGATAAAAGCCGGTGACGTCATTGCCCTAACGGGGCGCACCGGTCGCGCCACTACCGAGCATCTGCATTTTGAAACCCGCATCAATGGCAGGGCTTTCAATCCAGACTACGTGCTCGATCACAAGAACCATTGCCTCCAAAAGGGCGTCCTGCAATTCAAAAAGGGCGGTGGCGTCAGCAGATTAAAGTAATCTGAAGCATTCTATTGCTCAATCTTTCACGCTCTATTACTCTTTTGCTCACCCTATATTGCTCAATCTTTCACGCATTACGGGCAAGTGATTCCTCGTGCTAAGCATCCATATCTATCTGATGAAGTATGCCGGTAAGGAAAGCGATTGCCATTCCGTAATTGGTAATAGGAACGTGTTGCTCCTGCGATGTGCGGATGCGCTCCAGGACATATCGGCGATTGAACATACAGGCACCGCAATGAATGACGAGATTATAAGGCGACAAATCCTTTGGGAAATCACGTCCATTGACAAAAGAAATCTGCAATCCTTCGCCTAATCGCTTGCGAAGCAGACGAGGAAGCTTCACCCTTCCGATGTCTTCACCAGTAGGCACATGAGCACAAGCCTCAGCTATCAGGATGTGAGAGTTCTCTGTCAGATAGGCAATACTCTCAGCACCTTGCTTCATCACCTTTGCATCACCCTTGTAAGCAGCAAACAGGACGGAAAAAGAAGTCAGTTTGCTGCCGGCAGGTTTCTGCTCAAACACCTGTGGAAAGACCTGTGAGTCGGTGATAATCAGGTCGGGATTCTCCCGAAAAGAATCCAATGTATCTCTCAGTTTGTCTGGCGTACAGCAAGTGACAATGCAGTGTTTGTCCAGCAATTCGCGGATGGTCTGCACCTGAGGCAGTATCAGTCTGCCTTTAGGAGCTGCGTTATCCTGAGGCATCACCAATATCACCCTATCGCCTTCTTTAGCCAGATTGCCCGTAATAGTCTCTTGTCCGAAATCCGGGGGCAAGAGTTGGAGCAGCGATTCCATTAGTTTATCAAAACCAGTTCCACGTAAAGCACTGACAGCCACAGCGGAAACCTTGAGTTCTTTTCCCAAGCCTTCGGCTACTTTTTCCGCTTCACTGACCAAATCTGCCTTTCCTAAGACGAGAAGCCAAGGAGTTCCTTTGCGTCTCAGATAGCCAATCCATTCCCGTTCCACATCCGAAAGGACAGGACTGTTCGCCACAAAGATGACGATGTCAGCCTCCTTTAGCGAAGCTTCCATCCTGTCAATGCGCAGATGTCCCAACTGCTTGTCTGTATCATCAAAGCCAGGAGTGTCCAGCAGCACGCAAGCGCCAAGGCGGGGCAGCTCCACTGCTTTCCGCACAGCGTCGGTAGTGGTGCCGGCTACATCTGAGACGATGGACACATCCTGCCCAGTCCAGGCATTCAGCAGAGAGGACTTACCGGCATTGCGCACACCGATGATGGCTATATGCAAACGTGAAACTTGCGGAGTTTTGTTCATAAGCAGGATGTCAGAAGCGGAAATCACGGCGTCCGGACTTGATTTCCTCCAGACGTTTCATCGCAATCTCCTTGATTTTTTGGTTAGGAATATGTGCCACAGCCTTGGTTATCTCTGCCTGTCCTTTTGCCTTTGTCTCTGGTGAAGCATAATCTTCGAGATATTCCATCAGTGTCATCAAGGCATTTGGAGCACAGCAATTAGCTATCTGTCCAGACTTTACAAGCGACATAAAGCGGTCGCCGGTGCGGCCCTCACGATAACAAGCGGTGCAGAAACTTGGGATATGACCGAGATCGAGCAGCCAGCCTACTATCTCATCCAGCGAACGATGGTCGCTGACGTCAAACTGCTCAGTGTGTTCATGCTGGGCTTCAGCGTAACCGCCAACGCTGGTTCGCGAGCCTCCACTAATCTGTGAGACGCCCAGTTCCAGCACTCTGCGTCGTACTGCTTCCGACTCTCTGGTGGAGATAATCATGCCCGTATAAGGCACGGAAATACGTATTACTGCCACGAGGCGTGCAAACATATCGTCGGAAATGGCGTCAGGGAAGTCTTCTGTCGAAATATCGTCAGCCGGACAGATGCGTGGCACGCTGATGGTATGCGGTCCGACACCAAACTTTGCCTCAAGATGCTCTGCGTGCATCAGCAGTCCGACGAAGTCATAACGATAGAGATTAAGCCCAAAGAGCACGCCTATTCCCACATCATCAATGCCTCCCTCCATAGCGCGGTCCATGGCTTCGGTATGATAAGCGTAATTGCTCTTAGGCCCAGCAGGATGCAGTTCCTCGTAATGCTCTTTGTGATATGTCTCCTGAAAGAGGATATACGTGCCGATACCAGCATCTTTCAGTTTCCTATAGTTCTCCACCGTAGTAGCGGCAATATTGACATTGACGCGACGTATGGCGCCATTCTTATGATGAATGCCGTAGATGGTATGAATAGACTCCAGGATATAATCTATCGGATTGTGCTTTGGGTCTTCGCCAGCTTCCAGTGCCAGACGCTTATGACCCATGTCCTGTAGTGCCACCACTTCGCGTTTTATCTCTTCTTGTGTCAGTTTACGGCGAGCAATAGTCTTGTTTTTAGCATGATACGGACAATATATGCAACCATTAACACAATGGTTTGAAAGATAAAGTGGCGCAAACATTACAATACGATTGCCATAAAATCGCTGTTTGATTTCTTTCGCCAAATGGCAGATGCGTTCAGTCAAATCAGGCTCATCGCATTCCAAAAGCACGGCTGCCTCACGGTGATTCAATCCACCGCACTTTGCAGCTTTATCAAGCAGACTCTCTATCAATGCGCGATCATTCTTATGATCAGATGCGTATTGCAATGTATCCAGAATCTCTTGATGATTGATAAATTCTTCAGCCTTATCAGAGGCAGGATTATAATTCTTGTCCATAACTATATTAAAACTTCACGATAGTCACCACGATCCATCGATATACGATACCCGATTTTATCCAATTCAAGTTTTAGTAAAGCCAAACCTTCGGCTGCCTCCGTTCCCATAGCAGCCTTGTTGTCATACAAAGCATAATTGGAACGATAGGCGGCAGGCGACAAGTTTGGCATCACCACATTGGCTCCAGCCTGTATTCCCTGCTCTTTTCCATCGGCAAGCAATGTGGATAAGGCGGTGGTAGCCGGTATTAAAGCCGATGGAAACATCAGGCGGAAGATGGAAAGCAAGCGTAATGTCAGGTCTGCACTGCCAGAAGGGTAATCACGGAAAGGAGTATCTTGCTGGGGAATGAAAGGTCCGAGCCCTATCATCTGCGGACGAAAGCGCTCTATGAAGCATATATCCTCCACCAGATGCTCCAATGTCTGTCCGGGACTGCCCACCATAATGCCGGTGCCGGTCTGATAACCTATGTCTTTCAGACATTGCAGACATTGCAATCTATGCTCCCGCGACATCGTCTCAGGATGCAGCATCCTGTAATGTGCGGCATTATAGGTCTCGTGACGAAGCAGATAGCGATTGGCTCCAGCCCGATAGAGTCCCTCATATTCCTCTCTCGTCATCTCTCCGAGCGAGAGCGTAATGGCACAATCGGGGTAAGAAGAGCGGATAGAGCGTACCACATCCTCCCACATCGAGTAGTTGCCGGCTTTCTCCCCACCCTGTAATACGAAAGTACGAAAGCCTAACCTGTATCCATTCTGGCAACAGTTCAGGATTTCGTCCTTTGTCATCTCATAGCGCACTACCGAGGCGTTTGCCGCCCTAATGCCACAATACAAGCAATTATTGCGACATCGGTTGCCCACCTCTATCAGTCCGCGGATATATATGTCATGACCAAACTGCCGAACAGCCACCTCCCGCGCCTGCCGATGCAGATATTCCACCGCATCGGAATCCTTCGTACCCAATAGTCTCAGGTAGCCCTCAGGAGCGAGAGTGTGGTCTCGACGCAGTCTGTCAATCCATATCTTCATAAGTCTTTGTTTCCTTATCCAGTTCTTTAGCTAATTTACGCTTTCCTGCATTCAATTCATTATGTACACATGGTCCGGTGATACATCCGCCTTCACACGCCATTACCTCAATAAACTGTGCCGGAGCTTTTCCTGTTTTGGCATAAGCACGCAGGAGAGCAATATTCTTCTTGTTGAGATTTGAAATCTGAACAGGCTTGAAAGTGCTGGCTTTATCTTTCAGATATGACTGCACTGCGCCTGCCACTCCACCTGCTTGAGCGAATGAATGGGCTTCGCGCACTGACTGCACATCCATAGCATAAGGAGCAGTAGTAGCCACATCAATGCCCAATCCTTCAAAGATAGAAGAGATTTCCTCGAATGTGATGACGAAATCCACCTCCTCATCTCGCTGTGCTTCTTTGCGCTTTGCTACGCAAGGTCCTACAAATACCACCTCTGCATCAGGATGCTTCTGCTTTGCAAGGCGTGCAGTGTAGTACATTGGGGAATGTGTATCTGAAACATATTTCTCCAGACCTGGCACATGCTTCTGCACCATCTCTATGTATGACGGACAGCAAGACGTAGTCATAAACTGCTGACCCTCTTCCAATTTCTCCAAGAGTTCATGGGCTTCATGCTCCACAGTCTCCATAGCGCCTTGCGCTACCTCTATTACGTCGGCAAAACCGAGTTCTTTCAGAGCGCCATATATCTGCTCTTTGCCCACCTGGAACTGTCCCAAGATTGCAGGAGCCACGATTGCGACGAGTTTTTTCTTGTTTTTTATGCGGTAAAGTACGTCAAACACCTGCGATACTTCCATGATAGCGCCAAACGGACACGCATTCAGACATTTTCCACAATATATACACTTGCTCTTGTCAATATGCTCCACGCCGCGCTCATCCTTGCTGATGGCCTTGACAGGGCATGACTGTTCGCAAGGCACAGGGATATAGACAATGGCATGATAAGGGCAACTGTCATGGCATATACCGCAACTGATGCAGGTATCATGGTCAATCCAAGCCTGTCCATTCTTCTTCAGATGCACGGCACCTTTAGGACAGTTGGTAGTGCAATAACGGGCAATACATCCACGGCACAGGTTTGTTATCTCATAATTGATCTGCACGCAGGATGAGCAAGCCTCGTCAATGACGCATAATATATCTTCTTTTGGAGCGCCGCTTCCGGCTCTTTTCATGGCACGCATAGCATATTCAGAGAGCGGAGTCAGCTCATCCGTCTCATCTTCCATCGTCAATCCCAGGAGAGGAAGTGACTTATATCTCCATACTGCCCTCTCTTTATGCACGCAGCAACGTCCTTCATGCTTGGAACGTCGTGGACTCAGCTCGATAGGCAGACGGTCAATGCGGTCTATCAATTCGTCGTTTTTCCATAGTTTCACGAGTTCGGTTAACAACTTGTGGCGGACAATCATGATATTGTTCGTAAAAGCCATATTATAATATTAGATTAATGGGTAAAACATCTGCCAGAGCTATCCGGCTAAGAACTTTGGGGCAAAGTTATAAAAAAACTTTGATTGCCACAAATGTATTTGACTTTTTAGTTAAAAAACACGAAAATTTACCCCCCCATCAAATCTCCTGCATTATTCTTCATTGAATCAGAAGAGATGTGCAGTCTGAATACCGCATCTGTATTGCAAGGTGATGATAATGAGGTGATAGATACCTTCCCTGTGGAAGATAATCCCAAAGACTTCGATTTCAGTCTGCCTGATAACTGGGGCGGAGATTAAGAGAAGGGGAGGTGTTAGCCACTTGGTAGTATAGCAGACAGATTAGGCTACGCTCGGTGTAGTATGTCTAATATTCAATGATATAAATGTGGTGAAATTAGGGTGGAATTATACGAAGTTCCACACCTATTCCCCACCACAGATACGATATTGGAAGTCAGCATATTATATATAGCGAGGTGGAATTATGGGATATTCCGTTTTTTTATTTCTTCGTCATTTTGGGGATTGCCTATATAGTATATAATTGCCAATTTTTACGTAACCTGACTAAAATAATTACTTTAACATTAGTCATATTTCAAATAAAAGTATTACCTTTGCTCCGAAGAAATGTCACAAGTGACAGTTTTTCGTAAAGTATGATAGTAAATAGATCCTCTTATATCGACCAATTAAGCCGTTCCAAAGGCAACAGGCTAATTAAAATCATTACTGGATTGCGACGTTCAGGTAAGTCTTTCCTCTTAAAAACACTCTTCCGAAAACATTTGTTGGACGAGGGAGTGCAAGAAGATCATATCATAATCATTGATATGGAAAGCCGCAAAAACAATGCTTTTAAAGATCCTGATTATTTGCTTGATTGGGTAGAAGATAAAATGACTGACGATTCCGTATATTATATCATCATTGATGAAGTACAGGAAGTAAATGACTTTGTTGAAGTCCTGTCAACATTGTCTGTAACAGAAGGTGCCGATGTATATGTTACGGGGTCAAATTCTCGTTTCTTGTCATCTGATGTGGTTACAGAATTTCGTGGTCGTGGTGATGAAATTCATGTCTGGCCTCTTTCTTTTAAGGAGTTCATGTCTGTCTATGAAGGCTCAAAAGAAGAAGCATGGGCTGAATATTGTATGTTTGGTGGACTTCCACAGTTACTTACTCAAATTGGTGATGACAGGAAAACAGATTTCTTGCGTCGTCTTTATCGTACTGTTTATCTTAGAGACATTTACGAAAGAAATACGATTGAACTAAAACTGGAATTTGAGGAGTTGTCCAAGACGTTAGCTTCAAGTATCGGTGCGCCTTTAAATGCCTTAAACATAGCTAATACTTTCAAGTCGGTCAGTAAAGTTCAAAACATTACTGACAAAACGATTTCTACATATTTGGAGTATATGCAAGATGCTTTTCTTGTGGAAAAGTCTGAGCGATATGACATTAAAGGAAGAAAGTATATAGGTTCGCTCTCTAAGTATTATTATCAAGATGTAGGGTTGCGCAATGCTATACTTTCATTCCGGCAGAATGAAGTTACTCACATTATGGAGAATATCATCTACAACGAAATGCGTATGCGTGGTTGGATTGTTGATGTCGGCAATATCAATCATAGAATAAGAAATTCTGCAGGTCAGCAACAACGTGTCACACTTGAAGTCGATTTCGTTTGTAATAAAGGAAGTGAACGTATTTATATACAATCAGCTTACAAGATGCCTGATGCTGAAAAAATCGAACAAGAAAAACGTTCTCTGAAATTGATAGATGACTCTTTCAAAAAAATCATCATCATTGGAGAACACACGAAGCCATGGCGCGATGAGGATGGTATTCAAATCATAAGCATCTATGATTTCTTGCTTAATTTGTCATGTTGAGGAACCGCAAGTGCGGTGTATGAGAGGTCGGAAAACGAAAGTAGGAAGAAAACTACTTCGTTTTCCTCCTACTCGATTG
>URJQ01000104.1 GCA_900548195.1 uncultured Prevotella sp.
TTTTAGTGAAAAGTGAAAAGTGAAGAGTGAAAAGTGAAAAATCGCGCTGACGCGGGGGCGGACGGTGGCGCTATTTCTTAATGCGGATTATTGGGGATGAGAGAGCTGGGAGATGGATGTGGGCGGTGCGGGTGGTCACTGCGGCGGTGGTGGCAGTGGCATTACGAGACGGTGCGTCGAAAGAGACGAAGGTCTCATAGTCATAAGTCCAGGCGGAGGCAAGGGCTATGTGCATACATCTCTTGTAGATCATACAGCGACTTGGCGCATTGAAGGCACCAGAGTTATCTCTCATGATGCTATTGACGGTAGGACGCCATACACCTTTCAGATAGGTATAGGCACCTTCATAGCATGAGAGCGACTCTCCAGCGTAACGACTGTCAGCGGCGAAGTCAGCCCACCATGACTGAGCAACGTCAGAAGCGAGGGTGACATTCCTTGAGAAACCGTAGGACTGGTAGGTCTTTAGTTCGGCAGTAGCCTCGGCAGTGATGACGCCACGCTCGGAATATTCGTCAGCCAGTTTGGCAAAGCCATGACCAATAGCCTCATGATACAGGACATTGGCAAAGCCTACGCCAAGATTCTTATCAGCATCAGTCATAGGCACATACGCTATACTATGACCAGAAGGGATATCCGACTTCTTACCATCGGTATAGAGATAGCAGGTGCCAGCATAGCGGTCATCATTGAGAATGACGATGATAAGGGCATCATCAACATTCTTCACAGCTTTCTTGGCATACGCCACAGCCTTATCATCGTCACCAGAGATAAGGGTGCCACCACCAAAGACAGAAGAGAATGCCGTGGAGGTGTAGTTGCTGATATAATTATTCTTGGAGACAGCCGTCACTTCATAGACATCGAAATACTGCTGAAGACTCTTCATAGGTTCAATATCAAAGAGATAACCACAGGCTTGCGTCATTGCAGCACGGTATTTTCCACTCTCAATATCCTTGTCGATGAAGCCATCGCCCAGCAATACGACAGGGACACCATTGCCAAGAGAATGCTCATGCAGGAGAGTCACCTTGCCATCAGCAGATGTAAGGTCGGTAGATTCGCCTATGCCAGAAGCTATCTGAGTAACATTCATCTCTATAGAAGTCAGCGTCTTACCCCTATCAAGGGACAGAAAGAACTTACCACTACGAGTAGAGGAGAGGGTATTTCTGCGGATAGCAATCTTCATGGTACAGTTATACTCCGCATCATCATCCGAACGGGTCACCGCACACTTCTGCATCTGGGAATTATCAGCATCAAACATCAGATGGAAGTCAGTGTTATAATATACATAGACTCCGGCAGAGACATCACCGTCACAACGGAATTTAACATAGAGAGTATCGCCATCAGCTGCTGCTGTGTATGAAGTTTCCTTGACTTTGAAGACTGGTTCCTGAGATATTGTCACATTCTGCTTGATGGAATAGAGGGCATTGGTGACGTCAATGGTGAAGGAAGACACAACGGGCTCGTTGGTACAGTTGTACTTACTGGAGGAAACGATGACGGAATCTGTACCAGCCTTACCTGCCATTGGCGCTATGGAAATATCAGGATCGTCGCATGAGACGGTCCAATCGCCGTTGGTGGTGAAGCGATATGCTTGGGTAAGGGAAACACCTGGCAAGGAGACTATTGCCCCCTTCGTATTGCTGGAGATAGAGAGGAGGTCGGCGGTCTCATTGTCACACGCGGTGAAGAGAGCGACAGAGACGACAGACATGAGGATGGTTATTATTTTCTTTGGAGATATCATCATTTCTTTTTCTTTCTTTTTGGGGGATTATGGGATGGATACCGGCTTGGTACAGCTATGAATATCGGCGGGTAACGCCGCCGACACAGTGGCTCGTAGATAAGGGACGATGCGCAAAACGCGGCGGACACAGGGGCTATGAGATGGCAAAAGTAATCATTTTCCTTTTATTTAGCAAGAAAAAGAACGGAAAATGTGACGAAGGAAGAAATATACTTCCTCCTGAAGACGGAAGATATACCAATGATGAGGGCATGGATTATAGCCAAACTTACGGGCAAGAGAAGGAGAAAGAAGAGAGGAATCAATGCTCTGCCACGCAGTATGAAGTTCGGAAAGACAGTAGCGTCGCTCTGCATTAGAGAAGTGGCTACGATACTGATAATAAAAGAAATAGCAATCCACGAGCACCAATAATCTGACATCTTCATAGTCACTAAGAATAGAACGCTCACAACCGAGAGAGAGCAGTTGGCGCTTCAAACTTGCGGTAGCGGCGAGATAATCCATCCTACTGACAGAAATCTGATGACTGATAGACCGAGGATTAGTGAAATAATAGTAAGGAGCATCCGACTGATATACCCTCCTTGAGAGATAATAATGTATGCGCGTAGTGTTGTCATCACTGAAATGACGACGAGAAGCATCATAAGGACACTGCTGGAAAAGGGCTTTTCTCGCTGCATATACTCCGTGGATATTCCATATGAGGGACTCACGGAACGCCTTTTCTCCAGGCATAGAATCGAAGGAAATGCCCTGATAATCACTCTCCCTACCCGCTTCATCGACATGAATGCAACGATATAAGACACAGTCAGCATCATCATGCTCACGGAATACCTTCACAAGGCGAGCTATAGTGCCAGGAGCATACCAGTCATCACTGTCGAGAAAGCCTATTATATCACCGGTAGCGACCTCGATGCCCTTGTTTCTTGCTACGGCAGGACCTTGGTTTGTGGCATTTTGGAGGAAGACAATGCGATTGTCACGACTGGCATAATCAGAGGCGATAGAGGCAGAACGGTCAGTGGAAGCGTCGTCTATGCAGATGATTTCCAGATTGGTGTAGGTCTGAGAAAGGAGCGAGTCAAGACAACGTGACAAGGTTCGCTCGGCATTATATATAGCTACTAAGATGGATACTTTCATTATTTCGGAATTTATCAGAGGGGAAGAAGCAAGTCAAAGCCACCTTTATCTCCTAATGGTCTTGTTATACATATCCCAAGACAGTAGCGAACTGAGGGCAAAAGCGAGGCAGGCAGCAAACCAATAGAGGAATGCATCGACATTTCTTACTATCATCAAGGAGACGATAGCTATGATAAACTGAAGAAGAAGATTGCGCATCAGTGATGACTTGATGTCGAGACCATACCTCAGCATACAATAGCATATCACGCAAACACAATGCAGGAAGGATGTGATAACGAGGGCAATACCCGTGCCTTCCAGTCCCCAACTGGTGTAACCGAACACCACGGAGACCACGATGAGAACGTCATACACTGCCTCCATGAGGAGATAGGACTTGGAATCTCCCTTTGCCAGGAGGATATAAGACACCGGCAGACTAAGAGCACGGGAGTACATGGCAAGGACAGCAATCTGCGTCATGCCAATGACAGGGAGGAATTTACCGCTAAAGAGCAGCGGAATGAGCACCTTCAGTCCGAACATCAGAGCCACAAGCATAGGAGCAATGAGCATCAAGGACACCTCTATCTGGCGGTTTACTGCGCCATTCATCTTCTCCGTATCGTGGCAAACGGCAGAGAGATGCGGATAATAATCCGTCTCCATTGCAGCGAAGACCATTCCTGCATAGGTCATGGTAATCATATATCCTGCATTATAGAGACCAGCAAGCGAGACAGACATATCACCGAGGTACGCTCTGACAGCAAACTCAGCACCGCTACCGAGTACACCAGCAAGGACAAAAGCGGTTCCGACAGATATCATCTTCTTGCCTTCACGCAGTTGTTTCCACGTAGTGAGGAAATGCGGTGGGTAATACCTATAGGAATACCACGTAACGAGAAGCATCTGAATGAGGCATACCACGATGATGGAAGGGATGATACCATCATAGCTCCACCTCAAGAATATGGGAACGGACACCAATAGGGCTGCAAGGACACCGAGAACACTCGTCTTTGCCAGTTCCTTCAGTCGGCGAGTGGCTTTCAATATCGCTGTTTCACCACCTGCAATGGCTGTCAGCGCCACTACAATGGAGAGACAAGCAAACTGCGCCGTGTATTCATAAGAAGAGAAAGCCCACTGACTGAGCAGACCACATGAGAAAAGGCAGACCATTGCACCAAGCAATGCCGCCAGTATGCTCCATGAACGTAGGAGGGCGATGTGCCTATTCGTCTCTGCTTCATCGCCAGAGTCGAAGGCTTGGGATATTTCGCGTACTCCGCTCATCTGCAATCCGAAGTTGGTGGAATTCTGCAGGAAGGTGACGGCAGTGTTGTAGATAGAGATAAGACCCACGCCGAGCGGACCGAGGAGAATAGCAATTACCTTATTGCGCACGAGTCCTATGAGGATGTTCAGACCCTGAACACCCCCGAAGAGACTGGTGTATTTCAATATGTGACGGTAACTGCTTTCTTTATTCATAGTTATAGTTGCGGATAGTTGTAATTGCCTCCTTTATTTATTATAACGGTGGAATGGGGAGAATAGTTTGTTTGAGGTGATTTTTTTTCTAATATCCGCCGGTAACGCGGCGGACACAGTGGCTCTTTTCTTTATGAAGAATGGCTGACGCCGTTGGGACTTTCTCTTTAGTGAAAAGTGAAAAGTGAAGAGTGAAAAGTGAAAAATCGCGCTGACGCGGTGGGGAATATTTTGTTTCATTTTTGTTAATTTGTGTCATATTGACAGATATGTAAGACATAATGACAGACAAGAGATGGAAGGCACGTGGTTTGAGAATGAAGATAGCGATAAGATGATAAACAGCATCAACAAAGATGACAAACAACATCAACAAAGATAATAAACAATAAAAATAGGAGGAAATAATATGAATTTCGACAAATTTACGATTAAAGCTCAGGAAGTGGTTCAAGAAGCCGCAAACGGAGCACAGCGAGGCGGTCAGCAGACCATCGAGCCAATACATTTTCTCCATGCAATGATAGAGAAAGCACAGGACGTAGTGGGCTTCCTCTTACAGAAACAGGGGGTAAATGTACAACACATCGCACAGGTAACAGAGAGCGAAATCAGCCATCTGCCACGCGTATCAGGCGGAAACGGACAGTCATATCTCAGTAATGACGCCAATCAGGTGGTGATGCGTGCCGAAACTCTCGCACAGGAGATGGGAGATGAATACGTCAGCGTAGAGACATTCTTCCTCGCTTTGCTCGACGTCAACAGCACAGCAAGCCGAATACTGAAGGATGCCGGACTGACAAAGCAGAACGTAACGGCAGCTATCCGCGAGTTGCGTCAGGGCAAAAACGTGAAGTCACAATCAGCAGACGACAACTATCGTTCGCTGGAGAAATACGCCAAGAACCTCATAGCCGATGCAAGAGCTGGAAAACTGGACCCTGTAATCGGACGTGATGACGAGATACGTCGCGTGCTTCAGATACTGTCACGCCGTACAAAGAACAACCCTATACTTATCGGTGAGCCAGGTACTGGTAAAACTGCCATCGTGGAAGGCTTGGCACAGCGTATCGTTCGTGGCGATGTGCCTGAAAATCTGAAGGATAAGATACTCTATTCTCTTGACATGGGAGCACTGGTAGCAGGTGCGAAATACAAGGGAGAGTTTGAGGAAAGACTGAAGAGCGTAATCTCAGAAGTCACTGGAGCTGAGGGAAGAATCATTCTCTTCATAGATGAAATCCACACCCTCGTAGGAGCCGGCGGTGGAGAAGGCGCCATGGATGCCGCAAACATCCTCAAGCCAGCACTCGCCCGTGGCGAACTTCGTGCCATCGGTGCCACCACACTGAACGAATACCAGAAGTATTTCGAGAAGGACAAGGCATTGGAACGCCGATTCCAGACAGTCATGGTGGATGAACCTGACGAGATGAGTGCCATCTCAATACTCCGTGGTCTGAAAGAGCGTTACGAGAATCATCATCGCGTTCGTATTCAGGATGATGCTTGTATAGCCGCTGTAAAACTCTCAGAGCGATATATCTCAGACCGTTTCTTGCCTGATAAAGCTATCGACCTGATGGATGAAGCCGCAGCAAAACTGCGTATGGAGCGCGACTCTCTGCCAGAGGAGCTCGATGAGAAGACACGTCGTCTCGCCCAACTTGAGATTGAGCGTGAAGCCATCAAGCGTGAGAATGATGAGGAAAAGCTCGCACAACTGAATAAGGACATCGCCGAACTCCAGCAAGAGGTAAGCGAATATAAATCCAAATGGCAGCGCGAGAAGGAACTCGTCAACAAGATTCAGCAGAACAAGCAACAGATAGAAAACCTGAAATTCGAGGCAGAACGTGCTGAGCGTGAGGGCAACTATGGCAAAGTGGCTGAGATACGCTATGGCAAACTGAAGGCTTTGCAGGATGAAATAGCCCAGATACAAGGACAGCTTCACTCCGTACAAGGCGCTGAGACCATGGTAAAAGAGGAGGTAACAGAGGATGATATCGCTGAGGTAGTAAGCCGCTGGACCGGAATCCCAGTATCAAGGATGATGCAAAGCGAGCGCGAGAAGTTGCTCCATCTCGAGGATGAGCTTCACAAGAGAGTCATCGGACAGGAAGAAGCAATAACAGCCGTCAGCGATGCAGTGCGCCGTTCACGTGCCGGACTGCAGGATCCAAAGCGTCCTATAGCTTCCTTTATCTTCCTTGGCACCACTGGTGTAGGTAAGACCGAGCTTGCAAAGGCACTCGCAGACTACCTCTTCAACGATGAGACAATGATGACGCGAATAGATATGAGCGAATATCAGGAGAAGTTCAGCGTGACCCGTCTCATAGGAGCGCCTCCGGGATACGTTGGTTATGACGAAGGTGGTCAGTTGACTGAGGCTGTTCGTCGCAAACCATACTCTGTCGTTCTCTTTGATGAGATAGAGAAAGCGCATCCAGACGTCTTCAACATCTTGCTGCAAGTGCTGGACGATGGTCGTCTTACCGACTCAAAAGGCAGAACAGTAAACTTCCGCAACACTATCATAATCATGACAAGTAACCTTGGAAGTCACCTCATACAAGAGGAGATAGGCAAGATGAACAGTGAGGATGCTGCGGCTCGCGAGAAGACCCTTGAGGGATTGAAGCAGAAACTTATGGTGATGCTCAAGCAGACTATACGTCCGGAATTCCTCAACCGTATCGACGAGACGATAATGTTCACTCCATTGACTAAGGAAGAGATAGCAGGTGTAGTTCGTCTGCAGATGAACTCCGTGAGCAAGATGCTCTCACAGCAGGGCTTCACTCTCACCGTCACCGACAAGGCTATCGATGCTCTTGCTCAAGCAGGCTTCGACCCTGAGTTTGGTGCTCGTCCTGTCAAGAGGGCTATCCAGAGGGATGTGCTCAATGCTCTCAGTAAGTCATTGCTTAACGGTGACGTGACAAGAGAGCGTGAAATCATCGTGGATGCCGATGATGATGGAAACATACGATTCAAGAACTAATGGGAAAAGCCCCCTGTATCCGCTTATAACATGGCGGATAGCAGGGGGCTTTTTTTGAATGAAGAATGAAGAATGAGGACAAACAGTAACTCCCATTCTTCATTCTTCATTCCTCATTCTTCATTTAAATTGCAAACAGAGACAACGGTAAGGACACCGCCACACACCTTGAACTTGACATCCCAATCGGCGAAAGGCATGCCATAGATGCGGGTCGGGTCGTCGTGATATTGGGGACGAGGGTCCTGAGAGAGTACTCCACGGAGGCTGTTCTGCTGATTCTGCGTCATGAGGGCTGACACTTCATCGGGGATGACGACTTCGAGAGGGTGCCATTGCGTAGAGTCTGTGAAGCCACCTCGCGCTTCGGGATGGGCATCAACATAGGGGACATACGGTTTTATGTCAAGAATCGGAGTGCCATCCATCAGGTCTGCGCCAAGGACATGAATGACGGGAGCATCAGAAGTCTCATAGTCGATATGCGAAATGCGGACACATGATAGCCCGATAGGATTGGGGCGAAAGGGCGATCGCGTAGCAAAAACACCGAGACGCTCATTACCACCGAGACGAGGAGGACGCACAGTGACACCACGAGCGGCATGACGATTGGCAGAAAACTCCCATATTATCCACAGATAGTCAAACTCTTCGAGTCCTCGCACAGCCTCTTTGGAGCGAAATTCCTTCTCAAGGACAATCGTTCCAGCAAGTTCGGGGACTATACCGCTCTGCCTCGGAATGCCAAATTTGGACTTCAAAGGCGAGCAGAAAGTGGCTATCTTCTTCATCTTAGAATCTTACATAGGTCTCAACCCACACTTCGCAATAATCACTTTTACCAGCGAAAGAGCGGTCGTGGACATAATTAAACTGCGGTTGGAACATCAAATTCTTGTGGAGAGAGATGTTTGGACACACAGAATAGATACTCTTTGTGGAAGCCCATGTAGCGTCATCACGATAAGTATCATACTTGAGCCAAGTCTTCAACCATGAATTGCAAGGAATGCCGAGAGTGGCATACCAAGCATCAGAACGCGCATTGCCGGTCCAATTTCCATCTTTGTAATCAGAAATCTTATGACCAGTGGAGTGTGCATATTCAGCGCGGAAAGACCAATCATTCCTCTCATATTTGCCCACAATCTCGTAGCGATTACGATTTACGGTGATGCCATTGGCAGTGAAATTGCCAGTCCAACCGAAGAAACCAATCATAACGCCCTTCACAGGCTGAAGTTGGAGAGTGCCGGAGACATCCTTCTGGGAATTAGCATCGCCAGTATTGATGCCCTGACCATTGCTCACCATCACCTGATAATGCATCAGTCGGTGGCCATCCTTTACAGGAAAGAGGTCACCCTGCACCTGAATGCCCTGGTCACGACCGCCATTGCTGGCATTCTCAGCACCGATATAGTCGGAGTGTCCAGTCAGTTTCTTGGTCAACTGTGAATAGTCCCCTACCCCGACATCCCACGGATTCATCGGGTTTTCCAATCCGAAAGCACGCTTAAACTGACCTATCTTGACCTTAAACTCAGGATATTTTCTCCATTCGAGGAAGAAATCCTTCATGTGAAACTTATCATTATTGGTCTGCATCTGAAAGCGATAAGCGAAATCACCGAGGATAGTGCCATCAATATAGAAGCGGATAAGGCGCTGAGAAAAGCCATTATTGCCATTCTTCTGTCCCTCCTTGTTGGTGTAAGCGAATTTCTCGACGAAATAACCGCCAAACTTTGGCACAGAAGCATAATCGGTAAGAATGCGTCCTGGCTTAACATCAGCAGCAGGAGCAGTAAGAGCAGAGGCAATAGAATTATTTATCAACTCGGTGATAAAGCCCGCTGGCTCGTCAGCATCATTAGTAAAAATCTCATTTTCCACGGTATTTTCACGCTCTTTGTCAACTTCCGACGAAGCATTAGCGTAACCAGCAAATGCCATACAGGCACAAAAAAGTAGTACTTTCTTACTCATATCAGGTTTTTAAAGAATTTAGATATGAGTGCAAAAGTACTACTAATTTTCAAATATACAAAACTTTATTAAAACAAATTCCCATTAGTATGGAAAACGATCATGCTTAGTTGTAGCAAGCCTCACCATGCTCATAGATATCGAGACCTTCCTCTTCGATAATCTTATCGCAACGGAGACCGTGAGTATATTTAATGGCAAGGAAGATAATCATACCTACTACGAAGGCGAAGGCAGCGACAGTGATAGCACCGAGAGCCTGAACGCCAACACTGCATTCTACACCTGAGATG
>URJQ01000105.1 GCA_900548195.1 uncultured Prevotella sp.
AGCTTTTCAGGCATAGTCCCACTACATCCTATAAGGTTGCGGATTTGAGGATTATAAATACATCACCAGATTACCTTCTTACCATTTATCTTTGGTCTGAATATCGTCCGCCCAATGATGATCCTTCGGGAATGCCTCACCATTCCATGCCTTCACTTGCGTCCATGGCTGGGCTGCGTCAGTCCAAAATGGATGATTGGCAGGCAATCCGAGAGGCATAAAGGCAAGCGTTGTCATATAAAGCGAACCGTTATTGGTGTACCAATCGGCTATATTTGGTTGGTTTCCGCAGAAGCCAATGGTAAGGAAACCGCCTTCATTGAAGTTTTGCTGACTGTCAAACATACGGTGCATCACCTTCGTCAATGCCGCGCGCACTTGTCCATTAGTCAGCTCTTTAGGCAAAGTCTGATACCACGCCATGAGCGCAAGCGGTTGCATGGCAGCCAGACGGTAAGGAATACTGCGGCCGAACACTGGGAAAGTGCCGTCTGGAGAGATAAAGCGCTCAAGCACAATGGCATATTTCTGACAGCGTTTCAGTGCACGATTATAATATTTCTGGTAGTCGAGACGAGTGTTTGCCTTCGCATCTATCATTGCCTGCAAGGTCTCAAGATACATCGGATGGAATACGTAAGAGCTGTAATAATCGAAAGAAAACGATGGTCCATCGGCATACCAGCCGTCTCCTACATACCATTCCTCCATCTTACGGCAAGCCGAATTGACGCGATATTGGTCATATTCGCCCTTTGCTTTTGCCATAAAGCTCTCTATCGTCGATGAAAAGAGCAGCCAGTTGGTGTATGGAGGGTCTATCTTTCTGAGCTTGCGAAACTCTGTCAGATAGCGTTGCTTGGTCTGATTGTCGAGTGGCATCCACAGTGTGTCGTAGGCACGAAGGAAGCTCTCGGCTATGTAAGCGGCGTCCACGAGGTTCTGACCGCCAATGCCCCAGCAGAGATAGTCAGGATTATTCGTGTCAACAGCATTCTTGTATGCCTGTAATGCCCATTCACGCAGCTGCTTGCGCTGCAATCCTTCTGCCGTATCATCATCGGGCAAAGCGAGCCACGGAGCAATGCCAGCCATCAGTCTGCCGAAGCATTCCATGTAGAGCACTTTGCGATTGCGGTTGTCAAAACTTGGACTGAACTCCGTCTGCATATTCTTTTGAAGTTCGCCTTTTGCCATATTCTCAAGCACTGGTTGCGCCATACGGTAAGCGAGCGAGCACCAATACTGGCGATCACTCTGCATTTGCGGTTTCTTCTTTGCTGCATAAGCACTGACAAG
Organism: uncultured Prevotella sp.; assembly: GCA_900548195.1. GTDB lineage: Bacteria > Bacteroidota > Bacteroidia > Bacteroidales > Bacteroidaceae > Prevotella. The sequence continues at coordinate 1,300 of URJQ01000105.1, forward strand.
AGGCGTCAGCGAAAGAAGCACAATAATCGTTAGAAGTCTTAATGCTTTAGTCATTGTTAGTATGTTTTTAGAGGCTGTCATTTTTAGTTTTATTCCCATCAGGGCATTTCTCTAACCATCTATAGTTCAATATTCTATCAGATTTATGCCGTTTGGGTCATAAGGGAAATAATGAGGCAAGTAGTTGATTTCGTGCAAAGGTAATAAAAACCTATGAAAAACGAAAATACATAGGAAGAAAAACAAAAATACATGAAAAGAAAACATCAAAACAACACTAACGTATTTTCATCTATTGCTACTTTATTCCGCAACCCAAGAACATCTTCTCCGCAGTGGAAGTGGTGACAGAGGCAAGAAATTCGGGTGTGACTTGATAGGCATCAGCGAGCTTCTGGATGATGAACGGGATGAAAGAAGGCTCATTTCGCTCGCCACGATGCGGAGCTGGAGACATATATGGAGAGTCTGTCTCGACGACAAGGCGCTCTATAGGCACTACAGAGGCAAGGTCCTCCGCCAGATGACTCTTCTTGAAGGTGCTGACGCCACCGATTCCGAGGACAAAACGCGGAAACTGCATGAGTTCTTCTGCCTCATGCGTATTGCCTGTAAAGCAATGAAACACGCCACCTGGCAGTTCTTTCTCATACTGGCGAAGCAGTTTCACCATCTCATTCTGCGCCTTTCGGCAGTGAATCATCAGTGGGAGACGAGTCTCTATACTCCACTCCACCTGACGTTCAAATGCCTTCAACTGCTCCTTTTCATATTCCCTCGACCAGTAATAATCGAGTCCTACCTCGCCGATAGCTATCCATTCAGGGCGTTCTTTCGCCATGCTTTCTTTCAGAATGGGGTACATTCTGTCGAGTACGGCTTCGTAATCGTCCTTGACATCTTCGGGATGAAGTCCCAACATAGGGAATATATATCCAGGATAACGACCACATACCTCCCTCATCGTAGCGATGGAATCCCAGTTGATGCCTGGCACGAAGAGATATTTTGCGCCTGTCTCCTTAGCTCTGGAAATCACTTTGTCGAGGTCTTCCTTAAATTCTTCTCCGTCAATATGTGTATGAGTGTCAATATATTGCATTCTTTCAGATGATTTATTCCGACTCGTATGTATCTGTCGGCAAAGTTTTATTTTTCTCTCTTCATCATCTTGGCAGCGTAATCACGCAGCTGCGCCTTCTTTTCTTCCGGCACAGAGACCTCTGCGAGGGCTGCGAGAGCCTCGGCATAGTATTCCTCCATCTTTGCTTTTGCCATGATGTCAATGCCCAGTTTGGTATAGATAGCAGTGACTGCCTTCACCTTTTCCTCACGGTCAAAGTCCTTAGCGTCAATCCATTTCATGAGTGTAGCCTTGTCTTCGCCCTCTGCCTTACCGATGGCATTGATGAGCATATAGGTCTTCTTATTGCTTGTGATGTCGCCACCGATAGCCTTTCCAAATACCGCTGGGTCGCCATAGACGTCGAGGAAATCGTCCTGCAACTGGAAAGCAAGTCCCATCCGCTCGCCGAAGCGATAGAGATTGTCCACGTCTTCCTTTGGAGCATCCGCCATGATGGCGCCAATCTTTGTAGCGCAAGCGAGGAGAACGCTGGTCTTGAGGCGTATCATCTCGATGTATTCCTCTTCGCGCACATCGTTGCGAGTCTCAAATTCCATGTCATACTGCTGTCCTTCACCGATTTCAAGCGCAGTAGTGGTGAAGACATCGAGCACTGACGGGAGCTTGTCTGCAGGGCAATTCTGCATCCTCTGGTAAGCCAGGACGAGCATTGAGTCGCCTGAAAGGATAGCTGTATTGGCATCCCATTTGCGATGAACGGTAGGCATACCGCGGCGCACGTCGGCATTATCCATGAGGTCATCGTGGAGAAGGGTGTAGTTATGGTAAGTCTCGAGTCCGATAGCCTGCGGCAAAATGCTCTCTACATCATCCTTATACAAAGCATAAGACATGAGCATGAGCATAGGACGTATGCGTTTTCCTCCGAGAGAGAGCACGTATTTTATTGGTTCATAGAGCGACTCCGGCTTACGGTCATAAGGCAGAGAGTCGATGTAGTGTTGGATAAGTTCTAACATTTGTCTTTTTTATTTATAGGTTAAAGCCCAGGTTCACCATCAGACTGGAGGAACTGGCATGGTATTTTGCATAAGAGACATGAAGGCAGAAGCGGTCAATACTGAGGCCTGCGCCTAATGACAGTCCGGCTCCGTGGCTGCTTTCCTTATCGTCAAAGGCATCATCGGGCGATAGAATGGACATCTGATGAGCGCGACGGAAATTATATCCTGCGGCGACATATATCTGATCTGTAATCAGGAGGTCGGCTCCCACCGTGAAATGGCGCAGCAGCGAGTAGTCCCAGTGCGTGAGATCTGCCGCTGTGAGGCTCACTCTGAATGCTGTTCCGATAATCCTTTTGGTCAATCCCACTTTGAGGTCGGCAGGCATTTTCTCGTATTCTTCATTATAGGCTGATAGCTGTCCGCCAAGATTTTTCGCCACTATCGAAGCCGAGAAATCTTTTTCCTCATCGTAATAATTGAGTCCGAGGTCGATAGCTGCCGCCGTACTGTGGTAGTCACCGATAGAAGAATAGATGAAGCGTGCCGTCACTCCGCCTGCCAAGCGCGCCGAAAGAGCGTAGGAAAGCGTGGCATTCAGCGAGAAGTCAGATGCCTTGAAGTCACCCATCACGTTGCCTTCAGCATCCGTATGCTTCATAGTGCCATAGTCGAGATATTGCGCTGAGACGCCGACCACCGCCTTGTCGCCCGTTAGAAAGGCATAACTGGCAGAATAATCGCTCACTCCGCTCATATAGTTCATATAGCCGAGCGATACACTCCTGTCTGACACATTCTGGAGAAGTGCCGGATTATGGTGCATCAGTGTGACGTCATCTTCTATCAATGAGACATTCTCCCCTCCCAAAGCGGCGGCGTGAGAACTGACGGGAAGACGCAGAAAATTATACACCGTCTGCGACTCTTGAGCCCTCATATATTGCCACATAATGGCGAAAAAGAGAAGAATTAGAGTTTTTTTCATTATTATTATACAAAATTATGGGCAAAGATACCACTTTTTTCCAATATCATTACTAAATTTGCACTGGAATTTGTTTATCAAACGAGAAAATCATCGTTTTATTGTGTCAATTCCATTGCTCTGGCATTAAGCCGGAACTATCATTGTCATGGAAATAAAGAAATCACATAAAGCAGACCTTGAGCACTGGCGCCCTTGGATGTTCCTCGCTGGAATTGTCATTATGGTCATTGTTTTCTTCCTCGTCCTTGAGGTCAGGGTGGTGGCAAACTACATCGCCTCCATCAGCCTTGATGATGAGATCAACATGGATCTCAACATCAAGCCTAAGGACGACCGCGACCTTATCTCTGCGGAAGAGAAGAAAAAGTTGCGTAAGGAAGAGAAAAAGGCGGAAAAGCTACACAAGGTGGACAAAGTCACGGAAGCACCACCAGAGATTATCGACAAGATAAAATTCGAGCCGCCTAAGCCTGACGAGGAACTGACTGAGAAGGAGCCGCCTATCAATATCAATGATGACGACCCGGAGACACAGCGCATAGTGCAGGAACTGCCTCAGTATCCGGGCGGTATGGTGGAGTTCGTGAAGTGGCTCACCGACAATCTGAAATACCCTCCTACGGCTCTTCGCAATAAGATAGAGGGTAAAGTGATGATTAGTTTCATCGTGAATACTGACGGTTCGCTGAGCGAACTCAAGGTAGAGCAATCCGTGCATCGCCTTCTCGACAATGAGGCTCTCCGCGTTGCCCGACTGATGCCAAACTGGAAGCCTGGCAAAGATCATGGTAAGATATGCCGCACCAAGGTCGCCATCCCTATCGTCTTCGCTTTGTAAGCGAGGAAAAAATAAAATATCAACAAATAAAAATATATAAAAACAGGTCATTGGTATTTGCGTGTTGAGATATTTTTCTATGTTTTTATCTATTGATATTTTATTCACGCCACAATGTCCGCAAGAATCCGCCACTGTGTCCGCCGCATTACCGGCGGATAATCCACGCCCCTACTAACCACACCCCCGCAATATGCACAGACTACTGACTACCCTCATCCTATCCATCATCCATCTTTCCATATTTTCCACCGTCAGAGTGACCCATCTCAGCATAGAGGGCAGACAGGACTGTCCTCTCGGCATTGACGTGAAAGCGCCGTCATTGGGATGGAGACTCACCACTGACGACGGTTCATACCACGTCAGCCAGACCAGATACCACATCCTCGTTGCCTCTTCCGAACTGTTGTTATCACAAGATAAAGGCGATATCTGGGACCATACCACGGTCTCCGATCAGTCCCAGTGGATTCCATTCTGTGGCAAGAAACTCTCTCCGAATGCCAAATATTGGTGGAAGGTGAGGGCTGAATATTCCTATTCTTCTTCCATCGACGGCAAGAAGACGAAAAAAGCATGGACTGAATGGAGCGCACCCTCTTCGTGGAGCATGGGACTCATGCACGAATACAGATGGAAAGGCTACTGGATCGGAATGGAGCACGCCAATCCTTGGGACCGTGAGGACGAGCATTCCAGACTCTCCGCACGCTATTTCCGCCGCACCTTCCCTCTGGCTTCGGAGGTGAAACGCGCCACGCTGCATATCTGCGGACTGGGACTCTACGAGGCATACATCGACGGAAGCCTCATCTCCAAAGACACAAAAAATGACCTCTCGCGCCTCGGCGACATCGTAATGACTCCTGCCCCTACCGACTATCGCAAGAGCATCATCTACAATACTTTCGACATCACGCCCCTCTTGCAGAATGACCGCAGCAAGCATTGCATCGCCGTGACTGTGAGCAACGGACGCTTCTACACCATGCAGCAAAACAAGAAGAAGCATAAGATAACCAATTTCGGTTATCCTTGTCTGCGTGCAAACCTCATCATCGAATATAATAACGGTAAGACTGAGACCATCGCCACCGACGATAAACTATGGCGACTGAATGCCGACGGCGCTATCCGCTCGGCAAATGAATACGACGGCGAGATATATGATGCCCGAAAGCAGTTTGGCGGCTCAGCGAAAGCATGGACCTCTCCCGATTTTGATGATTCTTCCTGGCAGTTAGCACAGCGCTCTGCCATCCCTTCTGGCTCTCTCATTGGTAATCTTACTCCGCCAATGCGCATATTAGACACTCTCAGAGTGAAGCATTCATCGACCATCGGCAACGCCATAGTGATGGATTTCGGGCAGAATTATGCTGGATGGACGAGGATAAACACTGCCGCCTGCCGTCTGAGCAAGGGCGACACTCTACGCATACGCTACGCTGAGCGCCTCAATGCTGACGGTTCGCTCTACACGGCAAACCTCCGCCACGCTCAATCGACCGACTTTTACATTGCCGATGGCAAGACCGACTCATGGTGGGCTCCACGCTTTACCACCCACGGAGGCAGATATATCGAGGTCTCCGTCATAGGAAAGTCATGCCCCCAGCTCTCTGCCGATGATGTGATAGGCGAAGTGGTGAGCGATGATATGACAAGAAAGGGACAGTTCTCTTGTGGCAATATGACGCTCAACAGGCTGATGCAGAATGCTTATTGGGGAATATTGTCCAATTATAAGGGAATGCCTATCGACTGTCCGCAGAGGGACGAACGCCAACCGTGGCTCGGCGACCGCACTATGGGATGCTGGGGAGAGAGCTTCCTCCTTGACAATGGTGCGCTCTACCTCAAATGGATAAAGGACATCACTGAGGCTCAGCGCTCTGACGGATGTATTCCTGATGTGGCGCCTGCCTACTGGAATTACTATTCCGACAACGTCACATGGCCTACTGTCATCATCACTGCGGCAGAAATGCTCTATCGTCAGTATGGCGACACCAGGGCGATAGAGGCTTATTATCCTCAGATGATGAAGTGGTTTTCCCACATCTGGGAGGACAAACGCGACAGCAAGACCGGTCTCGTGAAGGCTGACAAATACGGCGACTGGTGCGTCACTCCGGAATCACCTTCCCTCATCCATTCTCAGGACCCGGGAAGAAAGACGGACGGCATGCTGATAGGCTCCGCATATATGTTTCATCTGGCAAATATCATGAAGTCGTTTGCCTCTATTCTCATGGAGAAAACGGCAACTGACGGCATGGAAATGGAGCGTCGCGGAATGTCAAGGAATGTTCTTGCCGCTGACACATTATTATATAATAGCGTGAGAAGCAAACTGCGCAAAGCGATAAACGATCATTTCCTCGTGGTGAAGCCCGGCACTTCGGCTGTCACTCTCTATGCTCCTGACTGCGCCCCACAGCACATGCTCTATCCCGACAGCATCTATTATGCCAATAATTCCCTGACTGCCAATCTCCTGCCTCTCGCTTTCGGCATAGTGCCTGAGCAATATGAGGAGGTCATCACCAATCAGATTCTCTCAAGACTCCTGCTCAATCCTGCCAACGGGCATCTCTGTTGCGGCGTAATAGGTGTGCAATGGCTCCTCACTGAGCTATCCCGACGACACCGTACCGACGTGGCTTACCTCCTTGCATCGCGTAAGGACTTCCCTTCATGGGGCTTTATGGCTGAACAAGGGGCTACTACCATCTGGGAGCTATGGAATGGCGACACAGCTAATCCTGCGATGAACTCCGGCAATCACGTCATGTTGCTCGGCGATCTCGTCCCTTGGATGTTCCGCGACCTCGGCGGCATAGCGCCTGCCGAAGCGGGATATAAGCGCATTCGCCTCGCTCCTCGATTTGAATTGGAAGAACTCAGTCAGGCTACTGCTTCGTATGAATGCCCTTACGGCATGATAAAATCATCATGGCAAAAGACTCTCGACCATCTGCATTGGGAGATTACTATCCCTTGTAACACAGTGGCTGAAGTCCAGATGCCCCACAAGGTTCTCACTCTCGGCTCTGGTCACTACGTCTTCGATGAGTCTTTACCTCTCTCCTCCGTTCCTGCCGACAAGCAGAAAGGCAGTGATATGCAGGTGAAAGCCAATGAATTCCTGTATGAGAAGGCTGAGTTTCCTTCCTGCCACGCCTGTACCATTGCCGAACTGACCAATGGCGACCTCCTTGCCGCTTACTTCGGAGGGTCGTATGAGAGTTGTCCGGATGTGTGCATCTACACCCAGCGCAAGCGTCTCATCAAGCGCGATGCCAAGCATGGCAACGTCTATGAGGCGGGATGGTCGGCTCCCGTGAAAGTGGCTGACGGCATAATGAATGACTCCCTCCGTAAAGCGTGCTACAATCCTGTACTCTTCCAGATTCCCGGTGGTGACCTGTTGCTCCACTACAAGATAGGCAAGGATGTGCGCGACTGGACCGGTTATCAGATGAGAAGCACTGACAACGGCTACACATGGTCATCACAGCGCGACTCCATCCCTGCCGTTGCCGGAGTATGTCCCGACTCTCTGCTCGGCGCAATAAAGAATCAACCTATTTTCCTGCCTAAAGGATTCCGCTGCAAGAATGGCACAGTGCTCACGACGTCACGCATCATAGCGCCCACAAGTAAGGAGACTGCCTTTGCATCCAAGGTAAAGCCAGGGCAATGGAGATGCTATATGGAGATTTCGGAAGACGACGGACGAAGCTGGACGATTACCCCACAGGTGCCACAAAATAATAATCTCTTCCGCACCATCCAGCCCACCGTGCTCATTCATCGCGATGGCAGACTGCAGTTGCTTGCTCGCACTGCGCCTCCTAAGCATCCCGCACAGAAAGAGAATGCGCGCGTAGCCACCTCCTGGAGTGATGATGGCGGGCTGACATGGTCTGAGATGGAGTTTGTCAAGGATTTACCCAACAATAATTCCGGCATAGATGCCGTCACTCTCCCTGACGGATCCTTCGCCATAATCTATAATCCTTTCGGTTGCGTAGATTGGAAGAAGAAGACAGAAGCCGACCGCAACAAGCCGCTCCGCAACCCTCTCTGGGTGGCAACATCCCCCGATGGCATCCACTGGACGCCCCAACTCTCTCTCGAATCCTCCCCCATCAGCCAGTATTCCTACCCATCCATGATAGTAGGAAGCGACGGCTCCCTCCATTGCATCTACACTTGGCGACGACAGAGAGTGAAATATCAGCGGATTGGCTTGCAGTAACAATACACACAATATGCAGAATGTCATATTATGGTCTGAAGTTTTGCAAGCAACTAACATGCTACTAATCAGTAATAAAATATCAATAAATAAAAACAAACAAATATA
>URJQ01000106.1 GCA_900548195.1 uncultured Prevotella sp.
AAAAAACACAAAGCATTTGCAAAGGTACGAAAAATAATCGAGACAATGGATAAATACTCGCAAGAAAGTGGGAAGCGAGCATAAAAAAATACCTCGCAATCAATGTGATTGCGAGGTGGAAATGTGATTGAAAGACAATGCTTTGCCTTGTCAAATCAAGTTGTTTGATTCTCTAAATCAATCCTATTTGATTCTTCAGTTAAACCTTTTTGAATCTCTAAATCAATCTATTTGATTCTTCAGTTTAACCTTTCTGAATCTCTAAATCAATCTATTTGATTCTTCAGTTCAACCTTTTTGAATCTTTAAATCAATCTATTTGATTCTTCAGTTTAACCTTTTTGAATTTCTAAATCAATCTATTTGATTCACATATTTAAGAAAACGGATTCTCAGAATCTATTTATTTGATTGTTTAGAAGAAGAGGTAACGGTTGTCAACGACGTCAGCCTTGATGAAAAGTTCACCCATGAAGCCAGAAGCCATCTGGAGATTGCGCTGAGCAATCTTAGATTCCTCCTGTTTATCATTGAACTTAACACCAGAGCGCTTGTTGACATTCTTCTTAGCGAAGAGATATACGCCAGCGTTACCCTTGACAGGATGAGTAGAGAACTTGCCCTTGCCTGTAGCTGCAACAGCACCAGAGAGAGCAGGTTCAGAAGCACCTGTCTCTGCGACAAATACAGGAGCAGCGAAAGAAACCTGGTTTACAGAAGAAACCTTAGCACCCTTTGCTATTGCTTCCTTAGCGTTCTTGATGCCAGAAACCTCAGCTATGAGCTTTTCAGCCTTCTTGTCCTTGACTACTTCAGCCTTGACTCTTTCCTTCACCATTGGGTCGTCGAGATCGCGATAGCCCTTCTTGTGAATCTTAGTGAGACCAACTACGAGGAGGTTGTCATTGTCACCACACTCATAAAGAGGAGAAACATTACCTTCCTTATTATCGAAAATCCACTTGAGAGCTTCGTGAGTAGAGTGGATGTTAGCCACATTGTGCTGAGAATTTACCACGTCACTGAGAGTCTCCAATGTGTAGCCATACTTCTTAGCGTTCTTTTCGAGAGCCTCGATAGTCTGGTTTTCACTTACATACTGAGAGAACTTATTGTAAGCCTTAGAGTAAGTATCCTTAGAGAAAGCGATTTCAGTCTTGATGACAGCAGCGATATACTTAGTAGTCATCGCCTTGCGGTCGCTCACCTTAACGATGATGTTGCCACCATTAGTAGCGATATTCTTGAGCTCGCCCACGCCTGCATTGTTGAGAATGTTAAGATAATTCTTGGTATCCTTATCGAGTGAAGGAGCATACTGATACTGCTGAGTAGTCAACCAAGTCTTTTCTCCAGTCTGACCATACTTCTTTGCGATAGCCTCCCACAGAGAAGCGTCAGCAGAAAGGGCAGCATAGATAGAGTCAGCACGCTTGTGTGCCTCCTCAGGAGTGTTGCCACCTACCTGTATAGCCTGGAACTGGATAGAGTCAGGGAGCTGTGCTCTGCTGATAAGACGGAGCGCATTGAGAGTGTTGTCCTGAGCATTCTCCTTGACAGCTGTGGTAGAACCTACAGCGATAGAGTCGAGAAGAAGCTGCACATCAGTAGGGAAAGCATTCTTATTGACTGGAACACCGAGGTAAGGAATGATTGAACCAGACTTGCGAACTGCCTCAGCAGGGTCCTCGGCAGAAGCGAGAGCCTTAGCATACTCATTGGTCTTCTTCAACAGTTCGCTCTTGTCAGCTGCAGAAGCGTTTACCTTTACGCTAACGTACTTGATGTCGCGAGACTCCTCATACTGCTGGAAAGTAGACTTGAGTTCCTCATATTTGCTCTTGAGGTCAGCGTCAGTCACCTTGATGTCAGCATCCTTTACAGAAGAGTAAGGGAAAGCGATGAGGTCGATGTCTGCCTCTTCGTTAGCCTCATTGAAAGCCTGCTGAGCCTCAACAGGGTTAGAGAGGAATGTAGAAGCGAGGAGAGTCTGATACTTCTGAGCGAGAATCTGCTGACGAAGGCTCTTCTCGATGAAGTTCCAGTAGTTGTAGATCTTCTGATACTGCTCCTGGAGCTGTGGGTTAGTGTTCTTCTTGTACTCGCTGAGGAACTGCTTGAGCTGGTTAGCATCGAAGCGTCCTGTCTGCTGATTTACGAAAGGAGTCTGAAGAAGCATCTGGTTTGTGCCCTCATTGAGGATGGCACGGATCTCGTCATCAGTAACGCGGAGACCGAGTTTCTTAGCATCTTCCTCGATAAGCTTAGACTGAACGTAAGAGTTCCACACCTGATCGCGGAGGCTGTTGAGTTCATCTTCTGTGAAGTTTTCCTTACCCTGCATCATCTTGATAACGTCAGAGTACTCATCTACGAGTTTCTGGAACTCTTCATAAGTCATTTTTTCGCCAAGAACGACACCGATTTGCTGGCGTTCGTTGTTCTTGGAAGCCTCACAAGAGCGGAAAGCTTCCTCGGCAATGAAAGCGAAAAGGCCAAGACCGATGATGCTCACCAGCAGGATGCCTTTGCTTCTGATTTTTCCTAATGCTGCCATTTTGTTTAGTTTTTTTTATTATTTAGTTTTTATTTATTATCATGATTTTGCTACGCTTTTATGATATAGTCAGGTTAAGCCGATAGGCGTTGTTATGAGATATATTATATATATGCGCGTGCAAATTGCGTACAAAGTTAATAAAAAAAATGGAATAATCGTCTATTCTGCCTTATTTTTTTCAAAAAACAATAGCACTTTTACCTGAAACTACAGGAAAAAATCCTTGAAATAGCAGGTAAAAGTGCTTGAAAGAGTATTTGAAACAGTCGGTGGAAGGAATCCTTTGACTGCATGAAATAGCTTATTTTTCTTCGAGAATGCGTAGTTTTACGAGTTCGATTTTTGTCTTTGTGTTCTTGACAATCTTAAATTCGTATTTCTCATCGACGATGATAATCTCATTGAGTTTTGGAAAACTCTGGTATCTGTCGAGGATAAGTCCGCCCACAGTCTTGTAATCATCGCTTTCAGGGAGGTCGAGGTCGAGCGTTTCGTTGACCTTATCAATCTCCAGTCGGGCAGAAATAAGATAATGACCATCATCAGTAGCGCAGCAGATATAGTTGGCTTTATCATGCTCATCCTCTATTTCTCCAAATATTTCTTCGACGATATCTTCGAGTGCGACGATGCCACTGGTGCCTCCAAATTCATCCACCACGACGCCAAGGCTCTTCTTTTGTTGCAGGAAAGTGTGCATCAATTTCTTGGCAGCCATCGTTTCAGGGACGAAAGGCAGCGACCTGATGTGCTTCTTCCAGTCGTTAGCATCGTGGAAGAGTTCGGAAGAGTGGATGTAACCTATGATATTGTCAATATCTTCCTTATATACAATGATTTTGGAGTGTCCGCTTTGTATGAACATCTGGCGCAAATCTGCGAGCGTACAGTCGGAAGGCACCGCCTGAATCTCTGTACGTGGAATCATGCAGTCGCGCACTTTAGTGTCAGAAAAGTCGAGAGCATTCTGGAAAATCTTCACTTCCTCGTCAATGTCTTCATCATTTTCCGCCTGGTCGATGCTCTGCTGAACGAGGTAATCGAGGTCCACCTTGGAGAATTCCTCATTGTTTTCCTCCTTTTTCAAGTTGACACCGAGGATAAATAGCAAAGCCTTTGAGAGCTGAGTGCAAAGACGTGAGATAGGGAAAAGGACGATATAGCAGATGAAGGCTGGGAAAGCAAAGAAAGTGAGCAACTTGTTTGCGCTCGCCTTGAAAAGAGTCTTAGGCAGAAATTCGCCAGTAAAGAGCACGATAAGCGTAGAGAGAAGCGTGTCGCAGGTGACCTTTGCAGGCTCGGAAAGTCCAGCAAAGAGCGTAGCATCAAAGAGTTTGGCGAAGAGGATGCCATACACCACGAGCGCGATATTGTTGCCCACCAGCATAGTAGAGACAAACATATTAGGGTGCTTGTAGAAGATAGAGACGATTTTATCATTGAAATTACCGTTCTCGCGATTTACTTCAGCAAGCATTCTGTTGCTCGACACGAATGCAATCTCCATGCCTGAGAAGAAGGCGGAGAAGAGCATGGTTATTATGATGGAGGTTATTAGCATCTATGCTTATCGTTTTTGTTATTGTGTAGAGTGCTGTATATCAGCGTGTTCTGTGCGTGGGAAACGTCTTGCAGCGAGCATAAAGCCCGATGAAAAGGCGCTTTCCAGACCGTAAGGAATGACTATTGTCCGCTTCGGTGCGGCATGGTAGGGTCGCGCCTTGGTGTGGCGTTCTCCTGATTAGGCGCAGAATTGGAAGTGGTATCTTCCTTTATCATATCAGATTTCTCGAATGATCCTTTCGAATTGGAAACGTAATAATGCTGCATGTGCTCGTCGCTTCTGAAGTAGGAGCCTTGCATTTCACGTTGCGGAGTGATGAGATGAGAGAATTTGTTGGAGTAAAGTTCATGCTTCTGCTGGTCCCAGAAGAGTTCCTCACTGCTGAATCGCACGCCTTCCACTGTGAGAATGCGCACATTGCCAATGAGATGCCAGAGTTTATCTACCGTGAAATAGTAGGCAGTGTCCGACTGGATGTAGGCTTCCACATGGAATTTCTCGTCGAATTGTTCGAGGAACAGTCCGCGGCGGAATATCCATCTGGCAGGGTTGAGGTTTTCATTGACTTCCCATCTCTCGGAAACGATGCGGTACTTCATTACACCCGAGTCGCTGATAAGGGTGTTTACACCGTAGCTTGTCATCATTGCCACGGAGTCACGGTCGTGAATAGCGGGCGCAGTATGTTCCTTCGGGTTGTTGCAGGCGAAGAAAGAGAGCGCCATCATCATGCAAATGCACCAAAAAGGGAAACCCCCAGAAGTGAAATTCCTGTCACTCCTGGGTGATTCCGTTGCTTTATATTCAGAAGAATTGATAGTTGTCACGTTATGATTTCATTATCATGTTAATCAAACTTCCATTTAGCGAACCAGCGGTCATTGAATGTAAGTCCGATATTGATGCGGAAAGTGTTCTCCGTAATCATGTTTTTCGCAGAAGAGCGAACCCACTGCGCACTGATATTGAGGATGGAACGTTTGTTCCACTGGTTGAGTATAGGGAGTCCGAAACCACCGCTTACGGAATATTCCTTAGGACCTTCGAGTCCGTTGATCTTGAGGTAAGGCGTGGTGTAGCTTGCTCCGAGGCGGTAACATACGCGTGAAGCGAAGTTGCTTCCGGCCTTGTCCTTGCAGAATTCCATACCGAGATTGAACTTCTGGCGGTCAGAGAACATTCCGGAAACAGAGTTAAAGGTAGGCTGTCCGTTGCCTGTGTCATTATATTTAGGATAATGTACCTTGCTCCACTGTTGCAACTGATAGTCGAAAGCCACGGTAAAGCTGTTGTTGTGTGTGTAAGCCAGACCGAGGGCAAACTCATGTGGCAGTTCGATACCATTGTTTGCTACGAATTGTATGGTGTCTGTCACGCTGGTCTGTGAGTTGGTGCTCACGATGTCGAGTGTAGGATCAGCATTCAGTTTGTGTCCGATGCTGTATGTAGCGCCAAGGGTGAGAAGGTCTTTAGCGGAGAGATTTCTTGAGAGTTGCACGCCGAAGTTGACCTTATAGTTGGTTACATCGAACGACATAGTCTTGGAGATCGTGTTGACATAGCTGTCGGAGTAAGCATTTGACACGGTGCGAGTGCAGTTTCCCCAAAGGTAACCACCATTGACACCGAGCGAAACGCCCTTTACCGGCTGCCATCCGAGTCCGACGAATGCCTCGTGCAGACCGCCTTCACCGCTGTAAGTGTTGGTGTAAGTGGTAGTGCCAGAGATGTCATCACGATTTACGGTGCCAGTGGATTGATAGTTATAGCCTATATTAGTAAAAGGTATAATACCGAAAGCGAGTCCTACTTTAGGCATAAGTCTGAATCCACCGACTGCATATTCGAAGTCGGCGTTCTTAGCATTCTTCTTTACGTTGCCCTCTTTGAAATTAGTTACCTGCAGCGACATGCCCACATCGAATACGAAAGTCAGGGAGTCGATGGAGGAATATGATGCAGGGTTGATGTAATTGATTTGGTTGCTTTCGCGCAGACCGAGTCCAACGCCGTTCATACCACGGTTGTAACTGTTACCCTGATCGGTAAGTACGCCGAGTCCATACTGTGAATATGGTGAGTTTGTGCCACTCTGAGCGAAGGCGGCAGTAGCGAGGATGGACAGGCAGAAAGCCAGAATATTTTTCTTCATTTTATCTGTTTTGTTCTCAAAGAAACTTAATCGCTTGCAAAATTATCGAAAAAAAATGAAATAAATGCATGAAATGTGAGAAATATAAGTTATTTTTGCATCGTGAAACGAATAATAAGGTTTTTTTATACCACTTTTGTTGCGCTTTTGTTGCTTTTTAACTATGAAGCACAAGCGAGCCCGCTGCCGGACATGTCACTTCCCGAGATAAGTGATTCCGCCCTCGCAAGCGTAGAAATAAGTCTGCTGACCTGCAAGCCACACGAAGAAGTTTATAGTCTTTATGGGCATACTGCCATCCGCATCGTCGATACGGAGGGTGGGATAGATATGGTCGTAAACTGGGGTGTCTTTGATTCCAGTAAGCCAAACTTTGTCTATCATTTCATAATGGGAGAGACGGACTACATGATGGCGATGGTTTCGACCGAGGGATTCCTGCGTGAATACTATTATTACGGTTCGGAGGTAATCCAGCAGAAGCTCAATATGACCCAGCAGGAGAAAAGGAATTTCCTTGCCATACTGGATGAATACAGCAAGCCGGAGAATAGAATATACCGCTATAATTTCTATTATGATAATTGTACTACGCGTGCACGTGACGTAATAGTCAAGGCTATGGAAGGCAAAGTGGAGTATCAGTCATGGAAAAACAAACCAGAAGATGAGACATTCCGCGACTTGATACATTCCAAAAATGCTGACTATCCATGGTGTCAGTGGGGCAATGACTTCCTGCTTGGTGTGGGTTCGGATGCCAAAATGACTCATGCCGAGAGGCAGTTTATCCCGGAAATGCTGGAGGCAGACTTTGATTCTGCCATCGTAATATTGCCAAATGGAGCCAAAAAGCCACTCGTAGAATCCACTTCCATTCTGCTTCCTGCCGGACAAAGCATGGCTGAACCGATGGCTGGTTTCCCGCTTTCTCCAGAGGCGTGCTCGGTGTTGTTCCTCATTTTGGTAATAGTATTTACCATGTGTGAGAAATTTCTTATCCGTAAGGAACTCAAATGGTTTGACTATATTGTCTTTAATCTTCTCGGACTCCTTGGCTTGCTTCTCGTAGTGATGATGTTCAGCGAGCACCCTACCGTGAAATTAAATTTCCAGATATTCCTCTTCTGTCCATTATGGCTCGTGCTTTACTCTCCGTTTGTCACGCTGAGGCGCAAAAGGATGATAGCTCTCGTGATAATAGAAATATTCTTGTTTGGCAACTTTTTCCAGAGTTATGCAGAAGGATTGAATATTTTGGCATTGAGTTTGTTGATAAGAATCGTGAAGAACCCGAAAAAATAAAATGAGCAAATCGAATAATACATATAGATACCTCTCCCTCCTGATATTGGCGTCGATGTACACCAATGGCATTTTGGCGCAGAATACGGCACAAGAACCGCCACGACTCGTGGTGAATATCACCATAGATCAGTTTCGCTCTGATTACATGGAGACCTTCTGCACCTTGTTCAAGGATGGCGGATTCAATAAACTTCTCAATGGCGGAAGAGTCTATGATGAGGCAGTAAACGACTTTGTACCGACAGATAGAGCGTCTGCTAACGCAACGATTTCCACGGGTTCTTTACCTTATTATAACGGAATCGTGTCAAGTTCATGGCTTGACCGCAAGACCACACGCCCGGTATTCTGCACAGAAGATAAATCAATAAAAGAAGCAAAAGAGAGAGATGCCGCTTCGGCAGCTAAACTTCTGACTTCCACTATCGGCGACGAACTGAAAATTTTTACCAACGGACAGTCGAAGGTGGTCAGCATCGCACCGTGGAGAGACGCTGCAATACTCAGTGCAGGGCATTCTGCCGACTGCGTATTGTGGATAGATGATAACTCAGGTTCGTGGACTTCCACCAACTATTACCCAGCCGTTGCACAGGGTTGGGCTGCGCAGGTTACAGCATATAATTCACTCGAAAAACGCTTGAAGACAGAGAAATGGACTCCTTACGCCAAGGAGGCGGAGACCATGAGCTTCTTTATGGGAGGCGGAATGGAGAAGTCTTTCTCGCATGCCTTTACGGGGCAGACACGCTTTGTGGATTATAAGAAGAGCGCTCTCGTAAACATCGACATGACGGAAATGGCATTGCAGACGCAGGCTGCCTATCGTCTTGGGGCTGATGATGTTACGGATTTGCTCTGCGTGCAGTATTATGCAGGAAAATATAGCGACGCTTCGCTGAAGGATTGCCGTATGGAACTGCAAGATACCTATATGCGCCTGGACTATGAAGTCAAGCGTCTTATAGAGGCATTGGAAAGCAGAGTGGGCAAGGGACGTGTCCTTTTTGTCGTGACTTCCACTGGTTGTGGGGAGCAGGATAATGGAGGCTACGCCGAGTATGGCATCCCTTCAGGAACATTCTACATAAACCGTACAGCCAATTTGCTCAATATGTACCTTGTATCGCTTTATGGCAAGGGACAATATGTCGATGCGGCTTACCATAATCAGATTTACCTTAACAGAAAACTCATTGAGCAGCAGCATCTTGATATGTTCGAGGTGCTCAGTAATGCGCGTAGTTGCTTGCTTATGAGCGACGGCATCAGAGACGTTCATACCGTAGATAGAATCCTCTCACCGTCAAATGAAGACATAGCAAAAATCCGCAATACATATAATCCACACCTCTCTGGCGACATCGTTTTCGAAGTGGCACCAGGCTGGCAGGTGCTCAATGAAAACACAGGAGAGAAATACAATGTTTCTGCCACTCCTGTCATATTCCCGATAATATTCTATGGAACCGGTGTGAAACCGGGTCGTATTTCCACGGTAGTCAGCACCGATCGCATTGCTCCTACCATCTCAAAGGCAATCCGTATTCGAGCTCCTAACGGTTGTAGGAGCCTGCCTTTATTCTAAAGAAGGAGCCTTCGGACAAAGAGACATTTAGCCTTTCCGTGCCAGTCTCTTTGCCCTGTGTTTGCTTCTGTGAAGAATGACAGATTAAAAGAAAAATAACAATTTTACTTACATTCCGCTTTTTGAATGCCTTGCGAGAATTGCGAATTTGAAAATTCAAATCCAAGAGCGCACAAATCCGTGAGTATTTGCGAAAAACGTATCTGATTGTAAATCAACAAGGTATGATTTTGAGTTTCTGAAAAGCAAAAGATTGTAAGGCGAAAAGTGCGCTTTTTCGGTGTGAAAACATTGATTTTACTTAGTGAAAGCTATGTTATTGCATTGTAAAAGCATAGATATTACGAGGTAAAAGCATAGCTATTGCAAGGTGAAAGCATAGTTATG
>URJQ01000107.1 GCA_900548195.1 uncultured Prevotella sp.
AATGTCTCTTGATGCTTCTTGACAGAACTGTTATCAGCAGATTCGCTATCAGGACCACACATGTCTGTATTTGTATGTCATTTACGACCTAATGACCGATTTGGGTTAAACCCAATTCGGGCGTTAGGACTTATTGTATTTTGATTTTTACTTGACAGCAATAATTTATACGAATGAGCGATCTATTATCCCAAATCGGTCATTAGAAAAAAATCTTGTCATTTTCTAATGACCGCCATTAGAAAAATAGCTTTGTATATACTTGATTCATAAACATTTACTAACTTTACCACGAAAAAAAGTATATACTCCGATGCGAAACTGTGACATAAAGTTCGTAAATAAGGAAATAACACCTTTTGGTGGCCTTTCCCTGTTCTTCAAAATGCTTGATAAATGCCATTTTGAAGAACATGTTATGCAATGTGGTATTCCATTGCAAGGATCCAACCGTGGCTATAAACCGATCCAGTTGATATTGGGATTATTTGCAGGTGTGTGGTGTGGTGCAAGTTGCTTTGGTCATCTTGACGTGGTACGTTATGACGCTGCACTATGTGATTTACTTGGTTGGAAACGCGGAGCAGACCATCGTGCATACCAGCGCTATCTCAACAAATTTTCCCAAGCTGTCAACCAGCGTGTTTTCGGAAATTTGTTCCGTTGGTTTTTCTCCGAATTGAAGTTCGACAACTACACATTGGACTTCGATTCGACTGTGATGGTACGTGAGGGAAATCAGGAAGGAGCAGCCAAAGGATACAACCCCAAACGTCCTGGACGACTCTCGCATCACCCTCTCCTTGCATTCGTTTCCGATGTGAGGATGATAGCAAATTACTGGCTACGTCCAGGCAACACATCTGCAAGTACCAACTATCTGTCATTTCTCGAGGACACACTCTCAAAACTTGAGGGCAAACGTGTCGGACTAGTCCGCATGGATAGTGGCTTTTTTGCAAAGGAAATACTTGACTATCTGGAGAACAAAGGGTTACGCTATATCATAGCCTGCCGTTTCAATAATCGTATAAAGTACAGTCTTACCCATGAACGCAAATGGATAGAGTTGACAGACGGATTGGAAATATCCGAAACCATCTATCAGGCAAACGGTTGGGAGAACCCCAGACGCATTGTGATGGTCAGGCAAGAAATTGAGAAGCGCCCCAAAGCTGCGGGAAAGCAAATCAAGCAACTGGAACTTTTCGAGGATGAGGAAGATTTCGGAAAATACCGATACAGCTGCTTCGTAACAGACCTTGACCTGCCGGCCAAGATTGTATATGACTCATATCGCGGAAGGGCGGATTCTGAAAATAGGATAAAGGAACTGAAGAATGATTTTTCCATCGATGATTTTGTCACAAATAACTTCTGGGCAACAGAGGCATGTGGGAATTTCATTGTCATGGCATACAACTTCATGTCCCTGTTCAGACATGCGCTGATTAATTCCAACAAGAAGAAATTTCTGAAGACTATCCGGTACGAGTTGATATCGACACCTGCTTATCTAGGGAGAACAAAAGACAAGCACATCCTATATTTGGCCAGATCACTAAAAACACGACAATCATTCTTGTCTATATGGGAAAAATTAAAGGATTTCTCTTTGCCGTACGACACAGAGAAATCCTAATGACCGATTTGGGTTAATCTGTTTTTCTTTTTTTTTGTCTATTGATACTTTATTCCCGAAATCAGGAGAATGCATCAATTTCCAGTCCCATGGAATCGACAAGCTTTGCCATTGCCGGATTCTTGGCTTTCATGTGTTCTAAAGCCGCAATGGCTTCTTTTATCTGTTCTTCTGTTAATGGAGTGGGGATTGGTTTCTGAATTTTTTCCCTACCTTCATTGATGGATTGTTCTGCAGTCTTTTCAGGCTTCGGATCAAAATACTGCCTGTCTGTATGTTCTTTGTACTTATCGTCTAATGCGGTATATAAATATTTCAATCCTATTGCCTGACGTTTCTGATTGTATTCCTCATCGCTAATGTTTTCTTTGTTTAATGCTTCAAATTCTTCGCTTTGGTATATGGCAGCCATCACCTTTTGGTTCCATTTGCGAATAGATTGTATGAGCTTGTCCAGTCTTAGTAAATGAAACAGCCATAAGAGTGAATTCACATGGTCAATGTCCTCTATGCTGAATGCTTCTCCACGACTTATATAGCTGAAACGAGATCGGGGGACCGGTTTAGCCAAACAGATTTCATGAAGGAATCTGAAGAAAATGTCCCTGCCTTCTTCTTCAGGAACACTTCGATTAGTATTGAGCATCACAAGAAGATACTCTTTGTCCTTTAATCTGCTCCTGTCTATCTGATAGGAAGGATCCTCTGCCAATCGTTGGCAGATATGGTAATAACCGTTGACATCTTCAAGTCCGGTGATATTTTCCTTTACGTATTCTATCGGGAAGTGCTCTATGATCGACCATGCACATACGTTTTCATGATATTGTTCCCATAATGCCTTTATCGGTTCAAGAAAGCAATTGTCCCATTGGCGATAAATCTTTGAGCAGGCCCATTGCCTGTCGCTTTTTCCAGCTTTGAGAAAAGCAAAGAGAATACGTTTCTGGTCTTTCCAGTCAAGGTAATTAAATCTCTTCTGGATTTCTTTCCTCGATTCAGAGACTTTTCTGCTCTTCTTGTCCATGTACCACTTGATCAGTGATGCTATTGGCTTGTTTCGTTTTTGTTGTCTGTATGGCATGTTTGTATAATCAATGTTGTTTAGAAAGAAATAACATCTTCAAAGGATTCAGGATGATAGGTCTTATTTGCGATTTCTACAGATGCCACATCAGTCCGAGACGGAACTCGAAGGTGCTGGTATGGACGTCTGCATAGCTGTGATAATGAGTGTCACGGACGAAATACTGGGATGAAAGGCTGACACTCATGTTGTTCTTCATGTTGAATTCCCATCGTGGATTGATGACGAGGAGGCCAGCATTGCCTTTGTCGCCCTGCGCATTGAGGAAGAGAGGGTCGATGGTGGCAAGGTCTTTGCCTTCATATCCCTTCCATGTGTAGATGCGATAATAGTCTGATTTCAGCACAAAACGGCCGAGATTGCGGAAGTCCATGAATGTCATTGTCTTGATGGAGAAGCCAGATCCCATGTTATAGTCGCGGTCTATGACGTTGTAATAGTCGCTCTTGGTGCCTCCGAGAAGTATTCCGGAGAAGAATACCCTCTGCTCAAGACGCTTCAGCACACCGGTTTCAGGGAAACGGAGTATCATTCCAGGACCGAATGAAGCAGCTTCCGAGATGCGGTAAGGAGTCTGTTGGCTGCCATTCTTTACAGGTTTTGAGTCGTAATAGTTGAAGTGCTGATAGACACCAATTTCTGCTTCCACCCTGCGTTCAGAGACAATCGGTGCGCTCCATATTCTTCCCATGAGGTGAAGGGCATTGATAAGAGGCTGATTGGCAGACATTCCCACCTTGATATCGGCGGTGAAGAAGTCGTAAGGCTTGTTTTCCTCCCTGCTGATAGGGTCGCCATATTCCATTATTATGCCGATGTAAGGATTCCATTCGCCACGAAACATCGAACCGTCATCGGCAAGGTATCTGGTTCCTGCAGTGATGGAGAGCTCGATAGGAAAGCGGCGGAAGTCATGATACGGCTCTGCCTGATGGTCTATATGCCATGCTTCGCCACGCACTATGCGGTTGAACCCACGCATAGGACAGACCACGAAGGCTCCAAACTCACGCAGAAAGCGGCGGAATCCGTGTGTGCGGTCATTGAGAATTATATTGCTCACCCTATGGGTTATCTCGCCTATGCAGATGCCTCCGAAACTTGTAGCCATGAGGTCATTGATGGCAGGTGGCTCTATCTCGCCGCAAA
This sequence comes from uncultured Prevotella sp., assembly GCA_900548195.1. Lineage (GTDB taxonomy): Bacteria > Bacteroidota > Bacteroidia > Bacteroidales > Bacteroidaceae > Prevotella. Next base: position 3,879 of record URJQ01000107.1, read on the forward strand.
ACTCCCACATCAGCGAGCCTCCTACGGCGTAAGGGGCTGATTCCCAAAAGTTGAGTCCATTACTTCGCGCTGCATTATAATAGAGATTTCCATGATATGGATGGGCGAAAAGGTTTGTGGAGAATTGGTCGTTGTCCCATACGAATCCATGCTGGAAATTCTTGTGAATGGTGTGGAGGTTTACTTTGGCAAAATCTTCATTCAGGATAAAGCGGTCGAAGCAGTGCACCAGCATATTGATGCCTGTGGCTTCGTATGCTGCAATCCACGGATGCTTCTCGCTATGATCGTCACGTATGCTCTCTCCAGCTTGGCTTTTTGCCTTATGGAGGAAATGAGTGTCAGAGCTGTTGCCGCGGTTATATTTGAAGGTAAGACCGAGCTGACCTATAAATCCGTTCTTATAGTGCCTGTTGTGAGCATAGAATCGCGTATCTCCATAGCCTACAGAGGCATACAGACCGAGAGTGGGGTTTATCTGATAGTCAGCATTGATGTGCGCCTGAAGGGAATGGAGACGCTCAGGATTATCGCTGTCACCATCGAAAGTCTCGATGTGGTAATAGCCTACGTCGCCACTCAGAGAGAGTCTTGGGGAGAGGTTGACGTATTGTCCGAGACGATAATAGATGGCTCCAGAGAACTTGGTGTCGAGTCCCATATAGTGGGAACCGAAACCTATGATGCTGTATGTGGAGCGATTGCGAAATCTCAGTGCGCCATTTATCTTGGATGAAGTACCTCCAAACGCCATGAAGTCAATGCGCGTATTAGGATTGATATTCACCAGACCTATCTTATTGGCAATAGTGTCGCGGGTATAGTTTACTAATCCTATCTGAACACCACGTGGATGGGTGATAGCTACATTTACTAATCCTATCTGTGAACCGTTCAGCGTGTCGGCATAATTGTATGCAGCAAGCTGAATACCACGCATATAGCCGGCTGAAATATTCACAGCTGGAGCTATTTGTATGCCTTTCTCCACGCCAGAACTGATATTTGTGATGCCTGCCATCTGTATGCCACGCAGACTATGATTGATATTGAAAAGAGCTGAGACGGAGACTCCTTTCTGAAGGGTCACGGCATTCATCAGTCCAATATTGAAATTACTCGTCAGAGTGGTGTCGGGCATCAGTTTGAAGTCGCCTATTGCTATAGGCATAAAATATCTATTCTTCACCTCCTGAGCTACGAGCGTAAGAGGCGAAAGCAACATTGTCGCTGACAATAGGAATAGTCTGTAGTATCTCTTTTTCATCTGTGGGGGAGTATTTGGTTGTGGGGTGGTGGTATTATCCAGCGGTAACCTACAATGCACGCACTGCAGCAAGATAATTCTTCATATTACCAGCCTTGACAATCTTCTTCCATTGCTTGCGACCGATGGTAGGTTCGAGGTGGTCCCAGAATGTGCGGAGCTTGCCTAATTGCTGGTCTTCGCCAGGTATCATCTTGGCATAATGCGCCTGCATCATGTCGTGGAGACGGAGAATGTCTCTGATAAGGCTTGCCTCACTCTCAGCCACGCCAGTCTTGTATTCCCTTGCAAGCGACGGACGGGCAAGCAATCCCCTGCCTATCATTATGCCGGAAAGGCGGTCGCCATACTCGCTTTCTATGCGCTGAATGTCGCTAACAGAGAGAATATCACCATTATATACTAAAGGATGCTGGCATTCGTCAGCCAAAAGGCGGAAAGAGTCCATATTGATATCGCCCTTATACTGCTGGGTGGCGATGCGTGGATGTACCGTAACATGCGTCAGAGGCACGTCATTGAGGATTGGAATGACAGCCTTCCACTGGTCTGCACTATCGAGGCCGAGGCGCATCTTGACAGAGAAATCCATCTCATCGTGCTCCTTGATGCAATCAGCAATCTCCTTTACCTTGTCGGGAGAAGCGAGAAGTCCAGCTCCTCTGCCGTGCCTTGTCTGCAAAGGAAATGGGCATCCCATGTTGATATCTATCTTCTTGTAGCCCAAAGGGATGATGACGTCGAGCAAGGTGCGCAGTTCGTCTGCTCCAGAAGCAATGACCTGTGGCACGATATTGACGCCTTCATTGTATTCAGGACGGATGTCGCGCATATCCTTCGAGCGCACTTTGCCATGCTCCAGGCGCACGAAAGGAGTGTAATAAGTATCTACTCCGCCAAATATCTCATTATGAAAGCGGCGGTATGCGTCCTCAGTATATCCCTGCAATGGGGCGAAAAGTATTTTCTGCATTAGTGGTGGTGATGGTGATTATACAAGTCAAGGCTGATTCTAAAAATGTCTTTGGCATTGTTTTAGAACCAGCCAGAAATAATAAGTAGAGAGGTGTGAACTTACACCTTACTCATAAATTTCTCTTTATCAATGATAAAGCGGAGATGCTCACCTTCACCGATAAGACCTCCTTCATCAGAGGCAGATACCTTGAATTTCAGTTTGCGACCCTCAGCAGAGATGAGTTCTGCTGTGGCTGTCACAGTCTTGCCGAGTCCTGTTGGCTTGAGGTGTGAAGAGCTGATTTGTCCTCCTACGGTGGAAGAGCCATCCTCCAGTTCATCTGCCACGCAGAGCATAGCAGCATTTTCCATCAGCGCCATCATCATCGGAGTGGCAAAGACAGGGAGGTCACCGCTGCCTACATTGCAGGCGAGGTGCTTTTCCTCCACTATCATGGTGCTTGTATATTTTTTTCCTATTTGCATTAGTTGCTTTGTTGTTTTGTTGTTTGGTGGTTTAGTTGTTTGTAAAAGTTTATTGCAATTTAGTCTATCAACTAAACAACAAAACGACCAAACAACCAAACAACAATATTACATTTTAATATCCTTCAGGGTTATTCTTCTGGAAGTTCCATGAATCGCGACACATCTCCTCGATGCCATACTTTGCTTCCCATCCCAGTTCTGCCTTAGCCTTTGCAGGGTTGCAATAGCAAGTAGCGATATCTCCAGGGCGACGTGGCTTGATGGAATAAGGCACGTCAACGCCATTGACCTTGATGAATGCCTTCACCACGTCGAGAACGGAGTAGCCGTGACCAGTGCCGAGATTGTAAATGGCAAGTCCGCACTTCTTTTCGATTGCCTGGAGAGCAGCTACGTGACCAGCGGCGAGGTCGCAGACGTGGATATAGTCGCGCACGCCAGTGCCGTCAGGAGTGTCATAATCATTGCCGAATACGCCGAGCTCCTTGCGCTTTCCTACAGCCACCTGAGTGATATAAGGCATCAGATTGTTAGGAATACCGTTAGGATTTTCACCTATAGTGCCAGATGGGTGAGCGCCGATAGGATTGAAATAGCGCAGGAGCACCACATTCCATTCTGGGTCAGCCTTCTGCACGTCCATCATCACCTGTTCGAGCATAGACTTGGTCTGACCGTAAGGGTTGGTGCATTGACCTTTAGGACACTCCTCAGTGATAGGAATAATGGCAGGATCACCATATACAGTGGCAGAACTTGAGAAGATGATGTTCTTACAGCCGTTGTTGCGCATCACGTCCATGAGGATGAATGTGCCAGTCATATTGTTGTGATAGTATTCCAATGGCTTAGCCACAGACTCGCCAACCGCCTTAAGACCAGCGAAATGGATAACAGCATCAATCTTGTTTTCCTGGAAAACCGTTGTCATTGCCTTTTCATCGCGGACGTCAGCATCGTAATACTTTATCTGCTTGCCGATAAGTTTCTCCACACGATGTATCGCTTCCGGCTGTGAGTTTACGAAATTGTCCACTACTACGACTGAGTGACCAGCCTTGTCAAGTTCGATGATGGTGTGTGAGGCAATATAGCCAGCACCACCGCAAAGAAGTATATTCATTATATTATAAGTTATAAGTGTTGTAATCAAAAGAAATCTACCACGTGCGGACGCTTCACTCTATCTTTCCCCCTTTTCAGAAAGACGGTGATGCGCATTTCGCTTCCTACGCTTGGCATCTCAATGCCTTTGGCTTGTATCGTTTGGCTTGAGAGAAATCCGCTCGTATAAGAAGGCTCTGTAGTGCCGGCTTCCACGATAGGGGAAAGTTTTCCGACGCTGTCTCCCACCAGTGTGGAGGCTATCAGTTCCCAGGTACAGTAGCCTTTCACCTTGTCCACATATTTTATTCTTACCGGTTTGGGACCGAAAGCCATCCTGCCTTCAGACGTGCTATATACCTTATTTATAATAGCCGACTTGAATTTGTCTATCTTTGGCACAATAGGAAAGAACTCTATATATTGCCCGACCTTCACATTTCGCAGTCCTCCTTCGCATACGAAATGGCGCGACATAGAGTCATAAATATGTATATGATTATGGCTTACGTCGATAGCATCTATGTAGCCGGCACACTTAGGAAACGACTTCTCCATCGGTCTCTTGGAGAGAATCGCTCCATCGACGCGCATAGTCCCATCTTTGGAGAGGCGTGGAAGTATGGAGAAAAGCTTGTTTGACAGTTCGGCATACTTCATCTTATTATGCTCGGTCAATTTATGCACCTCGCATGATAGCTCGGTTCCGTCGCTTCCTACCAGTTTTGCAAAATACATTTTTCTCCCTTTTACCTCGGCAGAATGCAGTTTTGTCATCACCATATCCATGACAGGGAGATACCCTTTAGCCTCGATGATAGGAGTGAGGAGCAGTTCATCATCGACATCCAGTGTCAAGTCGGGATGGAAGAGCAGTGAGTAAGCATACGCTTTAGCCACCTGTTCCAGCAGTGAAGGGATGCGTTTTCCGTCATTTCCCTCCTTTGCCACCTTGTCTTCAGGGCGCAGATTGTGCAAGTTCCACATTTTCAGGAATGAGACAAACTTGAATTCAGGGTGTGATAGCGCCATTTTTGCAGCCACTCCGAGAATAGCAGAATGCAGATTAGACGGTATGGGGAGCTTTTGGTCAAAGTAATCAGTCAAGAGCTTTCTAGACTCTATGGAGACAAGAGTGGCGTAATTGTCCCACAGATACCTTACAATCGACCATCCATACCCCTCACGAATGATAGGAGTGACCTTCTCTTTGTCATATTCCTCCATCTTGATCATCAGTCCGCGGATGGAATACATCAGAGCGCCATCAGTGCCACTGCGTATCTCCTTCGACTGTTTCAGCATATCGACGCACACCCAAAACACGGACTGACATGAGGAAAAATCCTCACATTTCTCCATATCTTCCATCGCCATCTGATAAGCTTCCGTCAGACGACCAGCCTTTCGCAGTGCAGTAACCTCCTGTGCCGACATAAATAATGTATTTTATATTAAGGACAAAAGTAGCAAAAAAGCACTATGAAACCAAGTAAAAAGGGGAAAAACAAGAAAAAATAAGATTTTTGAAAAAAAATATCGAAAATATTTGGAGGTTTCAAAAAAAGTCCGTACCTTTGCATCGCTTTTCAAAACAAAGGCCATTTGAAAAAGGTTTCTTACCAACCAAATGTTTGGAGAGATGGTAGAGTGGTCGATTACAGCGGTCTTGAAAACCGCCGTGCTGAGAGGCACCGGGGGTTCGAATCCCTCTCTCTCCGCTGAGTCCTGCAAGTCGAAAGATTTGCAGGACTTTTTATTGTATGCTCGGCACGAGCATTGTCTAACGGGTGCAAGTCCCGAGTAAGCCCTAA
>URJQ01000108.1 GCA_900548195.1 uncultured Prevotella sp.
ATATTTGTTTATTTTTATTTATTGATATTTTATTACTGATTAGTAGCATGTTAGCCATTTGCAAAACTTCACTTCTTTATAAAACATTCTGCATTTCAATGCTGTCTTCATTCAAGACAACCTTCATCAAGAAAAGACTTTTTCATCAAACAAGACATTTATGAACGAGCAAATATCAAGAAAAGAAACGGCAGCAATGCGAGGAATTGCCATCCTTGCCATCGTGCTCCACAACTATTCCCACTGGCTTAGGGGCATCATACAGGAGAATGAGTACCAGTTTCACGTGCATAATGTGCGACGATTGATGGTGGAACTCTCCCATCCTTCATGGGAATTGATAGTCCATCTGCTATCTTTCTTCGGGCATTATGGAGTCCCTGTCTTCGTATTTCTCAGCGCATACGGTCTGGTAAGGAAATATGAAAGCACCGCAGAGCACTATGAGAGCAGCGGAACATTCTTCTTGTCTCACTACAAGAAGTTGTTTATGATGATGATAGTGGGCTACGTAGCCTTCGTCCTTGTGGATTATATGACGCCAGGTCCGAGACATTATGAGTTCTGGAATGTAGTCGGTCAGCTTGGCATGTTCAGCAATTTATATTCTGACCCCAACCATGTCATCTGGCCAGGACCATATTGGTACTTCGGACTAATGGTGCAATTATATGCTGTATATCGCTTTATATTATTCCCAGGAGGCGGTTCCTTGCTTGGAAAGGTAAGCCAGCGTTACCACACTCCTATCCTTTTAGCCTTGCTTTTCATCACTCTCTTCGGACAGTTGGCATTCGATCCCGAAGGCACAGCATTGGAATGGTATCGCTATAACCTCTTTGGCTCATTACCTGTCTTTATTGCAGGTCTGCTCTTTGCTCGCCATTTCGAGATGAAAGAGTACACATACACCTCTTATCTATTATTGACAGGCATTGCAGCGATACTTAGCATCATGCTGAGTATGTGGTTTTGCACATGGATTGTCGTGCCTTTCTTCATCTGTATCGGCGCATTAGGCTTTGTAAAGTGTATGCCTGAAATGGTTCTCCATCGCCTTTCATGGGTAGGAAGTATCTCAGCAGCCATGTTTGTATGCCATCCTATCACGCGAAAAGTCATCATCCCAATCTCCCGTCATGGTGAGGTATTCGCTGGATTATTGCTCTATATCGTGGCTACCATCGTCTTGGCTATGATTTTCCGTAAGATATTGGCTTCGATAAAGCAATAACCGACAACCAACAACCCACAACCAATAACCCACAACCACCAACCAACAACCATCATTCCCAATGAAAATCAAAGACATCGAACTCGTAAACATCTCGCGCTTCAGAGCCGAGCACATGGGAATGGCGATGCTATTCGTCATCCTTTTCCACGTTGCCTTGCCCCGAAGCGATATGTTCTTCGGACTTAGACGCATGGGAAACATTGGCGTGGATATGTTTCTTTTCCTCAGTGGTATAGGATTATGGTATTCTTGGAGCAAGCTAAAGATTGATTCCGCCTCCACCTTCGGCAGGGAATATCTCCGTTTCTATTGGCGAAGACTCAAGCGAATATATCCTTCATGGCTGGTTATCGCCTGCCTTTATTATATTCCTCGCTTTGATGGAAAGCATTGGGTGGACCTTTTTGGCGACATTCTCATCAACTGGGATTTCTGGATTCGCGACGAATTGACTTTCTGGTACATTCCTGCCACGATGATGCTCTACCTCTTTGCGCCGCCATATATGGAACTGATACGCCGTCATCCTATCTATCGTTGGTTGGTTTTGGTGATGGTGATGTGGTGCATACTGGTGCAATGGGTGAGTCCTATCCATCATGCAGTAGGACATATAGAGATATTCTGGAGCCGTGTGCCAATCTTCTTCCTCGGCATCAACATGGGCGATATGGTGAAAAAGAAGCAGACTCTCGATGGTCAAGGCATCTGGATGGTGTGGATAATGTTCGCTATGGCATTGTGGAGCAGCATCTGGCTTGAGCAGGTGAAGCACGGACATTTTCCTCTTTTCATCGAGAGAATGCTCTATATCCCTCTCACAGTGACCACTATAATCCTGCTCAATCGCCTTTTCCGCCGCACTCCGCAGTGGTTTAACAAGAGCATGGCATGGTTTGGAATGCTGAGTTTGGAGGCTTATCTCATTCATATTCAGTTTGTCCTGCGTCCAATAGAACATTATCATCTCGGCTATTGGCCTACTTTCGCCCTCACAGTGGTGATTACTATGCCACTTGCATGGCTGCTGCATACATCAGTTACCTATATAGAAAAGAAATGTCAAAGAAAAGATACATCTTCTCCGACTTCGACGGAACACTGACCACAAAGGACTCCATGATGGAGATCATCATCTATCAGCGAGGCAAGAGCGGGCTTATAATTGCCCTATTGAGCATTCTTCCCTGGCTGATAATGATGCTTTTGCATCTCTATCCCAATCAGAAGACAAAGGAAAAACTGCTTTATCATTGCTTCGGCAGTATGACAGAGAGCGAGTTTGACGCTTTCTGCCAGCGCTTTGCCGATGCCCACAGGCATATATTGCGAGACAATCTCTATCAGAAACTATTGCGGGCAAAGGCTGAAGGCACTGAGGTGGTGGTGGTTACTGCGAGTCCTGAAAACTGGGTAAGCCGCTTGGCGCCCGACTTTAAGGTGCTCGGCACTAAGATGCAATTCAGTAAAGATGGGTTTACGGGGCATTTCCTCACGCGCAACTGCTATGGTAAGGAGAAGGTAAAGCGCATCCTTGCCGCCTATCCTGAGCTGGAAAACCAGCGTAATGACTCACATATCACTGCCTACGGCGACTCTAAAGGCGATGCCGCCATGCTTGCTTTCGCTGACGAAAAGCACTTCAGAGACTTCATTTAATGTGGTTGTGGGTTGTTGGTTGTGGGTTGTTGGTACTGTTGAATGTAAATACACAATCTAACGACTTGACAATATATTTGACAGAAAGACCATACCACAATAAGTAGGTAATAACAATAATCCTAAATATACTATGCTAAATATATTCAAAATCCGCAAAGACGAGCGCTGGCTTATGGCAATAACCACGCTATTTTTCTCTATAATAAATGCTGTCACCGTAGCATGGTACTGGACAGACTTCTCCCGACTGACGGACAACTATCACAAATTGTTCGTCACGAAGTTTCATATCTCCGGCTTCGACCCTCTCACCTATGAGGTGATATCCAAATGGGACACAGCATACAACATCTATCGCCACCCGTTGCTTGCATTCTTCATGTGGCCATTCTCCATGATAAACAAGGGTCTCATCTGGCTTACAGGTGTCAACTGCGCCACCATACTGACGGCATTGATACTCATCTTCTGTGCTTCTTATTCGGCATTGTTTGTCTATAGGATATTCCGCGAGGTGATACAGCTACGCAATAGGGACACATGGATAATGACTATGCTGACCTTCTCCATGGCTTACATCATCCTTTCTGCTATGGTGCCCGACCATTTCATCATGTCAATGTTTGCCCTTACGCTGACGCTATACATCTCCGGACGCAAGCTAAGGGGCGGTTCTGCGCTCAATATGTGGCAGACCATCATGCTCTTTGTGGTCACTGCCGGCATTTCTCTCAACAATGGACTGAAGATTTTCCTCGCCGCATTGGTGACAAGACGTCGGAGATTCTTCGAATGGAAATTCTTATTGCTCGCCGTTCTGCTGCCAAGCGCATTGATATGGGGCTTTGCCAGATGGGAGTATCATCAGTTTGCCTACCCTGAATGGAAAGCCCGACAGGAGGTAAAGATGAAGAAAAACCGCGTACTCACCGCACAGATACGCAAGAAAGTGGAAGACTCTCTCGGCACAGAGGACAAAGCCAAAGTGGATGCTGAGGTGAAAAAAATCGTCAAGGAGAAAGCGTGGGCAAAAAAGAAGAGAGACAGCAAGAAGATATGGAATGCGAACACTGGCAAGCCTTTCATGAAAGGCGAGTTTATGGGCTGGACTGATAAGACCACTTCCAGATGGGATGTGGGCGTGGAATGTCTCTTCGGAGAAGGAATCCAGCTGCATAGAGACCATCTCTTAGGCGATGTATTGAGAGACAGACCAGTCATTGTGAAGTACGATACATCATCCATCTTTGGCTATATCAATTACATTGTGGAGGCTATCATCGTGATATTGTTCCTTATTGGCGTATGGATAGGCAGAAAGAAAGTGTTTCTCTGGACAGCAATGTCATTCCTATTGATGGACGTCACGCTCCACATGGGCTTGGGATTTGGCATCAATGAGGTGCAGATAATGTCAGCCCACTATCTCTTTGTCTTGCCTATCGCCATGGCTTATCTGGTGAAAAAGGCAGACAATAGGTATCTCTCCTACTCCATCTGTGGCATTTCCCTGTGGCTTTTAGGCTGGAATCTGTTTAATATAATGACATATTAGTATTGTTGTTTGGTTGTTTTGTGGTCTTGTTGTTTTGTTGATTGTAAATACTGCCAACTAAACCACAAAGCAACTAAACCACAAAACGACGGGACTGAGGGGCTTTTTTAGCTTGTGAAAGTTGAGTTCTTGACCATCAAAATCCGGTTTTATGTCATAAACCATTCGATGCGTAACATGCAGATTATCAACATCAATACGCCGCATTAGGGTTAAAAAACACTAATGGTACACAAGTTTGTGGTCCACAAACTTGTGTACCAAAGCATTTTTTAATAATTTTGCGGACATAAGTAGGTAATCAAAACTACTTTTTAATGAATAGATAATAATATTTGTTTTTCATTATTATAAAAATAATTCTGATCACCTACTTAAAAAGAAGAACAACAGATATATGACATCACTACTGGAGGCGATGATTTCACCGACAGAAGTACTGGCCGACCCAGTATTTGAGATGTGGTTCAAAAAAGAATATATGTAATGAAAGTACTGATACTGAGCACATACGAGCACACAGGAGGCGCTGCCATCGCCGCAGAAAGACTGCTCCATGCCCTTCAAAGGAATGGAGTGGAGGCAAAGATGCTGTGCCGCAGGAACCTGTCATGGTGGAAAGGCAAGCCACAATCATGGACAAGTATCATCGAGCGTGCCGTCATCTGGGCTGCAAACGGATTCTCAAAGCGCGACCTCTGGACCACTGACATAGCCTTGTTCGGGCAGGACATCACCCGAACAAAGGAATATCAGGAGGCTGACGTCATTCATCTGCATTGGATCAATCAGGGATTTATCTCGCTGGACACCATTGATAAAATCCTAAATTCTGGCAAGAAAGTGGTGATGACAATGCATGATATGTGGTATTGCACGTCAATATGCCATCATTCATACGGCTGTAGCAAGTATTCCAGTGGTTGTCATGATTGCAAAATGCTCCTCAAGCCTGGACAAAACGACCTGTCTGCAAAGGTATTCGAGAAAAAATGCCGTGTCTTCTCTGGGAAGAACTATAGTATCACTGCCGTAAGCCTCTGGCTTGCAGACAAAGCTAAAGAGAGTAAATTTCTCAATAAGGAGGCTATCAGCGTAATACCAAACTTCATAGACCTCAACTCTATAGCCATCCACGACCGCAAAGAATGCCGCAGAAAGCTCGGAATATCCGAAGATACTCTCGTCATTACCTTCTGTGCAGCGAGAATTGATGCCCCTATCAAAGGTTTTGACATGCTGACAGAAGCCCTCTTAGTCTTCATGAAAAAATATCATAAAGCCCACCAAAACATTCAATTACTATTGATAGGTGGAATAAAAGACGCCAAGACTCTTGACTCCATACCTGTGCCTTACCGTCATTTCGGAATACTGAACGACCGCGATGTCATAAATCATATCTACAGTGCATCCAATACTGTGGTGTCAACCTCACATTTCGAGACCTTCGGACAGACCCTCATCGAGGCACAAGCATGCGGCTGTATGCCTGTCTCTTTCGGCAATAGTGGGCAGCGCGACGTCATAAAGCATAAGGAAAACGGCTATCTCGTGGAAGAACAGACGGCTGAAGCATTCGCTGAAGGCATACATTGGGCTTTGACAGAAGGGCAGAAGAAGGACAGAAGGCTACTGAGAAAGAGCGTGGAAGAGCATTTCAGCGAAGAGGCTGTGACAAGACAATTCTTAGACCTATACAATAGATGATGAAAGTATTCCATATTATATGCAAATTAGATATAGGCGGTTCGGAGCGCGTTGCCATCAATATCGCCAAGCATAAGGACAATGATGTGGAACAACACATCGTGGAACTGATGCGTGGCAACTCCGCATTCACCAAGGGAATCATCAGCGAACTGGAAGAAAACGGCATTCCATACCATAGGTCTTGCTTGCCAGTGCTCTTCGAATGGCATTACGTGATGCAGAAGATTATCGCCATGCTCTTCCCCCTCCGCTTCCTTTTTCTATGGTTGAAACATCGTCCTGACGTGATACACTGCCACACAGAGATGCCCGAAATGGCTGTTTGGCTTTCATTGAAGATGATGCCTTTCATCAATATCAAGGTGGTACGCACCATACACAATACCAAACTATGGACCGGCATGGCGCATACAGGCGCAAGAGTGGAAAAATTCATGCAGAAGCGAAATGCCAACATTGCCATTTCCGACAACGTAAAGAAGGCTTACACCAGCATTTATGGAGGCAATCCGCCCATCATCTACAATGGCGTTGCGCCAGTGGAGCAATCCATCTATCAAGGTTTGATTGAGGGAAAGACTAACATCTGCTTTGCCGGACGACTGGAAGAGCAGAAAGGCATATCCACGCTCTGCGAGATTATCGAGAGACTAAAGGACGACACAAGGTATCATTTCCACATCTTCGGCAGTGGCAGACTCCAGTCTCTCATCGACGATATCAGCCATCTGCCTAACGTATCCGTCAGCGGACCGCTCAATGGCATTGCCTCATATCTCGGCTCATTCGATTATGTCATCATGCCTTCCATCCATGAGGGCCTCAGCATCTTTGCCCTGGAAGCGTCATTCAATGGTGCTCCACTATTGATAAACCGCTGCGACGGTCTTGCCGACACCTTGCCGGAGGACTGGCCCCTCGCTGTCAACGGCAATAATATAGACCAATGGATGGAGATATTCCAGCATAAAATCTCTTCCACTGACAGGAATATCCTGAAATCACAAGCCCTCACATACGTCAAGTCACGCTTCTCCATCGAGATAATGCAGACGGAATATGTCAAAGTATATCGCCGCGACTAAACGCATGAGATTTCATTGTAACTCTGTAGCCAAATAATGTTAAAGCCCTCATCCTGCTATAGATAATTCGAAAAAAAACACTATCTTTGTATTCATAAGTAGGTGATTAGAATTATTTTTATAATAGCTATTACCTACTTTACCTTCTTATATTATCGACTAAACCATCTGCATTATGACAAGAAAACTATATCCCATAGGAATACAGACTTTTGAGCGCATACGTCAGGAGAATAATGTCTATATAGACAAGACAGAGTATGTGTATCACATGACTCATGCAGATGGCAGATTCTTCTTTCTTAACCGTCCACGCCGTTTCGGAAAGTCACTATTAGTTTCTACCTTCAAGAGTTATTTTGAGGGTAGAAAAGACTTATTCAAGGGACTTGCTATAGAACACCTTGAGAAAGAATGGAATGAATACCCTGTACTACATTTCAGTTTGGCAGGCGGAAAGCATATCAAGAAAGAGCAACTGGAAGAATACCTCTTGTTTATCCTAAAAAACAATGAGGACCGCTTCGGAATAGAATGTGACTCATGCGACCCTAACGTGCGACTTCTCAATCTGATAACAGCAGTACACAGCAAGACGGGCAAGCAGGTGGTAATACTCATTGACGAATATGATGCACCACTACTTGACGTAGCTCATCAGGAAAAAAGCTTGGAAGAACTGCGTTACGTCATGCGGAATTTCTATAGTCCGCTGAAAGATTGCGAACCTATCCTGCGCTTCGTATTCCTCACGGGCATAACAAAGTTTTCCCAACTCAGCATCTTCAGCGAGCTCAATAATATAAATAATGTGAGTATGGACATTCCTTATGCTGGCATTTGCGGCATCACACAGGAAGAACTATTGACACAGATGAGCGATGACATCGACAGACTTGCCGAAAAACAGGAACTGACAAGAGAAGAAACAATCAGTCAACTCAAACGTCACTACGATGGATACCATTTCTGCTGGCCATCACCTGATGTGTTCAATCCATATAGTTTACTAAACTGTTTCTCTAAACAAGAAATCAATTCCTACTGGTTTGGGTCTGGCACACCAACTTATCTCATCAATATGATGAGGAAATTCGATGTCATGCCTTCAACCATACATAAGATGATGGCAAAAGCTTCTGCCTTTGATGCTCCTACTGAGAACATGAAAACCATAACTCCACTGCTCTATCAGAGTGGTTATATCACCATTAAGGATTATGATAAAATGTCTCAGATATACACCCTCGACATCCCTAACAATGAAATACTCGTGGGACTGTATGAGAGCTTATTGCCTAATTATCTCAACAACCTCACCGACCAGGGAAACGTAGCCATCGCACAAATGTCTGTAATGATAAGAAAAGGCGATATTGATGGTGGATTACAGTTGATAAAAGATTTTCTGGAGACAGTGCCTTACTGCGATAATACGAACTACGAGGGACATTATCAGCAGATGTTTTACATCATATTCGCTCTACTTACCGACTATCAAATCAATGTGGAGCAACGCATCGCAAAAGGCAGAATAGACTCTGTGCTGGAAACTTCCACACATATCTATATCATAGAAATGAAATTCAACAAATCGGCTCACGAAGCTCTTGCGCAGATTAACGATAAACAGTACGCTATTGCTTTCGAGAAAAAAGGTAAAACGATAGTAAAAGTGGGACTCAACTTTAAGATTAGTAGAGGATGCAACACTTTGGAATGGGCAATAGAACAACTCTCCTGATGCGAGTTATGACCCATTGCAAAAGGGCATAATCACACATTCATAGTCGCATCACACTAATGAAATTGTTCGATTTTTCCATTTTTAGAAAACTATAGCAAAGCCATCTTATAACGATTTGATAATCAATAAATTGCAAAAGCATAGCTTTTAGACTGTAAAAGCATAGATATTACAGCCTAATAGCTATGCTTTTGCGTTGTAATATCTATGCTTTTGCAGCATGAAAGCTTAGCTTTCGCCTCATGATAACTATTTTCTTACCCGTTTGTTCTGTTTTTCCTATACTCCGTTTGGCATAAAAACAAAGCTGAAGATGGGTAGGAAAAATAGGGAATGCCTGCCTTATCACAGTCAAATAATTTGCCGTTTGAAAGCATTACACAATGTTGTGTCACACAACTTTGTGCAACACAAACTTGTGTATATCATTTTTTTTGCTTATCTTTGCAGCGTGAATATATAAAACCCAGCTCAACTTTCGCAAGCTAAAAAAGCCCC
>URJQ01000109.1 GCA_900548195.1 uncultured Prevotella sp.
ATCGACTAAAGAACGCAATATGGAAATTGCGGAAGTTATTTTTTAAACATTACTAAGAGAATAAAACCCATCAATAGATAAAAAAAAACTCAACCTTTTCAAGCAATAAATCGCCCTCAAAAACCACACTTTTGCAGAGGAAATGAATTATATCAACATGGAAAACAAAGATTGCACGAACAAGCAATTCTGACACCCCGAAAGTCTATGCTATTTTAATTCGGAAGTTCAGCAAGACACTCTTGTAATTTGACAATCTCATCACGATATTGAGCAGCCTGAAGATAATCCATATCGCGAGCTGCCTCTTTCATCTTCTCTGTAGTATAGCGAATGCTGTCCTCTAATTGCTTGCGAGACATCCTCTCGATGATAGGATCGGCAACCATAGCCTTGGAACTATTCTCAGTGTAAGCATAAGAACCAGAGGATGGTTTGGAAACAGACTCTGCTCCTGCACTGACTTTTGCAAGAGAAGACTGTGGAATATTCTTCACGATCTGTTGAGGAGTGATGCCATGCGCTTCATTGTAGTCCATCTGTTTCTTTCTACGCCTCATTGTTTCGTCGATTGTCAACTGCATACTCTCAGTGATAGAATCAGCATACATTATGACGAGACCATTGACATTACGTGCTGCACGACCAACAGTCTGCGTAAGACTTCTGTGAGAACGAAGAAATCCTTCCTTATCAGCATCTAAGATTGCAACGAGAGAAACCTCCGGAAGATCAAGACCTTCACGCAGAAGATTGACGCCAACAAGCACATCGTACACACCAGCACGTAGGTCGCTGAGTATCTGTACTCTATCAAGAGTGGCTACATCAGAATGAATGTAGTTTGCTTTCACATTATGATTGAGCAGGAATTCCGTCAATTCCTCAGCCATTCTCTTGGTTAGTGTGGTTACAAGCACGCGCTCATTTTTCTCCGTTCTGATAAGAATCTCTTCGAGCAGATTGTCCATTTGGTTCTCACTTGGACGAACCACAATCTCAGGATCCAGCAAGCCTGTAGGACGAATAACTTGCTCTACAACCACGCCTTCAGACTGTTCCAACTCATAATCGGCAGGAGTGGCAGAGACATATACCGTCTGTTTGACCATATCTTCAAACTCCTCAAAGCGCATCGGACGATTATCGAATGCTGCAGGCAAACGGAAACCGAACTCCACAAGATTCTGCTTTCTCGCTCTATCGCCACCATACATGGCACGTATCTGAGGAACTGTCACATGACTTTCATCCACCATCAGCACAAAGTCGTCAGGAAGGAAATCGAAAAGACAATAAGGACGCTCGCCAGGTTCACGACCGTCGAAATATCTGGAGTAGTTTTCGATGCCAGAGCAATGCCCGAGCTCCTTAATCATCTCAAGGTCATACTCCACTCTCTCCTTGATACGTTGTGCCTTGACAAGTTCACCAATAGCGGTGAAATGGTCGATTTGTGCACTTAAGTCATCCTGAATCATACGAACAGCCTTATCCACCTGATTCTTGTCTGTGACAAAGATATTAGCAGGATATATCTGATAT
The DNA here is from genome assembly GCA_900548195.1 of uncultured Prevotella sp. Classification (GTDB taxonomy): domain Bacteria; phylum Bacteroidota; class Bacteroidia; order Bacteroidales; family Bacteroidaceae; genus Prevotella. Next base: position 1,546 of record URJQ01000109.1, read on the forward strand.
TCTTCAAAAGACTCTATTCTTCTGAAAGTCACACTGTCAAGTTCTTCAATTTCTTCGATTTCATCGTCCCAAAACGTCACTCTGAGGATGTTGTTACTATAAGCCATAAAGACGTCCACAGTGTCGCCTTTCACTCTAAATTCTCCTCTTTCGAGCGCGATATCATTTCTGACATACATCGCATCTACGAGCTTTCGGAGAAAATTGTTGCGCACAATCGTTTCTCCCCTTTTAATGCTGATGATACTTCCCTGCATTGCAGTAGGTCCGCCCATACCGTAAATACATGAAACTGAAGATACTACCACGACATCTCTTCTGCCAGAAAGTAGCGATGAAATCGTGGAAAGTCGCAGTCTATCAATCTCTTCATTGATGGCAAGATCTTTTTCTATGTAAGTATCCGTAGAAGGGAGATAAGCCTCTGGTTGGTAATAATCATAATAAGAGACGTAATACTCCACAGCATTATCTGGAAAGAAGCCTTTCATTTCCTCAAAAAGCTGTGCGGCAAGGGTTTTGTTATGGCTCAGAATAAGCGTAGGGCGATTGATATTTGCAATGACATTAGCCATTGTAAACGTCTTGCCCGAACCGGTAACACCAAGGAGCACTTGTGCCCTTTCGCCCGATTGGATTCCTTCGGTAAGTTGACGGATGGCTTCGGGCTGATCTCCGGTAGGCTTGTATTTTGATGTTAATTTGAACTCATTCATACTGCAAAATTATATTTTTCTTTCTAATAAATGTTATAAATGCAGTTTTTTTTGATAAAAATGTGGTAACTACTTTGAAATGAGAATATATTTTTGTAATTTTGCAAACTGAAATTTTATCATATTACAAAGTAATGTCAAAGGAAATACTTTTTTTCAGCATAAGCGCCGCACTTCTTCTTTCCAGTTGTGCGAATGAATTCAACAACGTTTATAAGTCCAACGACTGGACTTTCCGCTACGAATTTGCCAAGGAAAAGTTTGCACAACATAAATTCACTCAAGCCTCCACACTTTTCGGAGATATGATCAATGTGATGAAAGGAACCGACAATGCCGAGGAATGCCTTTTCCTCTATGGTCTCTCAGCATTCAATGATAAGGACTATGAGTCAGCGGCAGACATTTTCAAAAAATACTATGCCACCTATCCGAAAGGTGACTACGCAGAGCAAGCAAGCTTCCTCGTAGGAGAAAGCCTCTATAACTGCTCACCAGAGCCTCGCCTTGACCAGTCCGAGACTTATTCGGCAATGCGTGCCTATCAGGACTTTATGGATATTTATCCTCTCAGTAGCAAGAAAGAAACGGCTCAAAATCGCCTTTATGAGCTTCAGGACAAACTCGTAGAAAAGGAACTGCATTCTGCTAAGCTCTATTATAACCTCGGAACTTACTTTGGAAACTGCACCAGTGGAGGTAACAATTACGAGGCTTGCATTGTCACTTCACAGAATGTACTCAAGGATTATCCTTACACCACTCTCCGTGAAGACTTTGCTACTCTCATCATGAAAAGCAAATATCAGTTGGCGGCTTCCAGCGTGGAGGCGAAGAGAATGGAACGCTATCAGGACGCAGAAGATGAATGCTACGGATTCATCAATGAATATCCTGAATCCAAAGAACGTGCTCTCGCAGAGAAATATATCGCAAAATGTAAGAAAGTCATTGCTTCTGGCGGATTCGAATCTGATGATTTGGACAAGTAATTCCACTTTCTTCACCATATCATCACATTAAATAAAAACGGAATAATCATAATAAAAAACATTATATAATGGACTACAAGAAATCAAAAGCGCCGGTAAACACCGTAACTCGTAACATCATGGAACTCTGCAACGACACAGATAACATCTATGAGAGCGTTGCAATCATAGGCAAGCGTGCCAACCAGATCGCCGCAGAGATCAAGCAGGACCTTAGTAAGAAACTCGCTGAGTTTGCCAGTTACAATGACAGTCTGGAAGAAGTTTTTGAAAACCGCGAGCAGATAGAGATAAGCCAGTACTACGAGAAACTTCCAAAGCCAACACTTCTCGCTACACAGGAGTTCATAGAGAAGAGCATCTACTGGCGCGATCCATCCAAGGAGCATCACTACGAAGAGGAGGATTAAACCATGATACAGAGAAAACAGACTCTATATCTCTTCTTTGCCATCATCTGCTTTATCATTACCACATTCCTGCCTCTTGGCACTGTGGAAAATGCTGGTATGGGAATTGCAAACACAATCACGAGTCTTGGACTCATAAACGGTAACGATGGTTCTATCTCCTACCCTTTCTATGCTATTCCAATGTTCTTCCTCGCACTGAATGCTTTCTATAGCCTTGCGATTATATTTATGTATAAAAACAGGAAGACACAGGCATTAAACTGCTATATACAGATATTGGCAATAGTAGTAGAAGCAATAGCTTCTGGAGTGTTGATTATGCAGACTTGCATTGCAGATGAACAGACTTTCCATGCAGAAAGCGCTCTCTCCCTCCCTATTGTCGCAATCATCTTCATTCTACTTGCTCACCACGGCATCATGGCGGATGAAAAGTTAATTCGCTCTGTGGACAGAATAAGATAAAAGAATAGCGATTGCTTATTCACATTCTCGATGGATCAACCTTGTCAGGCAGACATAAAGACGTCAAAAAAATACTGGCACCGTTGATATCAAGTCGTTTGGGAAATCGGAATTGAGCTTGAATCATAAAAACAACAGCCGGTTTGGGTATAATCACTCAAACCGGCTGTTTCTATACTCCTCGCCTATTCGCATTCACCAGATAGATGTAGAGGAGATTTTTACAAGTAATAATTACTTGGAAGCTTCAATACTTGCCTTGCGGAAAGCCTTCATAGCCTTCTCGAGCTCAAGAGATGCCTTGCGTGCACGTGTGCCAGCAGCCTTGTTTCCATTCTCAGCCTGTGCATTTGCATCCTTAGCAAATGCTTCGTAAGCAGCAGCAATCTGTTCGATAAGTTCCTTCATTGTCGTAGAAATTTAATTTGTTAATATTTAAGTGAATTATTATTTTCAGAATTATATCCGTAGCAAAATTATCAAAAAAAATATTAACTCACAAACAATTACGTACAAATTATCATTTTTAATACGTTTTTTTGCATTTTCAATGCTTTTTTTGTATATTTGCAAGTGTAATTGCATATTTTTGGGTTAAACCTGCATTTGCTTACATTATTATATAATATATGGGAAGAAATAAATATTCGCAGCGCGAAATTGATATTATCGCTATGCTGCTCCGCAAGAAAAATGCCGGAACGCGCTTTCAACAGAAGGAAATCAGGCATCAGTTGAGAGTTAATTTTGAGTTTAATATCTCTGATTTCAATGAACCAGGAAAGGCTTTTGGCGATACAGAACTGCAGGAAGCTATCAAGAGAGGCGCGATAAAAATCCTCGATGAAGCCACAATAGCTGATATGAAAGCCAAAAGAGCAAGAGATAAGGCTCGCGATGAAGCAGAAAAGCAAGAGGAGGCAATCAGAAATGGAGCCACTGACTGGCAGGCTGCCATGAAAGAATGGGAAGAATGGGAAGCCAAAGAGAAATAATATCGCATGACATAGAATACGTATGTTTGGCTTAACCCATCAAAAATAAAAACATCCATGAATTTCGAACTTGAACTTGTAAATATAAGCGTACTCAACATAGGCTACGCCAAAACGATTCATCGGTGGGGAGGCACAGATATCTCTTCACCTTTTGCACGTCTCTACTATGTGAGATCTGGTAGAGCAAAGCTACATTTTCCAGACCGCAACGTCGATTTGCAACCTGGATATATGTATCTCGTACCAAGTTTTATGCCACACAGTTATGTATGCGAACCAGGATTTGAATTCTATTATATGTTCGTTTACGAAAGATATGGCGACCAAACCAGTTTCTTTGACATTTATACTTTCCCTTATATGGTTAAAGGAAATGAAGCTTCCGAATTACTGTTTGCAAATTTCTGCCATCTTTACCCACAGCTCAATCTGCCATACTCCAGTGCAGAAGACTTCAATGCACATCCTGCATATAGAGATTACGCCAGGAGATATATGAGAATGGAACGATATGAGAAAATGCAATTGCAGGGATTTGTCTGGATTGTGGCTTCATATTTCATGAAGCATTCACAGAAGCGAGCACAGAATACCGATGCAAGAGTGCTGAAAGTCTGCCAATACATTAAGCAGAATATTCACACTTCCATCACCCTTGAGCAGATGGCAGACGTGGCTTGCGTTACAAAGTCTTACATCGGAAAACTCTTTAATGAGACACTGGGAATCTCACCACTTCAATATGTGATAAAATGCAAGATACAATATGCTCAAAGCATATTACTTACCACTGATATTCCTGTAAAGAAAATCGCGGCAAAAATAGGCATAGAAGACGTCTCTTATTTTATCAGATTGTTCAAAAAGAACATAGGATTTACGCCACAAGATTACAGAGATAGTCTCAAATATTAGTCTGAAATATAGAAGATTGCCTTATAAACTTTGCAGATAATCATTTTTTTGAGCAAAATCTAAAAAAACAATCTAAAAAACTAAATTATAATAATATTTATTATTACCTTTGCAATGATATTGAAAAAACAAAAAACTAAATAGATTATATTTTATGAAGAAGCTACTTCTACCTATGTTGTTCCTCGTTGCCTTGGCATCATGTACTCCAAAAGACATCGCATATTTCCAGGACCGCCAACCAGGAATCACTGAACCTGTTACTATCAATTCCGTCCCTTTCAAAGTGCGCCCTGGTGACCGTATCTCTATATGGGTAAAATCACGAAATGAGCAACTCACTAACCAGTTTAACATCAACCAAGGAAATTCGCAAGGAATGTCTGGAAATACGCAGAATCAAGGATACGTGGTCGATGACAACGGACAAATAGATTTCCCTGTACTTGGCAAGATTACCGTTGCAGGAATGAACCGTCAAGAGATCACCGATTATATTACTAATTCTTTGCGCACCACAAAGCTTGTGGATGATGCAATACTAAGCGTCAATTATACAGGACTCTACGTCTATATTCTCGGAGAAGGAGGCGGCAAGAAGATAAATATCGAAAAGGATAAGTTTACTTTCTGGGAACTTTTATCAGAATCTGGCGACCTCGACATCAATGCAAAGCGACAGAATGTACTCGTGATTCGAGAAGAAGATGGAATGCGTACTCAGTATGAACTCGACCTCACCAGGATGAAGAACATCTATGAGTCGCCTGTATATTATGTACATCAGAACGACATCGTGTATATAGAGCCAAACAACAAGACAAAGAGACAATCCACAAACAATGGAAACCTCTTCAATACATGGGGGTTCTGGACTGGTCTCCTCGGCATTGGTTCTACTGTAGTATCTGTAATCAATCTCACGAAATAATATTCAAATATACATTTCCAATTTATGAGTACAACTTCGTCAAACAGAAAGGTGCAAGAGCAAGAGACTAAAAACTCGCTCAACCTTACTGATGTCATTGGTCTATGCCTCAGTAACTGGTATTGGTTTGTATTGTGCCTCTTTCTTAGCTGTGCCTGTGCAGCCATTTATCTGCGCATGACACCACCTGTATATACGCGTAATACATCCCTCGTCATTAAGGAAGATGCAAGCAGCCAAGCTGTTAATGATATCTTCACCAAGGTGCGCGGAAATAATGTACGTCAGGCTACTGCTTCACTCAAGAATGAGATTATCGCTTTTCAGAAGCCTGCTCTTATGAGAAAAGTAGTGGAGAGACTCCATCTCGATTTTCAATATGAGATAAGAGGACGTCTGCGCAACACAGTTCTTTATGGTTCCAGCCTGCCTATTACAGTCAGCGTGGATGGAATCGGCAATAACACGAACGTGGAATTTGTCGTCACAATCGATGATGATAATCATGCAACATTGAAGTTTACTGACAGAAATGGCAAGACCACAAAGCTTCAAGCCATGTTCGGTAAGAAATTCAAGTCTCCACTCGGTAGCACCACCATCAACAAGACACAAGCTTTCAGAGCTCACAGCGACGATCCTATCACTGTGACAAGAATCGGATATGACACCGCTGCCGGACGTATTCTCAGTCGTATGAAAATTGCCAATGCTGACGAAGAATCCACAGTCATTGACATTTCTCTCTCTGATGTCAACATTGAGCGTGGTGACGATATTCTGAACACACTGATTGCAATATACAATGAAAACTGGGTGGCAAACCGTAATCAGGTTATTGTAGCGACAAACAAGTTTATTGGAGAGCGTCTGGCTGCCATCGGTGAGGAACTTAGCGAGGTGGAAAATAAGATGACGCAATTCAAAGTAGCTCATCACACCATCGACTTTGAAAACGAAGGTACACAGTATCAGGCACGTTCCATGGAGTTTGACAACCAGAATCTGGAAATATCCAAGGAACTTTCTCTCGTAATGTATTTCCGTGGCGTCGTAAAGAAAGCCACTAATCCTACTGTCACTCTCCCACTCCCTGCAGGAGTACATAATACCGCACTGGCAGAGCAGGTAGGTCAGTATAATGCTCTCGTGCTCAATCGTAGTAATCTCATCTCTTCTTCCACAGAGGAAAACCCTCTTGTCGGAGACGTGGATAAGCAGATGTCCGTGCTCTACAATGGTATTCTGACAACAATCGAAAACCATATCAGCACTCTTAACTCTCAGATGGGCATTCTTAACGCTTCTACATCTCGCAACAATGCTGAGATTGACGCCACGCCTAACAAACAGAAGATCTACGTAGATATAGAAAGAAGCAGAAAGATTAAGGAGCAACTCTACACATTCCTTCTCCAAACACGTGAGCAGAATGAACTCAATCAGGCTTTCGCAGCTTACAATACACGTGTACTCCAGCCTTCTACAGGTTCCAATTACCAGTCTTTCCCAGATGTAAGGAAGATATGGATGATTGCAGTGGCATTCGGACTTATCATTCCGTTCCTCTTCATCATCTTCCGTGAATGGGCTAATTCCAAGGTTCGTGGCAGAAAGGACATTGAGAAACTGACAGTACCATTTGTAGGCGAACTGCCTTTGGTAGAATTTGCTGATGAAGTACAGATATCAAAGTTCAAGAGATTTATCGGCAAATTGTTCTTTAAAGGTCACTCTTCCAGTCATAAGCACCATCATTCCAAGACAAGAGAAAAATACGTTAGCCATGTAGTAGTGGAACATGGTAATCGTAATGTCATCAATGAGGCATTCAGAGTACTGCGTACAAACCTTGAATTTATGCTCGGAAACAATCCTGAGATGAAGGTAGTGATGACCACATCAGCCAATCCTCATTCTGGAAAGACTTTCGTGAGCTACAATCTTGCCAAATGTATGTCACTGAAAGGCAAGCGAGTATGTGCAATTGACCTCGACCTTCGCAAAAGCTCTCTCTCCCATTATATCGAAAAACCAGAGTTTGGAGTTCCTGATTACATCAATGGCGCAGTGAAGGATTGGCGCAATCTTCTCATACAGGCAGAAGATGCTGAGAATCTCTTTGTTCTCCCAGTTGGCACATTGCCTCCTAATCCTGCTGAAATTATCTCTTACGATAGATTTGTTGAGATGATTTCAGAAATCAGAAAAGAGTTCGACTATGTATTCTTCGACTGTCCTCCTGTTGAGGTCGTTGCTGATACAAGCCTTCTCGCAAAATATGCTGACGTTACACTGTTTGTCATTCGTGTAGGTGTCATGGAGATAGAATTCCTCCCTATCATCGAGAAATACTATCGTGAACGTAAGTATAACAATATGGGTATTGTGCTCAATGGCACACTTACTGCAAACTCAAGATATGGCTAACCTTTATAGTGCTTGCAGAGCTCTTCAAAGCGTTTCTTC
>URJQ01000110.1 GCA_900548195.1 uncultured Prevotella sp.
TTGCAGCTTTTCAGGCATAGTCCCACTACATCCTATAAGGTTGCGGATTTGAGGTATTATTGAAGTTGAAACCCAATACGGCGTTGATCTGATGCTTGTCGGCAATCAGTTTTCCGTATGTAGCAGAGATGTCTCCTTCATAATAAAGGTATTTCTGCAGACTGTGGGTGAATAGTCCTTTCTGGGTATCATCCTTATCATCGAAATCTGTATGCTTTGGAGAAAGGCGCAAATCCTGTGTGTCGTCATACTTTGTCATGCCGAACTTACCACGCACGCGCAAATCATCAGTAGCAAACCATTCTGCTATGAAATTATTAGTAAAACCGAAACGCTGTCCCTTGTCATAATTATTCAGGCTGGCATTCCATAAAGGATTTGAGACTGGATTGTCATTCAGTCCTTCCTCTGGATAGTAAAGGTATTTGTTTATCTTACCGTCGGCACCATATTTCTTATAGTATGGGTTTGCCATAGCGTATTCAGCAAAGCTCACACTCGGATTGTTTGTATCGAGATAGTCGATAGAGAGTTTGTTGCTAAACTGGAATTTGCCTGTACGGTAAATCAAGTCGATGTTTCCACCGAGGGTCTGACGATCTGAACCCTTCATCACGCCTTCCACCATACCATAGTTTATTCCTATACCATATCGGATATTACCCTCTCCGCCCTCAGCATATACATTATGCTTATGGGTAAAGCCTGTGCGCAAAGGCACGGTAAGCCAATAAGTATCTACACCCTGCTCTATGTCACGAAGGCGTGAATTGTAGAGGGCGTCAAGCTTAATCTGATTGAATGGATTGCTGGTGTTGTCCTTATACACTCCTGCGAGTCTCTCAAACTCCAATTTCTCGCGAGAATTCATAAGGTTATAGTCAGACAAGTCGGCTACATCAATACTGTAGTCGCCCTTGTATGAGATTTGCAGTTTTCCCTTTACTGGTGCCTTTGTCTCGATTACTACTACACCATTTGCTGCCTTCGAACCATAAATAGCAGTGGAAGCAGCATCCTTAAGCAATGTAACTGAAGCCACACGGTTCATGTTGAGGTTCATCACAGCCTCAAGTGTGGTCTCAAATCCGTCAAGTATAAAGAGTGGCTGGTTAGGGTCTGTACCGTATTCCTCCTTCAGTCCTGCTACACTTGACTTACCACGCACTTCTACGTCTGGCATCTTGTTTGGGTTGGAACCGGCAAGACTGTTTTCCATGATTTTGAATGAAGGGTCGAGCGTCTTGAGACTCTGGAGCACGTTCTGTGCGCCCACCATCTTCAGTTCATCTCCTTTGAATGTGGTGGAAGAACCAGTAAAGCTCTCCTTCTTACGACGGAACACTCCAGTCACTACCACGTCCTTGATGTTCACGACATCAGATTTCATCTGAATACGGGCGAAGTCTCCATGATTACTGCCAGTAAAGCGGATAACAGTCTTCTTGTATCCGATAAACGTCAGCACAATGTTACACTCCCCTTTCACAGGCAATGAGAAGCGACCGTCTATATCAGTCGTAACGGCGTTTGTAGTTCCTTCGACAGCCACTGTCACTCCAATCATCGGTTCATTGTCGGCACTGTCAAAGACGCTTCCCTGCACGAATCCCTGCTGTGCTGTTATCTCTGTCTGGGCATTTGCATTTTCCACCGGATTCTGCGCATTTATCGAGCAGACAAATGGAGAAAACAAACAGCATCCAGCCACAATCCAACGATAAGCACCGGGATTAAAACTTTTAGTTTGCATCATTTTTCTTATTTAATAATAGTAATGTGTTCTCAGACAAATAAATGTAGTACTATTAAGGTATCTCGCATACCTTTATATATCTATGCAAAGGTAAGGCTTTTTCGATAGAAAAACAACACTTTGTGAACCTTTTTAACCTTTTATAAGGAATAAATCGTAAATATAGAGCAAAACGCAAGGAATCAATGCTTTTGAGTGTAACATCTCAAGAAATATCTGAACAAATAGTCATAAGCAAGCATTCCCTATCACATTCATGAATAACTATACACAAGAAACAATTCCCACAATTCAAATACCAAAGCAACCCAATTCAAAAAACAAAGCAACCCGATGCAAAGAACAAAGCAACCCGATGCAAAGAACAAAGCAATCCAATGCAAAGAACAAAGCAATTCAATGCAGAACTATCCTTGGTTCTGCACCCCCAAATAAGGGAAATATATGCATTAACTTCAATTTACAATCGTTAAAACAAAGAAAAAAATTCCTCCAACCCAACAAAGAAAAAAACGACATCACACCTCACAAAACTATAGAAAAAAGAAGAAAAAATGCCATTTCTCACCTTTTAGAATACAATAACGAAGGTATTAGGATGCAATAAGATAGATATTAGGGTGCAATATCTATCTTATTACCTTGCAAAAGCTAAGCTTTCACAGCGTAATATTATAGCTTTTATGCCATTTTTCCCACTTTTTCACACGCTTTTTGCCATGCTTTTCTCGCCCTATTTTATAACATATTGGTTTTCAACATATTCCAAAATTCACGAGAATCGCGTATTTACGCACAGAAATACAAGCGTTGCAGAATTTATGTTAATAAATTGTCATTTTGTTCTGAAGACCACATTTAGCACAGTTTTTGAACATGGATTTAAAGAATATGGGGATTTTCAAAATATAAACAAAGAAAATAGGAGATTACCTCCATACCCTTCGGGAATTCCTTCACAAACAAGAAATCCCAAAAGATAGAGACGTAATCTCCTATTCCATAAAATAATAATTCTGATCGCCTACTTATCTGCGACCTAATCTCTTATTCCTTAGCAGGTGCTTCCTTGGCTACAGTGGTCTTCTTGGCAGTTGTAGTCTTCTTTTTTGCAGGTGCCTTCTTAGCTGCCGATGCCTTCTTGACAGCGGTCTTGCGAAGCTTTGCATCAGGATCCAGTTTCTCAAGCTTTGCCTGCAGACGCAGTATCTCCTTGTCCTTCATTTCCAATTCCTTACCCTGATTGGTGATGGTGGTGAGCATCTGCTCCAGTTCGTCATTCTCGATACCACCATAGATGGCACGCACACGAGAGATGAAGTCACCGAGGATATTCATATAATTGGTGAAAGCATCGAAAGGTCCGTCATAGATACCACGGTCAATATTAGCATTTGACGGCTTAGTGGTCATAAATCGGAAATTGTTTGATGCCTGCAGATAATCCCAGTCTCTAAGCAGTGAAGGGTCTTTTGCTATAAGAAGTCTATCCGCTACGCTGTAAAGCTTATTGAAAGCCTCACGCTGCATCTGATTGCCAAGCCATACAGAGCAATCACGTTCCTCGTCCACCCATGAGAGAGTCTCTGGCACATCCAGCGCTCCTACGCTTTGGAATCTGTCACAGACCTCAGAAGGAGTGGCAAATTCAAGCCCTGCATTGCGTGCGCAGATAGGTAATGCCTTGATAAATTCAAGGATATTACTTGACAATGGCTGGGCAATACCGAGGGCGGTCAGCTCCATGAAGATATTCACCACCTGTTCTGACTCCGGACATTTAGCAATATCATTGATGTAACAGTCGGCAAAGAGCGGATATTTCTCCCACTGGGTATTGCTGAAACGCAACGAGATATCATCTGAAGCATTTACATCGCGCAAGAGAAGCTTGAGCCCAGGTGCCATATTACAATTATAGACATAATGTGGTGACTTCCATCCGAGTACGTGCTTTGCTCCCTCTGTGAGCATTCCCTTATATCCGAGGGATGCCACTTGCTCGCCTATCTCGTCGGTATAGATAAGTGAGGAATTGCGCATCACAGTAGGGCGCTTACCGAAACAGCTCTCTATCTTGGCTGACATCTTCTCTATATCGCGCTTGAAACTTTCCTCATTGGCAAGACCGGCAAGACCGTGAGAGTAAGGCTCGGTGAGGAACTCCACCTGACCCGTCTCATTAAGTTCCTGAAGCAGGCTAATTACCTGTGGAGCATGGTCTTCGAGTTGCTCCATTCCTACACCTGAGATGGAAAAAGCTACCTTGAAATAGCCAGGATTCTGACGTATCATCTCCAGAAGAGTGGTGAGGGCAGGCATATATGAATGCTCTGCTGTGTATGCGATGGTACGCTCATTGGCATAATCATCGTAGTAATAATGATCTGTACCGATATCAAAGAAACGGTAACGCTTGAGATGAGTAATCTGGTGTATCTCAAAATAAAGACATATTGTTTTCATTGTATTCTTACGTTTTGGGAGATAGAACCGATGCTGGCTCCATCTATGTTTTGACTTGTTTACTTTATGAAATTCTGCTGGTACTCGTCATTGCTGAACCATCCCTTCTGGAGCAACTGGTCATAACACTGACGTATGCGCAGGCCTACTTTCTCCCATGTGATACCGGCAACTTCCTTGATACCCTCTTCTGCCAGATACTGATGGAATCCTTCATTCGTGCAAAGGGAATAGATGGCATCAGCCATGGCGTAAACATCCCAATAATCCACCTTTATGACATTGGTAAGAATCTCTCCGCAGCCCGACTGCTTGGATATGATGGAAGGACAGCCACACTGCATCGCCTCAAGCGGAGCTATTCCGAAAGGCTCTGATACGGAAGGCATTACGAAGACATCTGAATTCTTATAGCATTCATACACTTGCTTGCCACGCAGGAAACCCGGGAAGTGGCACCTGTCAGCAATGCCATAAGTGGCAGCGAGCTCGATCATCGCATTCATCATATCGCCCGAACCTGCAAAGCAGAAACGGATATTGTCTGTACGCTGAAGCACGAGTTTGGCAGCCTCGATAAAGTACTCCGGACCCTTCTGCATAGTGATACGTCCGAGATAGGTCACCACCTTCTCCTTAGGATTCTTGTGAGGCACTATGTCGAGATACTCCTGCGAGAGCGGATATACCGCATTATGCATGGCAACACACTTGCGAGGATCCTGATGATACTGGTTTATGACCGTCTGACGTGTAAGCTCTGACACGCACATGATGCAGTCTGCATTGTCCATTCCATTTTTCTCTATGGAATAAACTGTAGGATTCACCTTTCCGCGAGAACGGTCGAAATCCGTAGCATGCACGTGTATGCACAGTGGCTTTCCGCTTACCATCTTGGCATGAACGCCTGCTGGATAGGTAAGCCAGTCGTGAGCATGGATTATGTCAAACTGCTCTGACCTCGCCAGCACACCGGCTATGATGGAGAAATTGTTTATCTCGTCATGCAGATTGCCTGGATAGCCTCCTGCGAAACCCATACATCCGAGGTCGTCAAGACCCTGCATATAATTGAAATCAGCATAGATATGGTCACGGAAACGATAATAATCATCCGCTGTATGACCCACAAAGCGATCCTTGATATTTTCATACTGCACGTCGCGCCATACGATAGGTACCTGGCTCATATTGATTATCTTGAGAAATTTCTCCTCATTGCCAGTAGGTTTTGGCATGCAGAATGTGGTCTCCACATCGCCCTGAAGGCTCAATCCCTTGGTGATGCCATAGGAAGCAACCGCAAGTCCGCCATATATCTTTGGTGGGAACTCCCAACCGAACATTAATACTTTCATTGTGTTATTCCTCCCGACATTAAACTTTATACTGGTCTATCAATCTCCATGTACGAAGTATCTCAGCCACATTCATGGCAAATGATCCTGCTCCACGTCCGTGATAAGGCGGATTGCCATCGAAAAGCTCTGAGATAGAGCCCACTACATGATACTGCATCTCGTCTTCATAGCCCAACATCTGACGCTGCACGAAGCTGAGACGCGTGCGCTTATAGACTTTAAGGCAAGCTTCCATATAGAAACCACCGAGCCAAGGCCATGCTGTTCCTGAATGATAAGCATAGTCACGCTGTGTCTGCGCTCCGGCATATATAGGATTGTAGCCACCAGACTTTGGAGAAAGCGTGCGCAATCCCTTAGGAGTCAAGAGCTCACGAGTGCAGAAGTCGAGGACAGACTTCTTCTGTTCTGGCTCAAGAGGAGAATAATCGAATGCCACTGGGAATATCATATTAGGACGAACGCTCCAATCCGTGATGCCATCTTCCACATAGTCGAATAGGTAACCATTAGGATTGACAAAGATGCGCTGGAATGATTCCTTTGCAATGTCGGCACGAGCATCAAGTTCGGCAGCTTTTTCTGGCTTGCCATTGGATATTGCCATCTCTGCAATGAACTTCAGAGCATTATACCACAACGCATTTATCTCCACTACATATCCTGTACGTGGAACGACAGGTTTGCCATTTACCGTGCTGTTCATCCAGGTCATAGGCTCATCCCTGCCTTCTATATGCAAGAGACCATTCTCCTTTAGTTCAAGATTAGGATGCTTTCCGCTCTCTATGAAGCGCAACATATCCTCAAGGAATGTGCCATATTCCTGATATGCAATGGCATTACCCATCTCATGTGCATACTGCTGTAAAGCCCATATTGCCCAAAGGAGCACGTCAGGTTGCTCTATCTCGCGGATAAGACCAGTCAGCGGTCTGCCGGACATAAATTCATAGATTGCCTTTTTCGCCGTGTCCATCACAAGCTTGAAATAATCATTCTCCTGAATAGCTATCGTAAGGCCAGGCAATGAGATAAACATATCGCGCGCACGTACCTTAAACCAAGGGTAGCCAGCGAGGAGATAGCGCTCGTTGTCGCTCACTCTCATGTGGAATTGGTGAGCAGAATTGACGAGCGTGTGATAGAAATTATCACGTGGAGTGCGTAATTTCACCTCCTGATCGAATACTTTCTTCAATGTGCTTGGCTTGACTTCTTCAAGACCTGCGGCGAAAACAATCTGGTCGCCCTTCTTTGCACTAATCTCAAAATATCCAGGAACATAGAGATCCTCCACTCCCTCATAGCCACGCTCCAATTCCTTATCGTAGAGAAGTCCACGATACCAGTCTGGTCGGAATATGAATTCTGACTTTCTGGAGAACTGCATATAGAGGTCAGGATAACCCTCATAGAGGTGGGTCTTGATGCCTCCGTCCACTTCCTGATAGTCACGAATGATATTAGTATTTTCGTGCATACATGTCTTCACACTGCGGAAGGCAAGGAATGGCTTGAAGCGCAGTATCGTGGAACTATGACAGTCCACCAAGGTGTAACGTACCAACACACGTGTATTGTACGCCTGGAAGATGATTTCCCTCTTGAGGATTACACCACCCACACGATAGAGCGTAGTAGGAATGGTTTCGAGACTGAACTCGCGAATATACTTATGTCCGTTAGGGCTGAATACCCCGCTCTGATACTTGTGGACGCCAAGATTGAATTCAGCGCCATGCTGGACCACCGTGGCATCAAGAGATGAGAGCAGGACATGATTATCTTCATCAATCTCCGGGATTGGAGCCACCAGCAGACCATGATATTTGCGAGTGTTACAATCCACGACAGTTCTATAGGCATAAGCTCCAGAACGATTAGTACGAAGTACTTCCCGGTGCATTGATTCCTGTAGATTTGCCATCTGAGCTTTTTCAAATTTGAGATAACTCATAGTCACTATATTAAGGTTTATAATTATTATTAGTTAGGTAGTCCACCTCTTGAAGGCGAACTATAGATTCTATTATAGATTAGGGGCAAGATTAAAACGATATTATTAGGTTGCCTCAGAAAAAACGTATTGTTAGGTTGACATACATCATTTCATCTACAAAAGTAGAAAAAACTTTTTTTCTTTGCAAATAAATGCTATTGTTTTTTTGCTAAATAGATAAAAAAAGTTCATATTTAATAACATTGTATTATTGGAAAAGCAAAAATGTAGCATTTTCACATTAGAATACGACTTCTTTCTTGTCGTTTTGAGTAATGACATGAGCCTTATTGTTGGATGGTTTGATTATTTGGACATCGCATTCTGACATAAAATAAAAACAGAGAGCAATGCCACCTTGACAGTCTGACATTGTTCTCTGCATAAAAAAAATGACAATTATAGCTTTTCAATGATAAAATTGATACTTTCTTTCTCTACGTATATTCTCGCAGGCTCTACGCTTGCATCCACTCCCGACAGTTCATGTCCATCTACACAGCATGGAGTTTTCTTCGGGCATGATATGGTGACATCATGACAACGATACGGACGAATATTCTTATAATTAAGGATTTTGCCGAGCAGAAACAAGCCTGCGCCATAAGTAAGGCGACCTAATTGCGACTGAAGAATTACCGTCACGTCCACCAACCCACTGTAAGGCACCGCATTAGGGGTCTGTCCAAAGCCTAAAGCACTTCCCACACACATGGTGATAACTCTATGGGATTCTTTCTCATAATTGATGGTATATTCCATTTTCAAGTCACTTCTCTTGAACAGAATGACAAGAAGAGAGGCAAAAAACGAAAATCTCCTCGACCAAAAGATATGACGAATCGTCTTACGCAAGCGCTGAATATCTGCCACAAGACCTACATCTACACAGTTGAGAAAGAAGCGTTTGCATTTCTTTCCTTCCGTATTAAGATAAGATATACATCCTGCATCCACCTTTCTCACTCTCCTTTGCTTTAGAGATGACACGACATAATCCAAATTTTTGTCTGTAAAGCCCCAGAAACTCGCAAAGTCATTCATCAGACCATTAGGAATTACGCCCAGAGTAACACGCTCGCGCACTACCTTCTCTTCCTTCATCAAGCAGTTGACCGCATCATTTAGAGCAGAATCTCCACCACAAATGATAATGTTTTCATAGCCATCATGAACTAATTTACCCACTAATTGCTCCACATTTTGGGCATTCTCACTCCTTACGAGGTCGTATTCGATCTCGTAACGCTGGAGTACTGCGGCTATCTCATTCCACCTCTTATTGGTGGACTTGATTCCAGCATGCTTTGGGCAATATATTATTACTGTCTTCATTGTATCATTATTCCATCAATGCACGTATCTGTCTGACCTTTTCATCCATTGGAAGTAAGGCATCTATCCAGTGTATCTTACATCCACGGCGCTCCATTCCCCTGAACCATGTCATCTGCCTCTTGGCAAACTGATGGATTGCAATCTCAAGTTCACGCAGCATTTCATCGTAAGAACGGCGACCTATCACATACTCTGTGACGTATTTATATTCCAATCCGTAATATATCAAATCCTCAGGATCCACACCAGAAGCTATGATTCGCTTGATTTCATCCACCATTCCCTCATCCACTCTTGCCTTCAGACGTGAAGAAATCTTGGCTCTACGCTCGTCTCTTGGAATATCCACACCGATGATAAGTGTGTCAAGAGGGGGGAAGAAGCGGTCCTCCGTCTTGTGTTCGAGATTATAAGCCTCAATCTCAATGGCTCGAATAGCAC
>URJQ01000111.1 GCA_900548195.1 uncultured Prevotella sp.
CATTGGAGCCTTCCAGATAGCCCTGAACCATACGGCTCTTTGTTACGTTTCTGTTGGTGGCTTCATTCATTACCGTTCCGCTTGCAGCGGTAGCTGCCCACAGAGTATCTCCTTTTCTCTGTAATCCACCCGGATTATTAAACTGATACATTCCAATGGTAATTCCCAGTGACTGAGGATTGTTCTGTGCATCGGGATAGCAGATCGTTCCATCCTTTGTAATGGTGATCTTGCTG
Organism: uncultured Prevotella sp.; assembly: GCA_900548195.1. Classification (GTDB taxonomy): domain Bacteria; phylum Bacteroidota; class Bacteroidia; order Bacteroidales; family Bacteroidaceae; genus Prevotella. The sequence continues at coordinate 237 of URJQ01000111.1, forward strand.
GTAACATAGTTGGCATTTAAGGTAATGGTTCTTCCGGTAGAGCTGAGTACCGGCAGACCATCCTGATTGGTCAGGATCATGCCGTTTCTCCCGTTTGTAGCCCAGGTAAAATCTCCGTTACGCGTATAATAGGTATTGCCGTCACTGCCCTGGATCGCAAAATAGCCGTCACCTTCAATAGCAAAAGCAGTATCGCTGTTTGAGCTTAAAAGGCTTCCCTGGGTAAAAATAGAGTTAATGGAAGAATTTCTCACACCCAGACCCACCTGTGAGGTTGTAGGCTTAGGATCTCCGTTTGCCGTTGTGGTTGCCGTCTGAAGGGTCTGGTACAGTAATGACTTGAACTGTGCCACCTGGGACTTATAACCTACCGTATTGACATTTGCCAGATTATTTGCGATTGTATCTACATTTGTCTGCTGCGCATTCATTCCTGTTGCTGCTGACCATAAACTCCTAACCATTTGCTACCTCCTTAAATCCTTCCAAGCTGATTTGCTGCAATATCCAGTGTTCCGTCATAGGTGGTGATCACCTTCTGGTTGCTTTCATAAGCCCTGGAAACCGTGATCATATTTACCATCTCTGATACAACAGATATATTTGATGTCTCCAGATAACCGGCCCTTACTTCTGCCGCCGCATCCTTCTCCTGTGCTCCGTCAATGGGCTGGAAGTAATTTTCTCCGTAACGCTCCAAATAATTATAGTCTTCGAAATCCGTCACCTGAATGGTTGCGACAACGGAACCGTTCTGAATGATCTGTCCGCTGGAATTGATTTCTGTTTCTTTTAAGGGGTCAATTTTGATGGCTCTTCCATTTGTATCGAGAACTGCATCTCCATCCTGGGTCACAAGATTTCCCTGCTGATCCAGCGTGAAGTTTCCATCTCTTGTATATTTTACAGAAGTGTCTCCTGCCTTATTGGTAAATTCCACTGCAAAAAAACCGGTATCCGTAAGCGCCAGATCATAAGGATTTCCTGTTCCCTTGATCGGCCCCTCCGAAAAGTCGGTATAGCCTTCACCGATCTTCACACCCGGATTGTTCACTCCAATCCTTCTGGCTGTGTGATACCCTTCCGTCACATCCTTGATCTTGTATGCCAGAACGCTGTCAAAAGACTGGCTGGTAGCGCCCTCCTTCTTAAAACCATTGGTGTCTGCATTGGCCAGATTATTGGTCAGCACATCCATTCTGTTCTGTTCGTTGATCATCCCCGTATAAGCAGTGTATAACCCTTTTACCATATACTTTACCTTTCCTTTGAAACCTTCCCCCGGTTTCTAGTCTTCCTTATATCCTGCCAGAAATTCTACATATTTTCCTGTACCGATGGCAACAGCCGTCATGGGATCCTCTGCTGTCATAGTATTGATGCCTGTCTTTTCTGCGATCAGATCCTCTAATCCTCTTAAAAGGCTTCCGCCGCCTGTAAGTACAATTCCTCTGTCTGCAATATCTGCTGCAAGCTCCGGAGGCGTTTTTTCCAATACACTGTGGATCGTTTCAATGATCTGCGACGTAGTCTCACGCAGCGCTTCCTCTGTTTCCTCGGAAGATACCTTTACGGTCTTGGGAAGACCTGTTACCAGATTACGTCCTCTTACATCCATATAATCCACTTCCGGGCGCTTAAAGGCTGACCCGATCTTGATCTTAATATCCTCTGCCGTTCTTTCACCGATCAGCAGATTATGTTTCTTTCTCATGTATCTGACAAGGGCCTCATCAAAATCATCCCCTGCGATCTTAATAGATGCGCTGACAACCGTACCACGGAGCAGATGATGAAATATTTCATTCAGAAGGCTCTTGGCAAGAAAACCTTCCGGAAGCCCAGGATTGCAGTCTGTGTGCCCAGTCGGCTGTCATTGCATCGGTAGATGTTACTGCACGGAGAGCTACCGGATGCTCATAGGTGCGCTCATCGCCCATTACTCCTACGCTACGAACGGTGGAAAGGAGCACTGTGCCTGCCTGCCAGATCTGATCATAGAGAGATACTTCTATCTCACCATTCTTCATATCGGCTGGCACTCCTGCTGCGAGGACTGCACGAGCCTGCTCACCGCTGAGCTTGGTCTTATACTCACGGAGTCCGCGGATATAGATATCGTCGGCATCCTGAAGGATACGTACCTTCTCAGGAGTGATGTCGCCAAGGATACGCACTGCAAGACCTGGTCCTGGGAATGGATGACGAGTGATGAGATGCTCTGGCATTCCCATTGAGCGTCCTACTCTACGCACTTCATCCTTGAAAAGCCATTTGAGTGGTTCGCAGAGAGAGAGGTGCATTTCCTTTGGCAGACCGCCCACATTATGGTGTGATTTGATTACCTTACCTGTGATATTGAGGCTCTCAATGCGGTCAGGATAGATGGTGCCTTGTGCAAGCCACTTAGCATCCTTAATCTTCTTTGCCTCTGCATTGAATACTTCCACGAAGTCGCGTCCGATAATCTTACGCTTCTGCTCTGGGTCAGAGACACCTGCAAGGTCAGCAAAGAATTTCTCACTGGCATCTACTCCTATCACATTAAGTCCGAGACACTTGTAATCTTCCATCACATCACGGAACTCATTCTTGCGAAGCATACCATGATCTACGAAGATACATGTGAGATGATCACCGATAGCCTTGCTGAGAAGCACTGCTGCCACGCTGGAATCTACGCCACCTGAGAGTCCGAGAATTACGCGATTGTCGCCCACTTGCTCACGAAGTTCCTTGACTGTAGTCTCTACGAATGAGTCAGCGCTCCAGTTTTGCTTGCTTCCGCAAATATCCACTACGAAATTCTTGAGCAGGAGTGAGCCCTGAACAGAATGGAATACTTCTGGATGGAACTGTACAGCCCACACGCCTTTAGCACAAGGCACGCCTGCTACTGTCTTTCCAGCAGGGAGATAGTATGCGGCATTGCTGACAGACTGTGTAGAAGCAACAACCTCTGCGCCAGTAGGAATGCGTGTGATAGTGTCGCCATGTGACATCCACACCTGTGAGTTGTCATCGAAACCACGGAAGAGTGGATTCTCCTTATTTATAGTAACAAGGTTCTGACGACCATACTCACGTGAGCCAGCAGACTCCACATTGCCACCATTAGTATAAGCCATGTACTGCGCACCGTAACAGATGCCAAGAACAGGCAGGCGACCTACGAAGCGTGAGATATCGACCTTGAATGCCTCAGGGTCATAAACCGAATAAGGAGAGCCGGAGAGAATGACGCCAATAACGTCAGAATCATCTTCCGGATACTTATTGTATGGCATTATCTCACAGAATGTGTCCATCTCACGCACGCGACGTCCGATGAGCTGTGTGGTCTGACTGCCAAAGTCTAAGATGATGATTTTTTGCATTTTGTCGCTTTATAGTTGTTATAGAAGATTCATATTTCATAGAGCTTTAAGCTCTGAGAGCCTCGGCTTGCCGTTCAGCCAGGTCGAGAGTGTCGAGTTTTCCTACATCGAGCAACTGAAGATTATCTACAGCCATGCCTCTGATGTCAAATTTGTCACAATTTTCCAGATAGAAATCCATGATGGGAAATCGTTCTGGGTACGACTGCATTGCGTCGATTAGGCTTGGCGAGAGGATATGAATGCCGGAGAAGGCATACATACGGCACTGCTTCGGGTTGAGCTCAGGGAATGGTGACCGCACCTCGCCAGTGGCTATATTAGTCCAACCTACGAGCCTCATATCGTCATTGAAGAGCAGATAGCGCTGGGTCTTTCGCTGAGAAACGATGAGCGTGGCGTCATGTTGCGGTGCGTCATAGACGGACTGAAGGTCGAGATTGCTAAGGATGTCGCAATTATGTATCAATACAGGAGCATCAGGCACGAACAGCGATGCTGCTTTTCTCACGCCTCCACCTGTCTCAAGAAGCTGTGGAGTCTCGTCAGAAATGGATATGGAGAGACCTGGATTTGCTTTCTGATAGATATTGAGGAAATTACGTATCTGCCCTGCCTTATGATGCACATTGACTACGAAATGCGTAACTCCCACGCTGACAAGTTTTTCCATGACTATCTGCAGTAGAGGTCTATCCCCTACCGGCACCATTGCCTTTGGCATTACGTCAGTCAGCGGCTTGAGTCTTGTGCCCATGCCAGCTGCAAAAATCATAGCTTGCTTCATCTCGTATTGTTGTCTCTCAGCCTGCTCACCGTCTGCAAAGGTAAGAAATTATTTTCGAATATATACTATCTTTTATTACTTTTTATAAAATAAAATAACGTGATTGCTTTTTTGTCAAGCACGCGCACAAATATATAATAAAAGATTTGGATATTTGGAGAAAAGTGATTAACTTTGCACCCCGAAAAAAGAGCATACTTTTAAAAACGCAGGGTTTGCAATTATTTGCACCACCAATTTATTTTATCAGATCATTTTTTATTCACAGGAAATGAGTGACGCTGCACAGTAAATCCGTAGCGCGTTTTATTTCACATCATCTTTTTCAAGACCAAAAAATTATACCTCAACGATGAAGAAATCAATATATGATATGCTTAGTCGTAAAGGCATACTTCCAATTAGCATGCTTACTGCGTACGATTACAATACCGCACGCACTGTGGACGAAGCTGGAATCGACATGATTCTCGTGGGCGACTCATTAGGCAACGTGATGTTGGGTTATGAGAACACCCTTTCTGTCACTGTAGAAGACATGATTCATCATGGCAAAGCCGTTTGCCGTGGTGCCAAGAACACCCTTGTGGTCATTGATATGCCTTTTATGTCATACCAGACTTCCGTGGAGGAAGCCGTGACTAATGCCGGAAGAATAGTAAAGGAAACCAACTGCCAGGCTGTCAAGATGGAAGGCGGAGCTGAATATGCCGACCGCATCAAGGCTATCACTCAGGCAGGAATACCTGTAGTGGCACATATTGGCCTCACTCCTCAGTCATTCAATATGCTCGGAGGATTCAAGGTGCAGGGCAAGAATCAGGCTACCGCTCAGAAACTTATCGACGATGCCAAGGCGGTGTCAGAGGCTGGAGCATTCGCTATCACATTGGAGTGCGTGCCTGCTGCCTTAGCTAACATTATCACCAAGAGCGTTCCTTCCATCACCATCGGTATCGGTGCTGGCAACGGATGCGATGGTCAGGTGCTCGTATATCAGGATATGCTCGGTTATACCGCAGGTTTCTCGCCTAAGTTCCTTAAGAAATATGCCGACCTCCACTCTATCATGCTCGATGCTTTCAAGCAATACAAGAGCGAAGTAGAGAGTCGCACTTTCCCTTCTGAAGAGAATACATTCGCTATCAGCGATGATGTATTGGAGAAACTATATTAATTCTGACGCTGAGTAAGATGGTCGAAATTACAATAATAATATTGACCATCTACTTATCAATTTCTTTTGAAAGAAAAAAAATAACCAGACTACAAAAACAAACAAATAACTATGCAAGTAGTAAAGACAATCAAAGAAGTGAGAGAGATAGTAGCAGAATGGAGAAAGCAGGGACTCTCCGTAGGACTCGTGCCTACTATGGGATTTCTGCACGAAGGTCATCAGAGTCTCATCGAGAAATCGGCGAGCCAGAATGACCGCACCGTCGTTTCTGTCTTCGTAAATCCTATACAGTTTGGCCCTAACGAGGACCTTGAGGCTTATCCACGCGACATTGAGCACGACAAGGCTATCGTAGAGAAAGCTGGCGGAAGCATCATCTTCCATCCAGAACCTGCCGAGATGTACCCAGGACATTTCACATCATTCATCGACACTACAGAGACTACTGAGCTGCTCTGTGGCGCTGTACGCCCTATCCATTTCCGTGGTGTGTGCACTGTTGTGGGCAAACTCTTTAATATCGTATGCCCTGACCGCGCTTACTTCGGACAGAAAGATGCACAGCAGCTTGCCACTATCCGCCGCTTTGTACGCGACCTGAATTTCCCTATCGAGATTGTGCCATGCCCTATCGTACGCGAAGCTGACGGTCTTGCAAAGTCAAGTCGTAACACTTACCTTAACCCTGAGGAGCGCAAGGCTGCACTTATCCTTTCACAGAGTCTCCGACTCGGTCGTGAGGCTATCGAGAATGGCGAAAAGAATGCCAAGAAGATCATCGACATCATCAGCCAAAACCTTGCTACTGAGCCTCTTGCTCGCATCGACTACGTTGAAGTCGTTGACTTTGAGAATATTCAGAGAGTGGAAACTATCGAAGGCGAGACACTCGTTGCCATCGCTGTATATATCGGCAAGACTCGCTTGATTGATAATTTTATTGTAAAGTAGATGAGAGTAAGTGGTCGAAATCATTATGAAATTTTGACCACCTACTTTTTCTAAATTATTCACATAATGAACATTACACTTCTAAAAGCAAAGATACATCGCGCCGTTGTCACTCAAGCTGACCTCAACTATGTAGGCAGTGTCACTATCGACACTCGTCTGCTGGAGGAGTCTGGCATCATGGAATATGAGAAGGTGCAGATTGTTGACATCAATAATGGCAACCGATTTGAGACCTATACCATCGCTGGCGAAGAGGGCTCTGGCATCATCTGCCTCAATGGAGCGGCTGCTAAATGCGTCAACGTAGGCGATAAAGTCATCATAATGGCGTATGCCGACATGACTCCTGAGGAGGCTAAGCAGCACAAGCCTACCGTACTCTTCGTCAATGAAAAGAACGAGATAGTGCGCAAAGCCAACTACGAGAAGCACGGCTTGCTCTGCAATCAGGAGTAATAACCACTGTATCTACCGCATCACTGGCTGATGTGAGTTAGCATCGCAACGTCGTCAGCCATTCTTCATTCTATATTCTTCATTCTTCATTTAGAAGATTATCCACTTAACAAGAGCCACAATATGCTGAAAGACAAGACCATAGTACTCGGAGTGACCGGAAGCATAGCAGCATACAAGATAGCCAATCTTGTTTCTATGCTGGTAAAGCAGCATGCTAATGTCCATGTTATCATGACCAAAAATGCATGCAATTTCATCACTCCAACCACTTTCGAGACTCTTACCGGAAACAAATGTCTCATCGACACCTTCGACCGCAACTTTGAGTTTCAGGTGGAGCACGTGGCTCTCGCTAAGCGTGCTGACATTTTCCTCATTGCTCCTGCCACTGCTAATGTGATAGGAAAGATGGCTAACGGCATCTGCGATGACATGCTTACCACCACCGTCTTTGCCACTAAAGCGCCATGCCTCATCTCTCCTGCCATGAATACGGGGATGTGGGAGAACCCTATCCTGCAGGACAATCTGGAGAAACTGAAGAAATACGGTTACAAGATTATCCTTCCAGCGAGCGGACGTCTTGCCTGTGGCGACACAGGCAGTGGCAAGATGCCTTCGGAAGAGGTGCTGATGGAGCATATTCTGACAGAGATAGCCAAAGAAAAAGACCTGAAAGGCAAGAAGATACTCATCTCAGCCGGTCCTACTCAGGAATCTATCGACCCTGTCAGATACATCACAAACCACTCTTCTGGCAAGATGGGCTATGCTATTGCCAAGATGGCACGCCTCCGTGGCGCTGATGTCACATTGGTTTCTGGTCCGGTCAGCATCAAGGCATTCGCTGGTATTGAGGTCATTTCCGTGAAGAGCGCTCAGGATATGTACGACGCTATCACTTCGCAGAGCCACGACAAGGATATTATAATAATGTGCAGTGCTGTGGCTGACTACACTCCTTCTTCTTATAGCGACCAGAAGATGAAGAAAAAGGATAGCGATCTCTCCATTCCTCTCTCTCGCACACAGGATATTCTCAAATACCTTGGTGAGCATAAGTCTGGCAATCAGTTGCTTATCGGTTTCTCTATGGAAACTGAAAATCTGATAGCCAACTCGCGAGAGAAACTTACAAAGAAGAATGCAGACATGATTTGTGCCAACTCCATCTGTGGCAATGAAACAGGCTTTGCAGTAGATACCAACCGCGTCACCCTCATCACCCACGATGATGTGAAGGAATTGCCTCTCTGTTCAAAGGAAGATACCGCAGACCTCATATTGGATAAAGCTACAAGTCTATAATCCAAGCCTCCGATTCCGCCATTCTTCATAAAAGAAGAGTCCTTGTGTCAGCAACATCACAACCGGATATAAGCAAGAATAAGAAGTAGGTATCTCAATGGCGCCAGCCATTCTTCATTCTTCATTCTTCATTCTTCATTTAAGAAGTTGCGTCACCGGCGGATATAATTAGAGAACCAAAACCAACAACCGAAAACCATTAACCTCCATATTATGACAATACTTATCGACATAGGTAACTCTACCATAGTTGTTGCTGTAGCAGACAGTGGCAAGACCATACGCCATACATGGAGATTCAAGACCATGAAAGAGGAGACCTCCACATATTTTCGTGGTGAGATACTCTCTGGTCTGAACAAGTTTCGTATCAATATCAGCACCTTAGAGCATATCATCATCTCCTCAGTAGTGCCTGAAGTGAATGATGACATCACTCAAGCCTTGGCTGACATCTGCAGCATACAGCCTCATTTCTTCCGCCTCGATGATGCTCTGCGCGTGATAGACATAAATATCGAGTCGCCTACTCAGTTGGGCAAAGATCGCCTTGCCGATGCTATCGGAGCAGCCGTCAATTATGGCACCCCAGCAATCATCTTTGATATGGGAACTGCCACTACGGTGGGTGTGGTGGATGATAAGCGCGGGTTTATCGGCGGAATGATTATTCCTGGCGTAAAGACTTCCCTTAGAGCCTTGAGCACGAAGGCTTCACAGTTGCCTTGCATCACGATAGAACGTCCTCGTCAGTTTATCGGACGCAACACATTGGAGTGTATGCAGAGCGGTATTGTCTATGGCACTGCCTCTATGGTGGATGGTATCATCGACAGGATATCAGCCAATTACGACAAACCTGTGCACGTAGTAGCTACTGGTGGCATGGCTAAAAAGATTATTCCTGCTTGCAGTCATAAGGTGGTCATTGATGAATATCTGCAATTCAAGGGGCTGCTGGAGGTAATTCATAATGCATAATGCATAATTCATAATGCATAATTCATAATGCATAATTC
>URJQ01000112.1 GCA_900548195.1 uncultured Prevotella sp.
CTGAAGGTCTCCTCAAACTTAGATACATAAATGTACTAAAATTTGAGAAGAGCCATTTTAATTATTAGCATTTTGTTTTTGATTCTGCTGCAAAATTATCTAATCGGTTAGAAGTCAAGTATAACGCATATTTCAAGTAATAAAAAAAATCGTTCATTGTAACATTTGTGTCATACAATGAACGATTTTTTTCTATCTTTCCCCCTTCTTCAAGATTGGAAATAAGGCTATTACGTTGTCTGGTTGTTTTGTTGTTTGGTTATCTTGTTGTTTGGTTATCTTGTTGTTTGGTTGTCAGGTGGTCTGTCTGGAAGACAGTACCCTTATATTGTTTTTTATTTATTGATGTTTGTTATAGTACAGTCTTCCCTGCCTATAATCGTGGTTTGGATAGATAGTGAAAGCGATAGAAAAATGGAACAAAAATAAGGCAGGAAAGCTATCAAAAAATAATATCTATGCTTTCACATTGCAAAAGCATAGATATTACACTGTAAAAGCATAGATATTGGAGGGTAAAAGCTTAGTTATTACAACCTAAAAACTATGCTTTTGCAAAGCCTTTATTTTCAGAAAGTTGCAAGGATGCTTTATGAATAGAGTCCAATACAGGAAAAATCGGATAGTTTTGGTTCGCTGTTTGTCGTGATTTCACAAGCATCAAGAGACAATCAACCCGCTAAACCACCAAACCACAAGACAACTAAACAACAAGACAACAAAACAACAAAACAACCAGATTTGTCTGGAAGACAATACCGAGCATAGCGAGAGTAACCCGGGACGGAGTCTCGGGATTATAATCATGAAGAGAAAAACTGTCTGGAAGACAGTACCAAACAGCCAAAACTCCCATTAAGCCCCAGCCTGACCCACTTCGCCAGGCAGTATTCCATATTCATTCTTGAAGCATTTGGCAAAATAAGAAGGAGATGTGAAGCCTACATGATAAGCCACTTCCGACACACTCATGCCACGACCTTCCAGCAATCGCTTTGCCTTGGCAAGACGTGCCTTACGCAAAAGGTCCACTACTGAGCAGCCAGTCATGGCTTTTACCTTACGATAAAGCTGCACGCGGCTCAATCCTATCTCCCTACCGAGGTCCTCCACGCTGTATTCACTATCCGAGAGATGCTCGTGGATGATGCCGTGGAGACGCTTCATAAACTGCTTGTCGCGGTCCTCCATCAGCGATTGGTCTATCATCTGTTCGTCAGACTGCTTATTGTCACGATAGAGATTCATCAGCATCTGGCGCTGCTTCAGCAGATTTTCTATTCGGGAAAGGAGCACCTTGCTGTGGAAAGGCTTGGTGATATATGAATCGACACCATATACATAGCCCTCTGCACGCTGTTCGTCCAGATTCTTGGCTGTCAGCATGATGACAGGGATATGCGATGTGGCAGTATTGCTTTTCAGGCGTTTGGTAAACTCCAGTCCATCCATCACCGGCATCATCACGTCGCAGATGACGAGATCTGGCACTTCCTTGACTGCCACCTCAAGACCTTCCTTGCCGTCAGCAGCCTCCAAGACGAAGTAATCATCCTGCAGGAATGTGCGCTCATACTGACGAATATCATTATTATCGTCGATAATCAGTATGGTAGGACGGTCGGTATTGTCGCTTACCAACTGCTGAACCTTGCCTTGTCGCTTGTCTCCATCGTCGATATACTGCATGATATTCTCATCAGCCGACACCTTTTCGTCGTCAGACATACTTTCCGGTTCTCCCTCCTGACTCAGCGGAAGGGTGATGATAAAGTCGGCTCCCTTGCCATTCTCGCTCTCCACTCTTGCCTCACCATGATGCAATTCAGCAAACGATTTGACCAAAGCCAGTCCGATTCCTGTACCGCTGGCGGCTCCCTTGGCTTGGAAGAAACGGTCGAACACCAGTGATTTCTCATCATCGGCAATGCCCTTTCCGGTATCTCTCACGTCAATGCGCAAGGCTTCCTGACTGTCTTCTTTACGGATTGAGACAAAGATATCACCGCTGGAAGGCGTATATTTCAAGGCATTACTCATGAGATTAAACACTATACGTGCCACTTTCTCCTTGTCGGCAATGATTTCCTGCTTTCCCGTAAAGCCTTCCACATCCAGATGGAGCTGGATATTCTTGCGATCAGCCACCAATCGGAAATCATCCACCCACTGCTTCATCGCCTCAACAATATCGAAACTGCTGAGTGACAACTTCATCTTGCCTTTCTGTATCTTGCGGAAATCGAGGATAGAAGTCACGAGTTGCTGCAAAGCGGACGCATTGCGCTTCACCATAGTGAGCAATTCCCTGCTACGTCCCTTGATGCTTTCTTCCTCCAAAAGCATCTCTACAGGGTCGGCTATCAGAGTCAATGGCGTGCGAAGCTCGTGACTGATATTGGTGAAGAATGTCAGACGGGAGTCCGTCAGTTCCATCACCTCATCGTTCAGACGTTTCAGTTCGCCGTTCTTCTCTTCCAGTTCACCGTTGACACGCCTCAGTTCGCCATTGGCATTTGCCAGTTCCTCATTGAGTCGTGCCTTGACTATATAGCCTCTCAGCACCAATGTCGCCGCGATTATACACAGCAACAGGAACAGCACCAAGCCGACAAGCAGCATCTGCTGGGAATTATAGTCAGACAGATATTTTGCCACCTGACGGTGGAGAGTCTTCAGATTATTTGCCTGACGCTCAGCGTCTCTCGCCTCCATGAGGGTCAATTCCACATTCGCCTTCGTGATAATCGACGTGCTCAGCATATTTTCACGCTCGAAAGGCTGATGATTCAGAATTTTCATAGCCAGGGCAATGACTTCATCGCCTTTGGTAGGATAGAGATAGGAAGCCTCAAGCACACCGTCGCGCACCAGTTCCAGTCCGCCTCCCTTTGTCGCCATACCGTCCACGCCTGTATATTTGTACTCACGCTTTATGCCCATCTGCTTGACGGTCTGGTAAGCACCCCATGCCAATCGGTCATTATGGGCAAACACATAGTCAAAGTCCTGAGTCTGCTGAAGGATGCGTTTCATCGCCTTAGCGCCGCTCTCTTCCTTCCATCCATCACCTTCCGAAGCCACCACCTTAATGCCGGGATAAGGCTTGATGGCATCCATAAATCCGCGCTGGCGCTCTTCGGCTGGAGAAGAGCCTGCAAGTCCGCATATCTCCACGATGCGTCCATTGCCATTGAGCTGCTGGGCAACAAACTGTCCCATCGACTTTCCTATCAGATAATTGTCACATCCGACGAAAGCCGTGTATTTGTCAGAGTTTGTCTTTCTGTCATACAGAATGACTGGAATGCCTTTATCATAAGCACGTCCCACTGCCTTCGAGATGGCACCCAACTGGTTTGGCGACACGATGAGCAAATCTATTCCTTCATCGACAAACTGATTTATCTGTTTGTTTTGCAGTGTATTATCATCATGCGACGAAGCAATCCTGACATTAATCGAGTCATTGATATATTGACCTATCTTCAGTTCGTCGTTCAGCTTCTCACGCCAAATATCATCAGAGCATTGAGACACACCAATCACAAACTTCTTGCGATCGCTGCTACAACTCATCATCATGCCAGCAAGCATCATCACTGCCAGCATAATTACCAAATGGGCACAAGCCTTCAGGCGAAGTGGGAAACAGGAGTTTCTCATATTTGATTGTATATATATAAAAAGGTGTCAGAGCAGGGCTTTCTTTTCATACTACTGCCCCAGAAATGAAATTTGTTGCAAATTTACATTTTTCTTGCATTATTGCCAAACAAACGTCTGTTTTTTCATGCATAAATAGTTACAAATCCCTTATTTCTTGTGAGAAAACGCTCAATCAGAGACACTGTGCCAACTGCTTTCTGCATTGTACTCCAGCCTTCAACCCTCTACTATCACACACTTTAGGGAAATCCCTACATAAGAAATAGGGGAAAAACTTTTGGCATTCTCATGATAAAAGCGTACCTTTGCAACAATAACAGACGGAATTAACGCTTTGAGGGACCAGAAGGCTTCTTCTGTTTCCCCCTATATATAAGAAGGAGAAAAGGATATGAAGACGAATCAGGTGATACTATTAGGTTTGTGCGGTACGTTGATGATTTCATCATGCACCACATCTTCTGCTGGCGCAGGCGCTATGAATGGCGCTATGCTTGGCGGATGGTTTGGCTCTGCAATAGGAGGAATCGTAGGCGGACCTTACGGTCACGATGTCGGCACCGTGATAGGTATGACTACTGGCGCTGTAGCTGGTGCTGCTGTAGGTCAGGCTGAAGAAAACAATCGCAGGGCTGAAGTGCGCGAGCACTACCGTAGAGTGCATGGCAACGACGATATGTATGGGCAGTACTCTTCGGGATATAATAACAGACAGTACTCTTCCAACTACTCACAAAACTATGGCAACAGCGGTTTCGACTCTTCCAATTCCGGTGATGACCGTCTCTATGACTTCCAGTCAAGTGACTATACTGGTTCGTATTCTTCCTCCCAACCTGTTTCCACAGTGCCTACACAGTCGCAGATAGAGATATTCTCACCTCACGACCTGTCATACAGCACTAATCTTGAGATATCAAATGCCCGCTTTATCGATGACGACAACGACGGAATGCTGCGACGTGGCGAGAAAGCGAAAATCATCTTCGAGATAAAGAACACTTCTAAGAAGGTGCTCTATGACCTCGTGCCTACAGTGGTAGAGATGACGCAAAACAAGCATATCGCCATTTCTCCAAGCATGCACATCGAAAGCATCGCTCCGGGACAGAAGCTCCGCTACACTGCCGTGGTAGTGGCTGACAGATACATCGGCAATGGTCAAGTGGTATTCTCTGCTTCGGTGGTGCAGGGCAGCAAGACCATCAGCAAGGTGTCACAATTCAATGTGATGACCAAGAAGAAGTAAAACCAACAACCCGCCACTGTGCCAACGACTTTCACCGTTGGATAACAACCACCAAACCACAAGACGACATGACAAGAATGAAGGAGGGCAACAAGACTCTCCTTTTTTCATGTATCATCTATCATTCAAAAATACCTTTTCATTTTGTCATTCAAATTATTTATTGTACTTTTGCAAACATAAAAACGGAACAATATGAATATAGCAGAACAAATACGTTTGAAACTCCAACTGAAAGAAAATTCCGAAGTAGAGTTCAAGTCAGCTAAAGGGGGCTTTCCTAAAGCTGAATTCTGGCGTTCTTTTTCTGCTTTAGCAAATACTAATGGCGGTACAATCGTATTGGGTGTAAAAGAAAAAAATCACGAGTTTATTCCTGACGGACTTTCTGCAGAACAGATAAGTAAATACAGAAAGCAATTCTGGGATGATGCTCATAACAAGTCATGTATAAACATCCCCCTTTTAGTCGAAAGCGACATAGAAGAAATAAGAACCGAGGGCGAACAATATCTGCTTGCTTTTAGAGTTCCTCGTGCTCAATACGACTTACGTCCTGTACATCTTACACTGACTCCTTTTGGGCACACCTACAAACGTAGGGATGAAGGGGATTATCTATGTACCGACGATGAAGTAAAGCAAATGTATTCAGATGCTAATAACATGAGAGCATCTGCCGACTCTCGTATTTTACGAGGCTATTCCATCAATGATATTGATCTGCCGACTCTGCATCAATATCGTCGTGCATACAACATTAAGCATGAGAACCATCCATGGACAGAGGTTGATGACAAACAATTTTTAGAGAATATTGGCGCCTATCGCAAAGACCGATCCACATCAACCGAAGGCTTTACAGTTGCAGGTCTGCTTATGTTCGGTAAAACAAACAGCATCACGGACCCGGAATGTTGTCAAGAGTTCTTTCCTGATTATCGAGAACATTTGAGTGGCGACCCTCAGATACGATGGACTAATCGAATTTATCCAGATGGCACATGGGAAGCAAACATTTACCAGTTCTTTACACGTGTATTACCGTTACTACAGCATTCTTTGCCAGTGCCATTCAGTCTTGACAGCAACCAGGTAAGAAACAATACCACAACTGCCCACGTAGCTCTGCGTGAAGCTTTGGCAAACACTCTTATTCATGCAGCATATACAGTAAGAGGAAATATCGTCATTGACAGATACTTCAACCGCATAACACTATCCAATCCTGGCACTATGCTCATCAGCATGGAGGAATATTACGAAGGCGGTCATAGCGTATGTCGAAATCCTGTTATCCAGAAAATGTTTGTATTCATGGGCATTGGAGAAAAAGGTGGCTCTGGCGCAGATGTAATAGTCAAGGGATGGAAAGACAATGGTTGGAGTACACCTAGTGTTGCGGAAAAGAACAATCCAGATCGGATTGAAACATGCTTGAATTTATATAGCGAAACCGACACTACTACGGAAACCACTACGGAAACCACTACGAAAACCTCCAATACCACTACGGAAACCATTCTTGAATTGATTCGCAGGAATTCAAGAATTACCGCAAAAGAAATTGCTTCAATTTGTGGAATTACCGAAGATGGCGTTTCATACCATATTAAGAAGCTTAAATTGGCTGGCAGAATAATCCGTATCGGTGGCTCACGAAATGGAGGTGAATGGAAAATCGTCAAATAACATTTACCACCAGATAGACCAACAACAAAACAACAAAACAACAATCATGCGTCCTACTTTACTACTGACTATTACCATCGCCATGCTCTCCATGTCGTCATTTGCACAGAGCACGGCACGTAAGTTTACACTGAAAAATTCTGCTGACGGACAGTCGGAACTGACCGTCTATCTTCCCTCCCCTGATGCTCTGGGCAAGAGTAACGGCAGAGTAATCGTTGATTGCCCAGGAGGTGGATACTCACATCTCGCCATGCAGCATGAGGGACATGACTGGGCTGAATTCTACAATAAACAGGGCATTGCCTTCGCTGTGCTCAAATATCGTATGCCGAAAGGCGACCGCAACATTCCTCTATCCGATGCTTACAATGCTCTTCGCACGGTGAGAGACAGCGCAAAAGTGTGGCATCTGAACCCTAATAACGTCGGAATACAGGGCTTTTCTGCCGGCGGACATTTGGCAAGCGCAGTGTCAACACACGCTCCGATGGATGTGCGCCCTAACTTCTCCATACTCTTCTACCCCGTCATCTCTATGGATGAACGCCTCACCCACAAAGGCTCATGCGTGGGATTCCTCGGCGAAAAGCGCAAGGACGAGAAACTCGTGAACGAATGGAGCAGCGACAAAGCTGTGAGACGCCATCTCGTGCCACCTACCATACTCATCCTCGCAAATGATGACCGCGCAGTGCCACCTGCCACAAACGCTGCCGCTTACTATACCGCTATGCGCAAAGCCGGCGCTTCCTGCTCCATGTTCACCTACCCTACTGGCGGTCATGGCTTCGGATTCCGCAGCACATGGAAATACCACGAACTGATGAAAATGGAACTTAAGCAATGGCTCAGCGACCTTACTATGCCTGCCGACACCGCTCTACGCGTGGCTTGCGTGGGCAACAGCATCACTGATGGGCACGGCATTGATATGTCTGATGACTTGGGTTATCCTGCTCGCTTGGGCAAGATATTAGGCAATGGCTATGCTGTCAAGAACTTCGGCGTCAGCTCACGCACTATGTCAAACTCTGGCGACTTCCCTTACCAGAACGAAATGGCATGGAAAGCCTGCAAGGAATGGCAGCCAAACGTCGTCATTGTGAAACTCGGCACCAACGACACGAAGCCTTACAACTGGAAAACTGCTAAAGATGACTTCAAGGCAAGCATGCAGTTGCTCGTCGATTCACTCCGCGCTTTGCCTTCAAAGCCACGCATTGTGCTCTGTGCACCTATACCTGCCTACAAAGATTCATGGGGAATCAACGACTCCATAATCGTCAATGGCATAATGCCTTGCGTGCAACAATTCGCAAAAGCAGAAGGATTGGAATACCTCGACCTTCACACTCCGATGACAAACCACAAGGAACTCTTACTGTCCGACGGAATACACCCTAACGAAAAAGGAGCGCAGCGCATTGCAGAACTCGTGGCTGAGCAAGTGAAAAAAACGCCTGTCATGGTGAAAAAGGCAAAGAAAAGAAAGAAAAAACAATAGAAAGAAAAGCAAAGAGAAGCATTATTTTGTAATATAGTTATTGCAAAGTTGGAAAAAATGTAACCTTCTATCGTCTTTTTGTGATAAAAATTTTGCAAGAAAAGAATAAAGCACTAACTTTGTGGTCGCAAAAGAATAGGTATATATAGGTTTTGATGAACAGTCATCAATTTCTTACATAAAACAATTAGGATAATAGTAAGTATTACATTTTAAATACAATTTAGAATTATGGTAAATTACAAAGACCTCGGTCTCGTAAACACCCGCGAGATGTTCAAGCGCGCCATTGCTGGCGGTTACGCTATTCCAGCATTCAACTTCAACACAATGGAGCAGATGCAGGCTATCGTTATGGCTGCAGTAGAAACTAAGTCTCCTGTTATCATGCAGGTTTCAAAGGGTGCTCGTAACTATGCTAACGGCACTATCCTCCGTAACCTTGCTAAGGGTGCTGTAGAATACGCTAAGGAGCTCGGATGCGAGCATCCTGAAATCGTACTCCACCTCGACCACGGAGATACATTCGAACTCTGTAAGGACTGTATCGACAATGGCTTCTCTTCTGTCATGATCGACGGTTCTTCACTCCCATACGAGGAGAACGTAGCCCTCGCCAAGAAGGTAGTAGATTACGCTCACCAGTTTGACGTAACTGTAGAGGCTGAGCTCGGCGTACTCGCTGGCGTAGAAGACGAGGTAGTAGCTGCTGAGTCTCACTACACTAAGCCAGAGGAAGTTATCGACTTCGCTACACGCACTGGCTGCGACTCACTCGCTATCTCTATCGGTACTTCTCATGGTGCTCACAAGTTCACACCAGAGCAGTGCACACTCGTAAACGGTGTACTCGTTCCACCACCACTCGCATTCGACGTCCTCGCTGAGATCGAGAAGAAGCTCCCTGGATTCCCAATCGTTCTCCACGGTTCTTCTTCAGTTCCAATGGAAGAGGTTGAGACTATCAACAAGTATGGCGGTCACCTCGAAGCAGCTATCGGTATTCCTGAGGAGCAGCTCCGTAAGGCAGCTAAGTCTGCTGTTTGCAAGATCAACATCGACTCTGACTCACGTCTTGCCATGACTGCTGCTATCCGCAAGCACCTCGCTGAGCACCCTGGAGACTTCGACCCACGTCAGTATCTCAAGCCAGCTCGTGAGAACATGAAGAAGATGTACATCCACAAGATTGTGAACGTAC
>URJQ01000113.1 GCA_900548195.1 uncultured Prevotella sp.
AACATTGAACTACTATGTAGCTCAGGGTCTCGCTTAGCTGCCATAACAAATAATTTTTTCATAACTCTTTCAATTTATAAATTTAAAACTGTTAATATTCTCGTAGCTTTTGAAATAGTATGTTACTATAAAGCTGAAAATGAGGTAGCCATTTATCATGCCTTTCCATCATCTCTCGGGTGCAAAGATATAATTTTTCACAATAGAGTCCAAACAAATTAATGATTATTTGCTAAAATCGGGCGAAAAAACACGAAATTGTTACCAAATAGAATGTTTTTAGATTTTTTTTATCCCCGTTTTCTTGCATTGTTTCATAAAAAGTTGTATCTTTGCAAAGTAAAAAAGAAAGGAAAATAAATATGGATGCTCATGAACTTAATACTTGGCTTATATTAGGAACCCTTTTCTTGCTTTGTTTGGTAGGATTAGGAATCGGTATCTATGATACAATGAAGCAAAAGAAAGAAAAAAGCCTTTCGGCTTAAAGGAAAATAATTATGACTACACAAGAAATTAATTTCGCAATGATTTGTGGAGCACTCATCCTGATATGTCTTTTTGCTGTCGGGTTGATTATTTACGAAAAGAGCCAGCAAAAGAAGAATGCTCAATGGGAATAAAAAAATCCCCTATACAGTATAAAAGATGTATAGGGGATTTTTCTTTTTTTATTCATCTTCGTCCCAGTCTTCTTCGTCAAATCCAAACATGGCTGGATCTACGAAGGCGTCCAGGGCTCGGCGTTCCTTCTTGGTTGGGCGACCAGTGCCTCTTGCTCTATCTACGAATCCGCTGATGCGACTCATCTCCAGCAATTCATATTGCTTAGGATCGGTCACGTTCTTATAGACTCCGAAGAGCATTTTGGCTCCTACACGCTGCTCTATGCAATCGAGCACCTCGAAAGAGTAGGTGATAGGGGCTTTCTTCACGCTCACCACATCGCCACGCTTGATGATGAAGGAAGGCTTTCTCGTTACGCCTCCCACCATGACGCGGCCATTCTTACAGGCATCGGCAGCAATGCTGCGAGTCTTGTAAATGCGGGCAGCCCAGAGCCACTTGTCTATTCTTGCTGATTCTTTCATGATTATTTCTTTCCTAGCTTATTGTATTGGTTCATGGTGATGTCGATACCAGCCAATACGAAGCTCTTGATAATCTCTACACCCAGGTCGATGGCCGGCTGCAGCTGCTTCATGTCTTCCTCAGTATATTTGCCCAGCACCCAGTCTATCTGGCCGCCACGTGGATAATCGTTGCCGATGCCCATGCGCAGGCGGGCATAGTTCTGACCGATAAGCTGCTGGATATGTCCCAATCCGTTATGGCCGCCGTTGCTGCCGTTCGCCTTCAGTCGGAAAGCACCCAAAGGCAGGGCTAGCTCATCGCTGATAACGAGCAGTCGGCTCTGGTCAATCTTTTCCTGATTCAGCCAATATCTTACCGCATTACCGCTGAGGTTCATGAATGTGGTAGGTTTGAGCAGGAAAATCTTTCTTCCCTTGAGCGTAGTCTCGGCTACGAAGCCATATCGCTTATCCTCAAAATGAATATTGGACGCTTTAGCAAAAGCGTCCAATACCATAAATCCTGTGTTGTGCCTGGTGCCGGCGTATTCATCGCCAGGGTTACCAAGCCCACAAATCAAATATTTATCCAATGTTTGATAATGCTTTACTCAGGTTCGTAAAATCTCGATGACTTATCAATTAAGCCTCCTCTTCAGTTGCAGCCTGTGCAGCGAGCTGAGCGTTACGTGTCATCTTGATAGAGCAAACTACAACAGCCTTGCTTGTAGCCAACTCGAGACCCTCGAATGAGAGGTCACCTACCTTGATGCTCTTACCGATCTTCAACTCTGTAACGTCGATATCGAGGTGCTCAGGAATAACCTGGTAAGGAGCTGTAACGTTGATCTTACGGATAGAGAGGTTCATACGACCACCATCACGTACACCTGCAGCGTGACCTACGAGGTTTACAGGGATACCAACAGTGATTGGCTTCTCAGGAGTTACCTCGAAGAAGTCAACGTGGAGAATAGCGTCAGTTACTGGGTGGAACTGAATCTCCTTCAGGATAGCCTGATGCTTCTCGCCGTCGATGTCGAGGTTGATGATGTAGATGTTAGGAGTGTAAACTGCCTTACGGAGCTCAGAGAATGAAACTGTGAAAGCTTCAGCTACAGGGAGACCATTCTCGCCCTTCTTCTCACCGTAAAGATTACATGGGATAAGACCCTCCTTACGCATCATCTTTGATGCCTTCTTGCCGAGGTCATTTCTCTTCTGACCTTTAACATTGATTTCTAACATAATTGTGTTACTCTAAATTAAGTTGTTAAACGATAATTGTTATTTGCTTAATTCGCCATCACACTGAGTCACCTCAAATGGGGATGCGCTCAAAAAAAGCGGTGCAAAGTTACACATTTATATTGATATAGACAAAGAATTCTATAAAAATCGTAAAAAAAATGATTAAAATCACTCCATTTGTTTGTTTATTACGTGATATTTTAATACCTTTGCATCGATTGTTGGCCTGAAGCGCAGGTACAGCTAATGGAGCAATCAAGTTATTAACTGATGAATTTACAGAAAAGGACCTTACAAATGATTAACAGAAAACTTATCAGAATCAAGGCAGTGCAGTTGACGTATGCCTACTTCCAAAATGGAAATCACAATATCGATAACGCTGAAAAAGAGTTGATTTTCAGTTTGTCAAAAGCTTACCACCTTTATAATTATTTGCTCCTTCTTATAGTCTCACTGACAAAGATTGCACGTAAGCAATATGAAGTGGATTGCGCACGCGCTGCACGCGAGGGATCTGGTCTGCCTTCTTCTAAGTTTGTAAACAATAAGTTTGAACTCCAATTGGAGAATAATGATATGCTCCGTGAGTTTAATGAGGAGCAGAAGCGTATCTGGGATGACAATATCGAGTTTGTTCGTAAGCTCTTCCTCCAGATAGAGCAGTGTGAAGCTTACAAGGAATACTTGGCTTCCAAAGAGGATGATTATGAAGCA
Source organism: uncultured Prevotella sp. (assembly GCA_900548195.1). GTDB lineage: Bacteria > Bacteroidota > Bacteroidia > Bacteroidales > Bacteroidaceae > Prevotella. The sequence goes on from URJQ01000113.1 coordinate 3,042, forward strand.
GATCGTGAACTTTGGCGTAAATTATATCGTCAATTCATTCAGGATAATGATGATCTCTCCGCTGTCTTGGAAGAGATTAGCCTTTATTGGAATGACGACAAGGATGTGGTTGACACCTTTGTTCTGAAGACAATCAAGAGATTTACAGAGAAATCTTCTGCCAAGGAGCCTCTTCTTCCTGAATATAAGGATGAGGAAGACCGCGAGTTTGCACGTAAATTATTCCGTGCTTGCGTACTTAATGCAGACCAATATCAGCGCTATATGAGTGAGGCTTCACTCAACTGGGATTTCTCTCGCCTCGCATACATGGATGTTGTCATCATGCAGCTCGCCATTGCGGAAATGCTCAACTTCCCTAATATCCCTGTCAATGTCACTATCAATGAATATGTGGAATTGGCAAAACTTTACTCCACTCCTCGTAGTGGCGCATACATCAATGGTATGCTTGATACTATTGCCCGACATCTTATCGAGACTGGAAAAATGCATAAGGTGATGGGTGATAAAAATAATAATGCATAACAATTACAAAACAAAAATAAAACTATGAATTCAATGATTCTTGCAGCCCAGGCCCAGCAGGGCGGTGGCCTCTCTATGATTATCATGATGGTCGTTATCTTCGCTATCATGTGGTTGTTTATGATTCGTCCTCAGCAGAAGAAACAGAAGGAAATCCGTAATTTCCAGAATTCTCTCGCTGAAGGAACTCATGTCGTAACAGGTGGCGGTATTCATGGTACTGTCAAGAAGATCGACCTCGAAAAGAACGCAGTAGAAATCGAAATCGCTCGTGGCGTAGTCGTTACTTGCGATCGTTCTTACGTTTTTGCTGACGCTTCTGGTGTTCAGATGAATAAGTAATCCGAGACTGACGGTCGTTTCCGAATCGCTTTGAGTGATTGGTATTTGGAATTACGAAACACGTTATTTCCCTGATAAAGGTCTTATACCTCTTTTATTATTAAGCAAATGCAAGTTTGTGGAAAATAGGTAGTAAGACTCACTGTTCCAGTAAGACCGTGAATTAGTCAGTTTGACGTTGCGGTCTGAGTAAATGATACTAAATATATGGAATGGAAAAACGCTAATATGGCTATCAAGGACTTCTTCTTTATGTTCGTAAATAAGGAGTTCTTGATCTTTCTCTTTTTTCTCGCTGTGAGCGCAGGTTTCTGGTGTATGATTTCTCTCAACGAGACTTACGAGAAAGAGGTTTGTGTGCCTTTGCAGTTGGTCGGTGTGCCTGACAATGTGGTTATCACTGATCCGCTACCTGATACTGTTAAGGTAGTGCTGAAAGATAAGGGCTATACTTTGATGAGTTATCTCTATGGTGACGCTATCAGACCTGTCGTAGTAAGTTTCAATAATTGTTCCAAGAAGAATGACCGTGGCTCTATTACTCAGGGAGACTTTATCAAACTGCTCTATGCCAAGCTCTTTGGCAACACGAAGATAGTATCTGTCAAGGCAGAGAAATGGGATTTTACCTTCAATTACGGCCTTGCCAAGATGGTGCCGGTGGTAATCGAAGGTGAGATAAAGGCATATGATGATTATTATATTGCCCGTACAGAGATAAGTCCTGAAATCGTTAAGATTTATTCTTCTAAAGAGAAACTGGACAGTATCGAAGAGGTCTTTACAGACCAACTCAATCTGACCAATTTTAAGGATACCGTTTCTCGTACAATAACGATAAAGAAGATGCCTGGCGTAAAAGTGGAACCTTCACAGGTAAAGGTGAAATTCTATGCTGATAAGATGATTGAGACCGAGATAATGGCTCCAGTCAAGGCTATAAATATGCCTGAGAATCTTCTCTTTCGTCCGTTCCCTGCAAGGGTTCCGATTCGCGTCGTTGTAGGCAAAGCCAATTTCAAAAGTCTTAATCCTGACGATTTTATCGTGGAGACAGACTATAAGGAACTGCCAAGTAATCCGGATGAGAAATGTAATCTCACTCTGCGCAGTGTGCCTCGTTACGTCATAAGTGCTTCGCTAAACGTCAAACAGGTGGAGTATCTTGTCGAAACTGTAGAATAATCTGCTTATGAAAAGAATTGCAATCACAGGTGGAATAGGTTCCGGGAAATCGTTTCTTTGTCGCCTTCTCGAAGAAAGAGGCATACAGATATATGATTGTGATGATGCTGCAAAACGACTTATGCGTCACGATAAGCAATTACAAGAGAAACTGATACATCTTATTGGCCCCGACACTTACGTGAAAGGAGAACTTAATAAGCCTGTTGTAGCGCAGTTTCTTCTTGCTTCTGAAGCAAATAAGCAAGCGATAAATTCTATCGTTCATCCTGCAGTAATACAGGACTTTTATGCTTCTGGTATGCAGTGGATGGAATGTGCGATTCTTTTTGATGCTAACCTTCAGGATAGTGTGGATGCCGTGGTTTGTGTCTCTGCTCCTGAAGCAATTCGCATTGAGAGAATAATGCGACGTGATAATATCACTAATGCAAAGGCAAAGCAATGGATTGACGCCCAAATATCGCAAGAAAGGGTCGAGCAAATGTCTGATTTCGTCATCCAAAACGATGGCGTAACGCCTATGGATAAGCAGATAGACCAACTCTTGAGCGAGTGGTCTAAATGGGTAAATTAGTCAGTCCTTACGCATTTTAGCGCTGAGAAAGCTCCCTATAAATAGTATAAAAACATAATAATAACAAATAATCTCAAGTTAACAAAGAAATGCAACAGACAATCCTTGCCATCTCTGGCAAACCAGGACTTTACAAATTGGTATCTCGCGCAAAAGCAAGTCTTATCGTAGAGATTCTTGATGAAACTCACAAGCGCATCCCTGCTTTCGCTTCTGACCGCGTTACTTCTCTCGCTGACATAGCTATGTACACATACGAGGACGATGTTCCTTTGATGACAATCCTTGCTTCTCTTCGTGATAAGGAAGAGGGTAAAGAAGCTTCTATCAATTATAAGAAAGCAAGTGGAGCTGAACTTCAGGAGTATTTCGCTGCTATCCTTCCAAACTTTGACCGTGAGCGTGTTCACACAAGCGATATTAAGAAACTTATTCAGTGGTACAACATCCTCGTTAAGGCAGGCGTGACTGACTTTGAGGATGCTCTTGCTCCAACAGCAGGCAATAATATCGACGACCGCAATGCAGAGTAACTGCAGAAGGACAATCTGGTGTAAATAGCTTTTATGCTTTTAGACATAGTCATAATAATAATAGGTATATACATTGTGCTGAAGGGAGCAGATCTTCTTACTGAAGGTGCTGTCTCTTTAGCACAACGTATGAATATGCCTGAAATGCTGATAGGTCTCACCGTAGTGGCTGTAGGAACTTCCATGCCGGAGTTTTTCGTAAGTGTCACGTCTGCGCTTCAGGGTACGACAGACCTTGCAGTGGCTAATGTGGTAGGCAGTAATATATTTAACGTATTGCTTATTGCTGGTGTTTCTGCTGTAGTTTCTCCTATGGTTATTTCACGTTCCACGGTGCGTCGTGATATTCCAGTGGCTGTAATGGCGTCACTTATCCTTCTCGGATTCGGAATATATGGAAGCATTAGTCGTGGTGCAGGAATCTTATTTCTCGCTTTGCTTGTGGTGTACACCATCTATGCGATTCGTACTGCGTCGCCTGACGAGAGTCAGATGACAGGTAGAAAACCCTATACCATGCTTGGTGCAATCGGCAGAATAGTGATAGGTCTTGCAGGACTTGTAGTGGGAAGCGATTGCTTCGTCAGCAGTGCAACGGAAGTAGCGGGAATGCTTGGTATCAGCGAAGCGGTGATAGGTCTTACTATTGTGGCAGGAGGCACTTCGCTTCCTGAACTTGCCACCAGCGTTGTAGCTGCAAGAAAGGGTCAGTCTTCCATTGCTATTGGCAATGTGATAGGTTCTTGTGTATATAATATCCTTCTCATTATCGGTGTGACTGGTATTATAACTCCTATGACCATCGAGGGACTTTCTATATTAGATTTTGCCTTGATGATGGCAAGTATCACGTTGCTTTGGCTATTTTCATTCACTAAATACAAGGTAGAGCGTTGGGAAGGCTGGCTGATGATAGCCATATTCGCCTGTTATTTAGCGTGGCTGGTATATAATGCATAATCTATAATGCATAATTCAAATTCATAATAACAACTCACCACCGTGCCAGCCGCGTTACCGGCTGGGTCCCCCCACAAAAAACAACAAGACCCAAAATAGAGTGCTTGGTAACCTCTAATCAAAAAAACAAGAATATGAACAACAAAAACAACAGTAAAGTAAGTATGCTGTTTATGCTTTTCGGCGTACTGTTTTGTGTTTGCCTTATTGCGTCAAACATTTTCGAGACAAAGCAACTATCATTCTTTGGACACAGCCAGACAGGTGGTGTCATCGTTTTCCCTATTTCTTACATCATCAATGATGTCGTGGCAGAAGTATGGGGATTCCGCAAAGCGAGATTTATTATCTGGCTCGGTTTCCTTATGAATTTTTTCTTCGTTGCCGTAGGTGCATTGTGCGACTGGCTTCCAGGCGCAGAGTATTGGACCAACGATGAAGGCTTTCATCAAATCTTCGGTCTTGCTCCACGTATTGCAGCTGCTTCGTTCGTAGCCTTCTTGGTCGGCTCATTCATCAATGCTTATGTCATGAGTAAGATGAAGATAATGAACGAAGGAAAGCATTTCTCTTTGCGTGCTGTTCTTAGCACCATCTTTGGTGAAAGCGCTGACTCTCTTATCTTCTTTCCGCTCGCTCTCGGTGGTATCGTCCCTGCAGAAGAACTGCCTTGGCTGATGCTCTATCAAGTGGTCCTCAAGACTGCTTATGAGATTGTAGTCCTTCCACTTACTATCCGTGTGGTAAAAGCCGTGAAGAAATATGAGCATGAGGATGTTTATGATAATGATTTGAAGTCATATAATGTTTTCAAGATGTTCAATTTAGATTAGTATAATTGGTTTACGGTTGTCGGTTATGGGTTGTGGGTTAGTATGCTCAAGCGCCCGAGAGTTTACATCATAACAATACCCATAGCCCACAACCGGCAACCAAAAACCGACACCCCCCCAAACAATGAATCGCGAAAAAGATAATCTACAAGCACTCGGAAAAAAGACTGATTATCGTCAGGACTATGCTCCAGAGGTGCTTGAAAGCTTCGTAAACAAGCATCCTGATAATGATTATTGGGTCCAGTTTAATTGCCCAGAGTTTACCTCCCTCTGTCCTATCACAGGCCAGCCAGACTTTGCAGAAATAAAGATACAGTATATCCCTGATGTGAAAATGGTGGAGAGCAAGAGTCTCAAGCTCTATCTTTTCAGTTTCCGAAACCACGGAGATTTTCATGAGGATTGCGTAAATATCATTATGAAGGATCTTATCAAACTTATGGATCCTAAATACATCGAGGTAATAGGACTTTTCACTCCACGTGGCGGAATCAGCATCTATCCATTTGCCAACTATGGACGCCCTGGCACAAAGTACGAGAAACTTGCCGAGCATCGTTTCTTCAATCATAACATATAATTTGCTTTCTCCTGTTTTTTCCATCTACTTATGGACTATTTACCACAAGACCCAGCAATACTTGTCTCCAGTATCAATATGTTGCTCAGAGATGAGGAGTTTGATACACTGGAATCTCTCTGTTATTCTTTCAATAGAGAACCAGAAGAAATCAAGAAATACCTTTCTGATCATGGTTATGTGTATTCCCTCAATCAGCGACAATTCAGACCAATAGGATATGATCAGTAAGTATGCAGTGGAGTCAGCGTTTGCTTTTTTCCATCAGAAGCAACGCATCTATCATTATTCCACCATTGACAGGCAGAAGGATGATATCGAGTATGCCATACAAGATTATGTCAGCAGAATGGACCCAGAATTGTATGAATGGCTTGCTAACGGCAGAAATGACTTCCTTTGTGACCATTCTCGCTTCGCTGACGATTTGATTATGGCTATCAATAAGTTGGAAATCAGATTAGACAAAGAAAAATAATTCAACCGTACAGGTCGAAGAATTTCCTATACAGCAAAAGCGACAGCAGAGCCCTTGACAATGTCGTTTTCTATTCATTGATAGAAAGCTGCGATATCGTAGGAATCAATCCACTGCAATGGCTTACCGATGTATTACAGAATCTCCATAACGATACCCCACCCGAACTAATCAAACTGATGCTTCCATACTATTATAAAAAATCT
>URJQ01000114.1 GCA_900548195.1 uncultured Prevotella sp.
ACGACAGCTTATTGCCTATATTCCAATTATGGTGCCGCTTGTGACCAATTCGATCATTTATGGCAACTCATTCTGCTTGCAATCTTGTGTATTATCTTGTTTACTCTTCTTTTTGCATTGGCTTGCATCATCTTTGGCGATTTGAGCTGGCAAGAGACAATGGCTTTGTACTTAGACCCAGGTTGCTTTGGTGGTCAAGAAGGACATCATGATTTGTTTCGTCTCATTGTTGCGCTGATAGGTATGTTTACCCTAAATGCTTTGTTGGTGTCTGTATTTAGCAACATCTTAGATAATGTGAGCGATAGTTGGACGAACGGTCATGCTCGTTACCGTCATAGAAATCACATCCTTATCATTGGATCGCATAGGCATTTGTTTGATATGTTGCAGGATATGTCAGCCATAGGCGAAAAGGAGATAGTCATATTGACAGACCGTGACGTGGACGAACTGCGTAAGGAAATCGGACAGCTGGGACTATCTGCGAGTCAGTTTAACAAACTAACCATTTATCGTGGACGTCGTGTCAATCAAGGTGATCTAAAGGATACTTATCCTCATCTGGCAAGTGTAATATATGTATTAGGAGAAGATGGTGAAGATAATCATGATTCACTTTCTGTCCGTTGCGTAAACATGCTCTATGAACTATGTCCGGCTAATGATATCTATATTCCTGCTTATGTGATGCTTACTGACGATGTCACTACAGAGGTGATGGCTCGCAGTGTGCGTAATGCAGAGCAGAAAGGTGCGCTATCCGTAGATTATATCAATCTGCACGATTATGAGGCAGAGCAGTTTATGGCTTACGACAATAAAGCTGAATTTATGCCTTATATTACTAAGAAAGACGATACACATCTTGATGCTGTGATATTTGGAGCAAACTCTATGACGCGAGCTGTTGCCCACACATTGGCTCATTTGGCTCATTATCCTAATTTTCATGATGCTAAGCATCGTAGTAGGATAACTATTGTCTCTGAAGATATAAAGAAATGGGCAGATGACTTCATGGCTTCACATCGCGGATTGTTCAGACTTTCTAATTGGAGCTATACTGATGCTAATGGCATTACGGAGCAACATTGCCCAGACCTGCAGTATGGCGACTATTTGGATATAGACTGGCATTTCGTCTGTGGTACGTCCACAAGTGTAGATATACAGAGCTTGTTTGCTAAGAATGGCGTGAAGCGTATTGTGGTATGTGAGAATACAGACTCTGAGTCTATTCATACTGTGCTCCATCTACCTCTTGATCTGAAAGATGTCAAAGTCGCGGCCTATCAGATGGGATGTGCAGAGATTCTGCATTGGGCTGACACTACTCGATTGTTTCATGATATTAGTGTATTTGGACCCGGTGCCGATATGCAGGATGTCTGGTTCCTTAATCGAGCAAAATATGGTAAGAATGTCAATTTCCTCTATGATAAAGCGTATAATAATCCGCTGGCTATAGATGCAGAAGAAGCGTGGCGTAAGATACCGGAGGCTCATAAGCTCTCCAGTATATATTGCGCCATGGCATTGAGCTTGCGCAGACGAAGTAGTCAGACAGCCACAGTGGTAGAGATGTGTGAGATGGAGCATCGTCGCTGGATGATGTCATGCCTGCTGATGGGATACTTGCCTATGACTATCAACGAGTCTGCTGCAGTGCGTCAGGATAAAGTTCTCTTTAAACAATACAAGAAGAATTATATTCATGCAGACATCACCCCTTACTCTCTCCTCAATGAAGAAGAGAAAGGGAAGGATCTTCTCCTCATTGAGAATGTTGATAAAATACTCGACATATAAAACTAAACGACTAAACAACTAAATCACAATGAAATACCCTTTCCTACCAGCATTGATAATGCTCTGCTCCTCACCAGTTACCTCCTTCGCTCACCATCCGGAGCAAGTTGTAGAGATAAAGGACAATAGCACTACGCAAGAAGACGCTATAATGAAACTCAGAAGGGAGAAAATGGCTAAACTGAAAAGGCTTTCCACTAAAGAGCGAGAAGCTATCGACTTCCTGTATAAATATATGCCTCTGGCTGACGTTACCGACTACCAACCGCAGTTCTTCCTCGATAATGTCAGAATGAGCATGAAGGCACAGAAGGAGATGACATGGGGAAAGAATGTTCCAGAACTGCTGTTCCGACATTTCGTGTTGCCTATACGTGTAAATAATGAGAATCTCGACAATTCTCGCACTGTATTCTACAACGAACTGAAAGAGAGAATCAAGGGGCTCTCCATGAAGGACGCAATACTGGAAGTAAACCATTGGTGTCATGAGAAAGTGACCTACCGTCCTTCCGACGCAAGAACTTCTGCGCCTCTCGCCACGGTGAAGTCCGCTTTCGGCAGATGTGGCGAGCAGAGCACATTTATGGTGGCTGCGCTCCGCTCGGTTGGCATACCTGCCCGACAGGTCTATACCCCTCGTTGGGCACACACAGATGATAATCACGCGTGGGTGGAGGCATGGGCTGACGGCACTTGGTATTTCCTTGGCGCTTGCGAGCCAGAGCCTGTGCTCAATCTTGGATGGTTTAATGCTCCTGCCTCACGAGCACTACTGATGCACACCAAGGCATTCGGTGATTATCGTGGTCCAGAGGAAGTACTGCTGAGAACTTCCAATTACACCGAGATAAATCTCATAGGCAACTATGGAGAGACTGCCCGCATCGACTTCGCCGTCGTGGATTCTGACGGCAAACCAGTGAAAGGGGCGAAAGTGGATTTCAAGATTTATAATTATGCTGAATTCTGCTCTGTAGTGACAAAATACACTGATGCCACAGGTAAGACATTCCTCACAGCCGGCAAAGGCGATATGATGGCATGGGCTTCTTATGATGGTATGTATGGATTCAAGAAGGTATCGTTTGGCAAAGACAGCGACGTGACTATCCGTCTCGACCATAAGGCTTCCGTGGCTCAGGGTAATGCTGTGGTCTATCGCGACTCCTTCGATATAGTGCCTCCACCGGAAAAGCCTAATCTGCCTTTCGTCTCCAAGCAACAGCGAGAGGAGAATAATGCTCGCTTCGCTAAGGAAGACTCTATCCGTCACGCTTATCTCGCCACATTCTATGACATGGAGAGAGCCAGACAGGTGGTCAGGGACAATGGTCTTGACGGCTACATGGATGCCTTGACAGAGAGTATCGCCCAAATAATAGTAAAGGCGCAAGGCAATCACGAGGTCATCATTCAGTTTCTCGTCAATCATAAAGACAACCTGATGCGTGCTGTCAGTCTACTTTCTACCCTAAGCGACAAGGACTTACGCGATATGCCGATGGAGATACTGGAAGATAGTTTCCTGGCAGACAGTAGTCAGTTGTGCCCACGTGTAGAGAATGAGATGATTATCCATCCTTTCAAGCGTTATTTCGAGAAAGCATTCAGCCAAAGTGAGGCAGACGCCTTCCGTCGTGATCCTGCCAAGCTGGTGACTTGGGTGAAGCAGAATATCCGTCTCAATCCTGACAGCAAGGCGCTGATGATAGCCCAGACACCAGTGGGAGTATGGGAGAGCAGACTGACTGATTATCGCTCTCGCAAGATATTCTTCGTCGATGTGGCACGCAGTCTCGGCATCGAGGCTCGTGTGGATGCAGTGACGCAGAAGGCACAGTATAGAGAGCGTGGGCAATGGGTGGATATCGACTTCGACGGCTCGGTGCAGAGAGTGGCAGAGAAGGGTAAGCTATTACTTCGTTATCATGGCAACGGCATCATCGATGACCCGAAATACTACAGTCATTTCTCCATCTCACGCATCCGTGAGGATGGTTCCACCTCTCTGTTGGAATATCCTGCGGAAGGCATCACTTGGGGCAACACCTTCAAGGACGGCATCGACCTCGACGTGGGGCAGTATGCTCTGGTCAGTGGCACGCGTTTGGCAAATGGTGGAGTAATGTCGGCTATGCAGGTGTTCAATGTGGCAAAGGGAAAGCCAACGGAGGTGGAAATGCAACTTCGCACTTCTCCTACTGCCGTCGCTGTGATTGGCAATTTCAATGCAGAGTCGAAGTTTTATAAGTTGGATGGCACGGAAGTCTCTCTTCTCTCGCAGACAGGACGCGGATATTTCGTCACCGGACTCATAGGAGTGGGTCAGGAGCCTACCAATCATGCTTTGAAGGATATAGCCAAGGCAGCGGCAGCCTTCGACAAATGGGGACGTCCGTTTGTTATACTCTTCGAGGACGAGGCAGCGGCGAAGAAGTTTGACAAAGCAGAATTCCCGAGTCTGCCAAAGAATATCATCTACGGCATCGACAAGGGCGGCGCCATCCGCAAGCAGATAGCAGAGGGCATGAAACTCTCTCATCCAGACCTTTCGCCTATCTTCATCATCTCCGACACCTTCAATCGTGTAATCCATATCTCACAGGGCTACACCATCGGACTTGGAGAACAGATGGAGATGGTGATTCGTAATTCGTAAGGTTTGGTTGGTTAGTTAGTTGTTTGGTGGTTTGGTGGTTTAGTTGTTTGGTTGTATGTAGAATACGCCTACACCTTGACTAACAACAATACAACCAAACAACTAAACCACCAAACAACAATACAACTAAACAACAAGAATTATCCATGAAACAATTAGTGGGCAATTCATGTGAATTCATGTAGCAGCAAAGCGAATAATAATAAAGCCAATTGCCATAACATGATTTCCCATAAATCACCCACGAATTAAGTAATGAATTCTTATTTCTTTCCTAATCAATGAGATAGATATCCTATAATCCATAGATAGAAGCGACCATTACCAGTCCCATTCCATATCATTATCGTCATCATCAGCGAAACTGCCGTATTTACCAAGCTGGTCGCGATTTCCCATACAGTTGTATACTGATTGAGAGTCACCGCCAGAACCTGCGAGTACCAGCGAATCTGTAGCGATAGACACAATAATCAAGTTCGGAGTGATATAATTCTTCTTTTTCATTTCAAGTATTTTTATTTCAAGTATTTTTTGCCGTTGATAATATAAAAACCGTGAGAAGGGTTTACAGTCCTTCTGCCTGATAAGTCGTATATTGCGGAAGCCATCTTACTGTCTGTCTTAACCGACGTAATGCCAGTGGCGCATTCCCCTTCTGGATTGAGAACGAAAGAAGTTACCTTACCGTTTGCAGACTTTTCGATAGCGAGATAAGCCCTGTGAGCCTTGTTAGTGAAAGCCACACCGTCAGCAGTTCCCCAGTAGAATCCCACGTTCTCCCCGTTATTATCCAGTGAGAGCATGTAGTATTGTTTGGTGTCGTCATTTCCAATGACTTTCGCGTAATTAGTCCCTTGGAGCACATTTTCGTATTTATCTTTTGAAGTTGGTTTCAAGAGAGCAATGGAGTAGTTTCCTGGCTTACCTTTCACTACCACCGCACAATTAGCAGGAATAATATCATCAGCATTAAACTGATGAGTAGAAACCAGTTTCGTAACGTCTCCATCCTGCTTAATGCCGTATGTGTATGCTGTCAGACCTTCTGGCAGTTTTGCATCGTTGCTAATGTAATAGAAAGTCGAGTAGCCAGTCTTTCCTATTTTTATTGCGTGAGAGACTTTTCGGTAAAGGTTGATGTCGGGGCTGGTCGTAGTGAATTTAGCAATTTTGAGTGCCTTAATTTGTGTATCGAAAGCTATTTTAAAATCATTATTATGATTTTTATTATAATTATGATTATAAAAATTATTATAAAAACGAATACGGTTATTCTTTAGGGGAGGGGTAACAGCATTTAAGTACCACAAACTATTTGTGCCCAGAAATTCAATTTTACTATTGGAAACATTAGTTAAATAGCGTCCATTATTTAGTATTGAAAATTTGCGCTCTGTTTCAGTTTTTTGAAATAAAAACCTATATTCCAATCCAGATATCTCTTTTGAATAGGAACTTTCATCCAACACAATTTTTGCAGGCGGTGCGTCTGTAGTCACTTTAGTATGGAGTTTTCCTTTTATTACCCCATTGTTTAGATTGTCAGAAGACATTAGGTAAAGACTTCCACCACTTTTTTCTGATAAATAACCCGCAATCAGATAAATTCCATCTTGAGGAACTTGTGAGTAGCCTGTTACCAATTCGTAAGTGCTACCAAATACATCCTCATTGCTCTGAGCATAGCCAGAAGCAAAAAGAATGAAAGTCATAAGGATAGTAAGAGTTGTTTTTTTCATATTATTACATTTAATATTTACTTTTCGCAATAGTACTATTTTTATATTTTATAAGCAACCGTTTTGTTGCTTAGGTTTTTGCTATATCTATTTTTTTACTTACCATAGTGTAGCAATAATAGGCACAGTAGAACTCTGAATTATAGGGCAAAATTACAAATAAAATCTGAAAAACTCACTACTTTTGGAGTTTTTTTTCATTTTTGTCGCTTCTACAGCAATATTCCGCTCATTCCTATAGTTTATTTATTTTATTTAATGATATTTTATTCCGCAAGACAACAAAACAGCCGAACACCAACAACCAAATTTCACAGACATTGCCCAAGCGCCCAAAGCTCATTGAGCACTCGGTCTTCATAAGTAGCCGAGTTATCTGTAAGTGTCTGACCACCAAGGATGTCATAATACAAATGCAAAGCTACGGCAGGTTTATAATGCAAATCACGGAAGCGCCCTGCAAGAAACTCCTCACGCTCTATGAGGTACTCTTTCCACTCAGCATTCTCCAGTAGCGTAAGCATCTTAGTGTAAGGCATTGTCTCCGACCAACGCTCCATCACATCCAACACATCGCCAGATACCTTGATGCGAGACAATGCACGCACGACAGGAGTGGGAGGAGGAGCAAATAATGGCTCACCCTCACGAACTATCTGCAAAGGTCTGGCAGTGTCCACCATTGACCAATGATGCTCACGCGACAAGATTTCACGGTCGATAGGCTCATACTCTAACGTGCCACGAAAAGGAAAACTGAGACTTTCCTTCCACTTCGCATTCTTCATGTAAGTGGAATAAAACTTTTCCACTGCTGGAGACAATTTGCGAAGCACACGAAGCTCATCATTCGTCTTCTCCATATCACGTTCTGCCATATCGTCTGGATAGCCATTCATCAAATCGAATAGCAACATATAAGCATACTCATCACTATTGGCAAGGAAATAAAAACGACCACGGAGAAAGTCTGCACGTATCTTCTGATAAACGTCGAAATCCACAAACTCCACAAAACTCTCCAGTCGCGTAGGCAAACAAAGATGCTTATGCGACAACCTCATATAATGTGGCGTTATCTTCCTCTTACCAACCTTTTGCCACGGATGGTCAAGAGTCAAAAATTCAAATGTCTTCATACGTTATCAGGGGTTTACCCTTGCAAAGTTATAAACTTTATCCTGTTATACAAAAATATTCACACAAAATTTCTATTTAAAACCGAAAATGACTATCTTTGCATTGACAAAATAAGAAAAAGCATGCAAGATAACACAATTTGCGCCATCGCTACAGCTAATGGAGGCGCACTCGGCATAATAAGAATATCTGGCCCTAAAGCCATCGAAATAACCGACTGTATATTCCACGGACGACAAACGCTCAGCCAGGCTAAAGGCTACACACTCCACTATGGAAAGATACAGGACCCGGAAAATGGAGAAATCATAGATGACGTGATGCTCTCCCTTTTCCGTGCGCCACATAGTTACACAGGTGAAGACAGCATAGAAATCTCTGCACACGCATCTGCTTACATCCTACAACGCATCTGCCAACTGCTTATCAAAGGCGGATGCTCCATGGCTATGCCGGGAGAATACACACAGCGTGCTTTCCTAAATGGAAAACTCGACCTCATACAGGCTGAAGCCGTGGCTGACCTCATAGCAAGCAACTCTGCCGCTTCACACCATCTCGCTATGCAACAGATGCGAGGAGGAGTGTCAGGCAAACTAACCGAATTGCGCAAGCGATTGCTCCACCTCACTTCTCTGCTCGAACTCGAACTCGACTTCTCCGACCATGAAGACCTGGAGTTTGCCGATCGCACAGCCCTACTCTCGCTCGCCAATGACATAAGCCGAGAGATAAAGCGACTCAGCAATTCTTTCGAGCAAGGCAACGCCATCAAAAACGGTATCCCTGTAGCAATAATAGGAGCACCCAATGTAGGTAAATCTACCCTGCTTAATGCTCTCCTGCAAGAAGAAAGAGCAATAGTAAGCGACATACAGGGTACCACACGCGACGTCATAGAAGAGACACTCAATATCGACGGCATCCTATTCAGATTTATCGATACGGCTGGAATACGCCACACCACCGACACCATAGAGCAACTCGGCATTGAGCGTTCACGCAAAGCTGCAGAGAAAGCAAAAGTGATAATCCTCATGACAGAGCCTGGAGTGCCATACCCTGCCATCATGCCATCAGACCATCAGCACGTTATCCACGTCATAAACAAGTCTGATCTCGCAGACATCACAGCCTCAACGGATGAATTACACATCTCTGCAAAGCAAGGCACAGGACTCGAAGCTCTCAAGCAAAAACTCAGATCCACCATCCAGCCATCCACCACCGACGAGGTTCTTATCACAAATCTGCGCCACAAGACGGCCCTCGACCAGTCACTCGCTGACATCACTGCAGTAATAGAAGCAATGTCCATCGGCATCCCGAGCGACCTCATAGCGGAAGACCTCCGCCAATGTCTCTCCCATCTCGCAGAGATAACAGGTGGTGAAATCACCACAAACGAAGTCCTCGGCAATATCTTCTCCCACTTCTGCATCGGGAAATAAGCATGAGACAGATAGAAACTCTCGTTTTTGATTATGGAGGTGTCATCGTGAACATTGATGATGACTCTGTTGTAAAAGCCATGAAGAGCCTGGGCGTTACGGCGTTCAAGCGACTAATCCATGTCCGCAAGATCAAGAGACTGATGCACCAATATATTAATGGTCTGGTAGCGGAAGCAGAAACTTTGCAAGAGATGCTGAACCTTTGCCGCAAAGGAACCTCAACTGAGGATATTGAGAAAGTCCTGGAAAAGCTGTGTGGCAATCTGCCTGAGGAAAGACTGAAGGCATTGGTCAAGCTTCGGAAGCGGTACAAGGTCTATCTGCTCAGCAATATCAACGACACGCTTTGGCAGAAATCGGTCAGTCAGATGAAGCAACTGGGATATTCCACAGACGAGCTGTTTGATGAAGTCTTCCTCTCATACGCCATGC
>URJQ01000115.1 GCA_900548195.1 uncultured Prevotella sp.
AATTCCACCACGCGCAATCGCCTGACTATCAAAGCGATAATCACACAGAGGTGGAATGGTGGAATTACAAACAACAAAAAATATTTTTCAGAAAAAGTGTAGGAAAAAGTATTAACAACAGTTAAAAAAGCCACATTTTAAAGGATAGATACTTCTTTAGGTTGTTGCCACCTCTTATCCTCAAGCCCATCTCTTATATAAACTTGTTATCTGATAAAGACAATAATTATTATCACTACAAATGCCGGAAGAACCCCAAATAATGAAATGCCATATGACTGACAGAATAATCATCCAATGAAAGAATTGAGTGCATCTACGACAAGATGAGCCTCATCTGTGGCAAGTACTTGATTTATCGGAATGGACAATTCCTGAGCATGAATTTTCTCGGTGATGGGAAGTGAGAGACGAGGATTATTCCATTTTGCTTTAGCATAGCACTCCTGATGATGAGGAGCGACTGGATAATGTATCATCGTCTGGACGCCACAGTCTGCAAGATAAGCCTGCAAAGCATCGCGATGCTCACAGAAAACAGGAAACTGATGATAGACATTCCTACTGTCTGGAAGACGAGAAGGAAGCGAGATAATAGGATTGGAGATATGATTGTAGTAATAATGCGCTATTTCCTGACGACGAGCATTGTCAGCATCCAGATACCTTAATTTGACAGAAAGGACAGCCGCATCTATTTCCGACATTCGACTGTTTATTCCCTCATATTTGAAAGAATACTTCTTCTGACTACCATAGTTTGCCAATATGCGAACCACATCTGCAAGTTCTGAATCTGAGGTAGTTACGGCACCTGCGTCACCAAAGGCTCCAAGATTTTTGCCTGGATA
The DNA here is from genome assembly GCA_900548195.1 of uncultured Prevotella sp. Classification (GTDB taxonomy): domain Bacteria; phylum Bacteroidota; class Bacteroidia; order Bacteroidales; family Bacteroidaceae; genus Prevotella. The sequence continues at coordinate 852 of URJQ01000115.1, forward strand.
GAAACTATGTCCTGCTGCATCGCCAAGCGAACCGGTTTTTCTGCCATTCCATGTGCATCCATGACTTTGGGCACAGTCTTCCATCAATTTCAGTCCATACTTTCTGCAAATAGCCTCAAGACGCTCATCATAAGCCAGGCGACCATAGAGATGAACTATCATCACCCCACGGGTACGTGGCGTAATGACTTCCTCCACACGGCTAACGTCAATCTCCAGATTCTCCCATTCAGGTTCGACAAGTACTGGGATAAGCCCATTGTCAGTAATGGCAAGGATTGTGGCGATATAAGTATTGGCAGGCACTATAATCTCATCGCCTTCATGAAACACTCCCAACTCCTTATATCCGCGAATAATGAGGCGCAAAGCATCAAGTCCGCTTGCTACGCTGACACAATGAGGAGTGCCAATATATTGAGCATAAGCACTTTCGAAGGTAGCAATTTCTTCCCCTTGCAGAAACCAACCGGAGTCCACTACCCTACTGACTGCCTGATTATATTCATCCTTATGCTGACGAGTAATAGCCTGTATGTCAAGAAACTTTATCATTGTAACTCTTCTGTAATCCACTCCAAATATTCATCATAATCACGAATATAATCTTCCTCTGAATAAGCCTCAGAAGCAAGGACAAGACAGATACTGCCTGAAGAGAATCCTTGCTCCGACGACCAAATGCCAGGAGGCACCAGAAGCCCAAAGAACGGACGATTAAGCAATACCGTGCGCTTATTTGTTCCATCATCGAGCACCACTTCAAAGCTTCCTGAAGCCGCGATTATCATCTGCCAGCAATTCCTGTGTGCATGAGCTCCACGACTTTCTCCGGCAGGAATATCATAACTGTAGAACACACGATTGACCGGGAATGGCACATGAACATTCTGATAGACGTAAGTAAGATTACCCTCAGGATGATGCACTTTGGTCAGTTCGAGCAGTGAGCATTCAAATACCGTTTTCTTCATATTCAGCAATCCATTTCAGGTAATCATTATAATTCTCTATGTAATCATCCTCAGAGTAATCCTTTGACGCAAGGACAATGGCAAGCGAATTTGTAGAGAAATTGGTCATTCTCCTCCACAGCCCCTTTGGGACGTAAAGTCCACGATAAGAACGATTGAGCGAAAAGACCTTCTTGTCCGTTCCGTCGCTTATTTCCACATCAAAGGAGCCAGAGAGCGCCACAATCATCTCTTCATTATCCTTGAAAGCATGCTCACCACGATCGAAGCCTCCAGGGACATCGTAGATCCAATAGACACGACGAATCTCAAACGGCACATTCTTGTACTGTTCTATGATGGAGAGATTGCCACGCGGGTCGGCAATCTTAGGCAGTTCGATTATTCTGGAGTCTTTTGTCTTGTTCATTGTATTCTGTAGAAGTGGGTGTCGGCATCCTATGCAGGAGCCAATGATATGCGGGGGTGCCTGGCAACTGTCAGAATTTCTTTCCAAACGCTATTTTGGAGAACGTAAGGCATGTAATCTTCATATCAGTCAGAAATGAGCACTTGTCCATATAGTCAAGGTCATACTCCAACCGGCGAAGCATCTTCTCCATCGTGTCAGTATAGCCATTATAGATAGTAGCATAACTGGTGACACCGGGACGAAGCTCATAAAGGCGAGCGTATCGGGCATCATTCTCCATTATCCTGTCAATGTAAAACTGCCTCTCCGGCCTGTAACCCACAAAAGCCATATCGCCTTTAAGCACATTCCAGAGCTGGGGCAACTCATCAAGATGATGCGCACGGAGGAATTTTCCGGTGGGGGTAAGGCGCTCATCATTCTCTGTAGCGAGGTCCGGACCATCCTCCTCTGCATCCACATACATGGATCTGAACTTGTAAATCTTGAACGGTTTGCCCCCCTTGCCTATTCTCTCCTGCGTAAAGAGTGCCGGACCGCTGCGCTCCTTCTTCATCGCAAGCCAGCAGAAGATAATCAGTGGGGAAAAGATTACAAGACAGATGCAGGCAACGAAGAAATCAAGCACCCTCTTCAGGTACTTGCCATAAAAAGATGAAATATGTGGTTCTGTCTCTTTTGTCATTCAGTCGGTAGTAAAGATTCATTTTAGGATAGTGCTTGTTTTTTTATCGACCATCCAATTATTATAACACTATAAAACGTCATTTATTGTGGAAAATACATACCTTTTTGCATAGAAAAATGAAATAAAACCACTTTCATGCCGTTATAATGATAACAATGTAAGCCAATCGAATACTATAACTCACTTATAACACTGAAAATACCAACTATGAGCAATATAATAATCCTACTGATAGTCTTTGCCGCAACACTCCTGTCAGGGCTATTCCTCACACCTTATATAGTATCCCTCGCAAGGGAACTCCACCTCTACGACCTTCCGGACAGCCGCAAGGTGCACAAACTTCCTATCCCAAGACTCGGAGGCGTGGTATTCATTCCGGTGACCATAGTGGTAATCTCATCTTTGCTCGTCGTCCTGCTCCGCATCGGATATGATGTGGAAGCACTGTGGAGAGGCACCAACGTCCAGCATTTCCTGGCTTACATGGCAGGCAGTCTGATGCTGTATGCCATAGGACTGTATGATGACATCCACGGAGTCAGCTACAGGATAAAGTTCATCGTGCAGATAATCGCCGCATCGCTGCTCTGCATCAGCGGACTGTGGATTGCCGACTTTGCCCACGTCTTTCTGATTGACCGCGTGCCGTTCTGGATAGGAATGCCAGTCTCTATCCTCTTTGTGGTCTATGTCACCAATGCCATGAACCTTATCGACGGCATTGACGGACTGGCTTCCGGTCTTTCAGCCATTGCATTGACGGTAATCGCCGCGCTCTACATCATCGACCTTGACACCGTCTGGGCAATGCTCTCCGTGGCTTTCCTCGGCGTAGTGACCGCTTTCTATTATTACAATGTGTTCCAGAAGAGGAACAAGATATTCATGGGCGATGCAGGATCACTGACATTGGGCTACACGCTCTCTTTCCTCATCCTGCATTTCTGGCAAGCCAATGCCGTATGGAATATTCACCTCCATAACATAGGCATCGTGGCACTGAGCACACTTGCCATTCCATTGCTTGACGTGGTGCGCGTCTTTGCATCCAGAATACGCGACGGACGCAACCCTTTCCTGCCGGACAAGAACCATATCCACCACAAACTGCTCCGCACCGGAATGGGACCGAAATACACGATGGCATGCATCCTCTTCTGCTCTCTATTCATCATAGTATGCAACTATCTCGTGGCCGCCTACCTCAGCCAGACGCTCATCATCGTGGCAGACATCCTATTCTACTGCCTCATGCATGTCATCATCAATCATTTCATAGCAAAGAAAGAGAGAATCACTGGCACAGAATGGAGAAGGGAGATTTGAGGGAAGTTAGAATTCACCATGAATTCATAATGCATAATTCACGATGCATAATTAAACATTCCCTCTACTTCCTTTAGACGGTTTATATAAACTCAAAAACCTTAGTAATATACTTCACAGAGCAAAGAATAAAATTGGAATAGACGCCATATTTACGACATGCTTTTGCATCTTCACGGGTAAGTTGGAGACGATGAGAAATACTACTTGTACTAAGTCCTCCAGTACGCATGGTAACGAAATCCTTCTCTACATATTTCGCCTTAATTCTATGTTTACAGAATAGTCGTACCATCATGTCATAATCCGAAGCAATACTGTAATCGAGAGAATAAAGACCATACTTCTCGAACACTTCCCTGCGGGCATAGAAAGAGGGGTGTGCCGGCATATAGCCAAAGCGCATCGCCCACGGACGAAACTTCTTACTGCTGTAATACCTCACGCATTTCCCGAGATTGTCCGGCCTTACGAAATGTATGTCTGCATAGACGGCATCATTATCTCCTATCTGTTCAGCCACCGTGCTCAGCACATCGTCGGAAGTGAAGAAATCATCGCTGTTGATAATCCCCACCACATCGCCTGTAGCCATACGTATGCCCTTGTTCATGGCATCATAAAGTCCACGGTCCTTCTCCGATATCCATTTCATCCGTCCCTCAAAACGAGGCTCATACTCACGCAATATCTTCACCGTGTCATCCGTAGAAGCACCGTCCACCACGATATACTCCACATCGTCATGGTCCTGCCTCAACACGGACTCAACCGTGTCACGTAGCGTCAGCGCACTGTTATATGTTACTGTAATGAGTGAAACCTTCATCGTTTGGCTTTTTTTTATGAAATCAACTACATGAACTGCTCACGAATTTTCTTCTCATAAGGAGCACGATACTTCTGCATCTTGTTTTTCAGAAGAGCATAGAAAATGCAATCAGGAAGGAATTCCTTGATATATTGCAGAGTAATCATTATCTTCTTTTTCCATGCAGGCATATCAAACTGGGCATACTGAATTGGAGTTTTCCAATTGTCACCATACCAGAACAGAAGATATTTTTCCCATTCCCTCGGAGCAAGATATTTCTTCCCAAGGAAATCGAATTCCGCCAAATCCTGAAGAAAGCACTCCGGCATTACTTCCTGACCACAAGAAACTATGCCATCTTCTTCTTTTCCATAAATATAGATGTCAATGTATTCACCTTCCTTCATGAAAGAGATGACTCCGCGACGATCATAACGACAAACCTCAAAACCATTTTCACGGAGATTGAAAAGGCTTGAGAATAATTTGTCTTTATATTCCTTCGACATTCCGAGGTCGATATCTTCATCATGTGCAATGAAATCATGTTCACGTGCAGCACCGAGCATAGTGCCGTATGCAAGAAACACTCTCACGCCAGCTTCCGCAAGGATGTCATAGAACAGGGCAAGATTTCTTCCGGAAATCTCTTTGTTTATTCTCTTGACCCCAAGAAACAAAGGCACCATCTTATATTTATATATTCCGACAGGCGTTTTGATTTTGAAATTCATATTGATAAAATTGTTTTTATTATTTTTTTTACAGAATGAGGCAACATACGCGCAATCCTTGTTTTCAGCGAATTTTCATTTGCAGAGAACATTCTTTCAAACTGGTAACATGGAGCAAAAACACGCGGTGCCTTCAACGGGAACTGCAATTCTCCGGTTTTTAAAGTTATATTGGAAAATGAAGTATGAGTAGCCTCAGCATCATTACCGATATTTGAGACGAGATTCACAGAAGGATAGACACATAATTGATTTTGAGCAGCAAGTGAGAAATACCATTGCCAATCCCATGCAGACACGTGCTTCCTGTCTATACATTTCAACTGGAAATACCATTTGGAATTATGTTCACCATTAAAGCCGCTGTTGTTGATTACAGATTCACAGTCTGTATCGCGCCAAGACATATTCATATCCATGTTTTTCCAAGCACGAGCCCATGTACCCCATCCCCAACAACTTTTGAAACGAGAGAAAACGAAAGATGACTCGCTCTTGAAAGACTTGAGAGGATTTGTCCCTGCAACCATTCCGATTCGCATATCGTCCTTAAACCGCAACAAGATATCCTCCATATACTTGAAGAAACTGTCTCCCACCACGCAGTCGTCCTCTAATATAATTCCATACTGTTCAGTTTCAAACATCCAGTCTATTGCAGTCTTTACACCGTTTGCGCAACCGAGATTGTACTCCATAAATCGAGTGTGCACATCACAATCCCAGTCGATACTATCAATAATAGATTGACGCAGCTCCTTGACAACTTCCTTTTCAGCCATTCCACGGTCTTGCCTCGCACCATCCTGTGAAAGATACAGAGTAGAAGGTTTTATCGCTTTTATCCTTTCAAAGGATTGCATAGCGATATCTTTTCGGTTGAAGAAAACAAATAATATTGGTATATTAAACATAATCCATCACTTTTGAGTTGACAATTTTTCTTTATTGCCTTGAATCTTCCAATTTTCATCAAGAACGAAGCATAACAGACTGACCGGCATCCATAATGACTGGAAATAAGGATGACCATTAGTCAAACAGCATACAGCTCCTGGGAATGCAAACATTCCACATAATAGGACAATGCGGTTTTTCCTGATTTTTGAAAAAACGGAATATAACGGCAAATAGACCGTATAAAATGCGAACAAGACCAGGCCTATCACACCCATATCAAGATAAGACTGCACAAGGGGCATATCAAACCAAAACGTCATAAAGCCTCTGCCAATCATGTATTCCAAAACATCAAAATGGGCAATCATACCAAAGGCCGCATCACGGTTTTCTATTCGGACATCAGTGGAATTTGTCAGACTATGACCAGTATGGTCACCTGTAACCAAACTCGAAATTCCTTCAAAGGTGTTTTCTGAAATAGTTGCAACAGCTTCACTTAATTCACTATTACTTATGACATAAACCATTATGGCAAGAAAAACCAGAATGAAACATATCACTTTCCTTGGTGTCAGAGCCAAATAGCCTAGTCTGCGCAAGTAATAGAATATGATGACCAAGGCAATCAGCAAAGGAGTCCTTTTGAATGCCATCAAAGTCATGACAAAATCAAGAATTATCAAAAGAAACATCAAATATCGTTCCAAAAGCGAATTATCATCTTTTGAGATAAAATAAAAGGAACAGATAATCTGCATAATACAGACGCTTCCCATAGTAAGACCATCATAAATGGTATCTCCTTCTTCATTGAAATCCAACAATCCAGAAAGGAAAGACAGCTTGCCGGAAACGAAGCAATACAATCCCCCCAGTACGCTGACAAGCGAAAAAAGCCAAATATACCTGATTGTATTATCAAGGCTGAAATCCTTCCCATACTTGGATAATGACAAGCCTACCGAAAAGAACAGAGTCACGCCGAGATATAACAGATATACAGGTTCATCAAAATCAGAGAATATATAATAGACGAACGAAAGAATGACAAATATCATTACTCCGGACTGAAGATTGAGTCTGATGCCATCCCTCATCCTGTGGTATGGGAACATCATGAGCAACCCCACCGCCATAAAGAGATTGCCAAAGATCATATTGCCCCATATTACTTTGACAATCATTCCTAATGGAATAGAGACAAGAGACAATGCTATTCCCATTTCTGACATCACCCTTTTAGTCCGTGTTATGTTTATTCTCAACATCTAATAATGTATTTATGAATTTGTCTGTAGTGTTGTTTTCTGCGTATGATGAATCCACTGTGGGATAATGATCATAAGTTATTGCTTTCAGCAACTCTTCTGAACAGATATGGCTTATGGTAATACCGAGACCAAAACTGCTTATAAGTTGTCCTATCAATCCTTCCGAAGGACCTATTACCGGTTTGTGAAACAAAGAAGCGTAACCTAATAACCCACTGCTCAGATTAGTCAAATGATAAGGAATCAATATTACATCTGCAGTAAAGCACAAATCATAAAGATATTCATAAGTGCAAAACCTGTCAAATACTAATACATTTGTATTCCTGCGAGCTTGAATGAGCAGAGACTGGAAATCAGGTTTTATCTCATCATATACCTTTCCTGCAATTACAAACGTACGCGACTGCATCTCTTCTATGTTTGAGATGGCAATAGCATTCAATATGTCAAGCGTTCCCTTGCGTCGGGACAGTCCGCCGAAATGCAAATATATCTTATCGTTTGCAGGAATATTCAGTTCTTCACGAAGATTCTTCAATCTTGAGAAATCCACATTGGGGACTGGATCGGCGAGCAGACGAAACTTGTCCGTGGAATATATCTCATTCAGCATATTGACACTGCAGGAGTCATTGAGGACAAGTAACCTTTCAATACACTTACTCCCTACAGCAGACTTATACCTTACCCATTCCAACAATCGACGTAACAATCCCATCTTTTGCCAGTCATAAAGGTATATGCGATAAATGATACCACTTACTCTTACCTTAGAAGGAAGCAACAGTACTATGAACAACATCAGTTCGACAAAAGAGATAAGCAACACTCTGTCACATTTGGTTTCAGCTACTTTCTTTTTCAACAATATACTGGTACGCCACGCATTCAGATAAATGTTGCTACAAGTACATGTATGTATTTCCTGTTGAGAGAAATAGCGGAACTCTACATTGTCAGAGCTTTCCCATTCATATAGTCTCTTTTTGTCTTGAAACTCCAGAGGAAGATAAAAAATATATT
>URJQ01000116.1 GCA_900548195.1 uncultured Prevotella sp.
CCTGAGCCATCATAGCCTTAGCAACCTTCATAAAGCCAGCCACATTAGCGCCCTTGACATAATTGATGTAGCCATCAGGCTCTGTGCCATACTTCACGCAGTTGGCATGGATGTCGTCCATGATGCGGTGGAGATAGTTGTCCACTTCTTCTGAAGTCCAACGGAGGCGCTCGGAGTTCTGAGACATCTCGAGTCCTGAAACAGAAACGCCGCCAGCATTTGCAGCCTTACCAGGAGAGTAGAGAATCTTAGCATTCTGGAATACCTTGATAGCATCAGGAGTGGTAGGCATGTTTGCACCCTCGGAAACAGCGATTACGCCATTAGCTACGAGAGTCTTTGCAGCCTCTTCATTGATTTCATTCTGTGTAGCAGAAGGAAGGGCGATATCTGCCTTTTCAGCCCAAGGCTTTGCGCCTTCTACATACTTACAGCCATACTTCTCTGCGTATTCACGAATACGTCCGCGCTCCACATTCTTCAGTTCCTTTACGAAAGCGAGCTTTTCAGCATCGATGCCTTCAGGATCATAGATATAGCCATCAGAGTCGGAGAGTGTCACTACCTTTGCTCCGAGCTGGATGCACTTCTCAGTGGTATATTGAGCTACGTTTCCAGAACCAGAGACGAGGACTGTCTTGCCAGCAAGCTCGATGCCGCGTGTCTTCAGCATATTGACGAGGAAATAGACGTTGCCATAACCAGTTGCCTCAGGACGAATGAGTGAGCCGCCAAATTCGAGGCCCTTGCCAGTAAGCATACCAGTAAACTGATGGGTCAGTTTCTTGTACATACCAAACATATAGCCAACCTCACGTCCGCCAACACCGATGTCGCCAGCAGGAACGTCTTCGTCAGCACCTACGTGACGATAGAGCTCGGTCATGAAAGCTTGGCAGAAACGCATAACTTCAGCGTCGGACTTGCCACGTGGAGAGAAGTCAGAGCCACCCTTTGCTCCACCCATTGGGAGGGTAGTGAGTGAATTCTTGAATGTCTGCTCGAATGCGAGGAACTTGAGAATACCGAGATTTACGCTCTTGTGGAAACGGATACCGCCCTTGTAAGGACCAATCACGTTGTTGTGCTGGATACGATATCCCATGTTGGTCTGAACATTACCCTTGTCGTCAACCCAAGAAACGCGGAACTCAATCACGCGATCTGGAATACAAAGACGCTCAATAAGGTTGGCACGCTCGAATTCTGGATGCTTGTTGTACTCTTCCTCAATTGTAGGAAGTACCTGACTTACTGCCTGGATGTACTCAGGCTCATTAGGAAATCTCTGCTTGAGATTTTCAACAATGTGTTGTGCGTTCATAAATGTTTGTTTTAATTTGGTTTATGTATGTTGAAAATATTATCCTGTAGTTATTTTTTTATAGAGGTGGGCTCTAAAAATTCACTTCGTATTATGGGTTGTCCTAAACAAAGTGGAAAGTAATTTTCAGAACCCACTTCTGATTATATCTTACTTGAGATGAGACATGAACCAGTCATAAACCTGACGGAGAAGGTGATTACGCTTGTTGCCGCCACGGATGCCGTGATTACAGTTGGTGTAAATAAGTTCACGGAAGTCCTTGTCTGCCTCTACGAGAGCATCAGTGTAAACGAATGCATTCTGTGGGTGAACGTTATCGTCAGCAAGTCCGTGACAGAGGAGCAATGCACCGCTGAGATTCTTCACGCGTACAATAGGGTTGGTATCATATCCGTCAGGGTTCTCCTGAGGAGTACGCATATAACGCTCTGTGTAAACGGTGTCATAGAATCTCCAAGCTGTAGGAGGAGCGATGGAAACTCCGCAAGAGAAAACCTTACGAGTATCGCTCATGGACATCAGCGTATTGAAGCCACCGAAGCTCCATCCCCAGATACCGATACGATTCTTGTCAACGTAGCTCTGCTTGCCCAGCCAAAGTGCTGTCTCTACCTGGTCCTTTGATTCGAGATCGCCCATACGCTGATAGATGCACTTCTCAAAGTCTGTGCCTCTGAAGCCTGTACCACGACCGTCAACGCTAACGATGATGAAGCCGTTTTCAGCGAGATAGTAGTCATACATACCACCTTGTCCCATTGAGCCGATAGCCCAGCTGTTTACTACCTGCTGGCTTCCAGGACCACCATACTGGTGCATGATAACTGGATATTTCTTATTTGGGTCAAAGTCTGCAGGCTTGATCATCCATCCTTCGAGCTCTACGCCTTCAGAAGATGTGAATGTGAAGAACTCCTTCTTTGTGACAGGGTAAGCCTTCAGCTTAGCCTTGAGTTCGCTATTGTCCTCCATTACCTTGATGTCCTTTCCCTTTGCATTGCATACAGCGAATGTGTAAGGATTGTCAGCATCACTCCATGTCTTGAGGAAATATTTGAAGTTGGAAGAGAACTGAGCAGAGGTAGTACCAGCCTGAGGAGTCAAGCACTCCATCTTACCATTAGCGCGTGAAACGAAGATCTGACGGTCCTTTGGAGTAGGGGAAGCACCCTGGAAATATACGTCACCGGTCTTATCGTCAATGCCATACACCTCAGTGATGTCCTTACCAGGAAGGCTGATAGAACGCTTGAGATTGCCTACGTGAGTATAGACATTGGCAATGATATTGCTTCCTGCATCGTTAGGCATGAGGATGTACTTTGGAGTAACGAACATATTGATGTACGCATTCTCCTTAATATATCTCTTGTCTTTCTGCTCTATGATAACCTCAGACACAGTGCTACGTGGATTGGTAGCATACACCTTCAGATTATCCTGATGACGATTGAGCGTGAGGATGAGAATCTTGTTGGCATCCATCGTAGAGTAGATGCGAGGGATGTAGCCGTCAGCATCGAGAGGCACATTCATCTGTCGAGTAGCATGGCTCTTGATATCGTAGCTCCATGCAGAGACAGTAGCGTTTTCATCACCAGCCTTTGGATACTTATATGTATAGAAAGAGGTGTTGAAGCCATTGAACATCTGGAGGGAATACTGCTTTACGTTAGCCTCATTATACTTGAGCCAGCAGATCATGGTTCCATCGGCATTGAAGCACATGGAAGAAGAAGTGGTAAATTCTTCCTCATTCACCCAGTCAGGAATACCATTGATAATCTTATTGAACTCACCGTCTTTGGTAATCTGGCTTTCTGCTCCATCATAAAGCAACTTAACGAGGAAGATATTATTGTCTCTTACGTAAGCGACAAGGTTACCATCGTTGCTCCAGATAGGATTCTGGATATTGCCCTTAGAAGACAGTGGGGTAAGTCGGCGTGTGGCAATGTTATACACATAGTATGTGGCACGAGTAGAACGTCTATATACAGGTTCAGTCTCAGTGCGGATAAGCATCTTGGAACCGTCAGGTGAGAGAATGTAATCATCGAAATAATTGATATGCTCACCAATGGTATTGTTCACGTCAAACAATATTGAAGCCTGCTGTCCGTTTTTATAATAGTAAGACACGATTTGCTTTCCATCATTGGAAATTCTTGCATAGGTCTCGCCATCAGGCAGTGCTCTCATTCCTGTGACATACTTAGCGGAAAACACTCCACTGGTAATGTCCTTGATTGTAAACTTGCCTTCAGCGAATGACGACATAGCGACAGACAGAAGGAGTGAACACATGACAAATAAAATCTTCATTTGGCTGTTGTTTTTAATTGCGGTGCAAAGTTAAACATTTTTTCGTATATTTGCAACTAATTTTAAAGAAAAAGTAACAATATAATACAGAAAACTTAAAAATAACTACAAAAAGATATTATGAAATTATATAATGACTATGGAAATTGGATTAGAAACAAGTTCGGGTATAGAGTGCAGAAGATCTCTATAGATGCGGGTTTTTCATGTCCAAACAGGGATGGAAGTATAGGTAAAGGAGGTTGCATATATTGTAATAATGCAAGTTTTAGTCCTTACTATTGTTCAGATACTGCTAACAGGCAATCGCAAGAGGAAATGCTGAATCTCGAAACTGACAATATCCGCCGTCAGTTGAGACGAGGCAAGCAATTCTTTGACCGCAAATATCCTTATATGAAATATATCGCATACTTTCAGTCGTTTACCAATACCTACGGTCCTATCGCAAGGCTAAAGGCTCTATATGAGGCTGCCTTAAACGAAAAGGATGTAGTAGGAATCAGCATTGCCACTCGCCCCGACTGCGTTTCTGATGAAACGCTCGACTATTTGGAAACTTTATCAAAGAAAACGTTCCTCACCATGGAGTATGGAGTAGAAAGTTTGAATGACAAGACCCTCCAGATTATCAATAGAGGGCATGATAGCTCATGCTCTATAAATATAATAAGGAACACGCATGCGCGAGGAATCACGACATGTGCTCATCTGATATTAGGGCTTCCAGATGAAAACGAGGATGAAATCCTTCGTCAGGTGGATATAGTCAACTCTCTTCCAATAGACATACTCAAGCTGCATCAGTTACAGATTACTCGCGGCACTCTATTAGAGAAGGATGTCAATCTTCAGAAAAGATGCACACTTTTCTCACCAGAAGAGTATATACAGCTGATAGGAAAGTATATTAAGAAACTGCGTCCTGAGATTGTGCTGGAACGCTTTACGAGCCAGTCTCCTTCCGACTTGCTCATTGCGCCAAGATGGGGTCTCAAGAATTATGAGTTTACTAATCTTTTGGAGAAACATCTTTCACAGCAGGCTTTGTAGTTTTCTTGCGGCTTGTTTTAGGTCGCTTGTTGCCTGTTGTCATAGATTTTTGTTCCGAACTGTCCTCTTTATCCTTCCTCAACACGGGGTCCGGATTCTTCTTTTGAAGACTCTTAGGGTTGTTTTTTGTGGTACGATTCTTATGGTTCTCATTTTGATTATTTTTGGTTTTGCTATTTCTGCTGGTTTTGTGTGCGGTCTTTGAGCGTGTATGTTTGCCTTTCATGGTATGAACGACTTTATATTCAGGAGCCTCACCTAATCCTTCAGGGATAGGATTCTTGGTTATTTCACGCTCAAGGAATTTCTCTATATTCTTGAAAAGGTAGATTTCATCATCGCTGACGAGAGTATAAGCGATGCCGTCGCGATCAGCTCTTGCTGTACGACCGATGCGGTGGACGTAGTCTTCCACGTCATGAGGCACGTCATAGTTTATGACCATGTGGATGTCATCAATGTCAATACCGCGTGCGACGATGTCTGTCGCTACCAAGACATCGATTTCACCGCTTTTGAAACGAAACATGATATCATCACGCTCGGCTTGTGAAAGGTCAGAGTGCATTTCTCCACAGTTGACCTTCATCTGTCTCAGCGCTCTGTTTATCTCTTTCACTCTCTGCTTCTTACCAGAGAATATGATAACTCTCTTGAGATCTCCCGCCTTGAATATAGATCGGATAATGCCATTCTTCTGTGAAGGATAGCATACGAAAGCGGACTGCTGGATTTTTTCTGCAGGCTTGCTGACAGCGATCTTTACCTGAACAGGATTTTTAAGCAGTTTATTGGCTAAAGCCTCAATCTTCTCTGGCATTGTGGCAGAGAACATGATTGTCTGGCAGGATGCGGGCAGGAGTTTGGCTATGGATAGAATATCTTCAGAAAAGCCCATGTCGAGCATTCTGTCTGCTTCATCAAGAATAAAGAAAGACAGACGAGACAAATCCACATTGCCCATCTGAATATGAGAAATCAGACGTCCTGGTGTAGCGATTATGACGGATGCTCCCTCACGCAGAGAGTGGAGCTCCTGATCGTATCTGTTGCCATCGTTTCCACCATATACAGCCACAGAACTGATGCCGTTAAGATAATATCCAAAGCCTTGCATAGCCTGGTCTATCTGCTGGGCAAGTTCACGTGTAGGGCTCATGATGAGACAGTTGATGGAATCCTCTGGGAAAGCCTTGTCATGTGCGTCGAGTCCATCGTCAAGAAGGGAGAGGACAGGGAGCAGATAAGCCGCTGTCTTGCCAGTGCCTGTCTGCGCTACGCCCATTATGTCGTGACCTTGGAGTATAGGCTTTATGGTAGCCTCTTGTATAGGAGTACACTCTTCGAATCTCATGTCATAGAGAGCATCGAGAATGTTGTCGTTTAATGCTGTTTCTTCGAAATACATAATTCAATTGGGTTAATTGAACAGTGAATGTGAAAACTAAGGCATTTTATCATTATTATCTTTAGTGATTCTGCCTTATTGCTTGGAAATGTGCTTGTTGTCAGCCCCGCATATCCCAGTGATTAGTAATATTCTAACAGTCATGAGGAAAATACTGCGGTCTGGAGATATTACCTTGGAGCTTTCCTGTAACAGAAATATGCTACGATGGCAAATAATATATTAGGCATCCATGCGGCAATTATTGGCGGTGAACCTGCATTGATAGCGAAGGACGCTGATATGGTCTGGAGGAGAATGTAAAAGAAACTGAGAGCCAAACCAATTCCGAGGTACATTCCCATGCCGCCTTTTCTCTTGCGAGATGATAGCGACAGACCGATAATAGTAAGGATGAATGATGCAAAACTGGATGCTATTCTCTTGTGATACTCCACTTGATACCTTACTACGTTGCCAGAACCGCGATTGATCTGCTTTGAGATGTAGTCATGCAGTTCAGGACTGGTAAATGTCTCCTGCTGTCCTTTACTATAGACGAGGTCAGTCGGTTCCATAAGGATAATGGTGTCCTTTTTCTCACCGCTTGTGATTTTCTCTCTCATACCTTTCATCTCACGGATTTTCCAGTTCATTGCTTTCCAATGGAATTTCTCATCAGAGATGGTGTCGTATTGTATTTCCATCGCTGTCATGTGAGAGACGAGTTTCTTGTTCTCAAACTTATCGAGGCAAAAACCATATCCTTTCTTGTAATTATTGTCGTAATGCTGGATATAGGCTATCACTCCGCGGTCCACCTGAAGCTGCACATTCTCTGCCGAAGTGTTCTTCTTATTGTTCTTGTACATGGACTCAAAGTTCTGCTTGATTACAGTGCCATGCGGAATGACATAAGCGCTGAGGACATAGGACATACACGAAATCAGCACGCATGAAATCATATATGGTCGCATCAGTCGCTTGAAACTAACGCCTGCCGCAAGGATGGCGATAATCTCAGAGTTGCCTGCCATCTTGGAAGTGAAGAAGATTACGGCAATGAATACGAACAGAGGCGAGAAGAGATTGGCAAAGTAAGGGATAAAATTAAGGTAGTAATCGAATACTATTGCCTTTAGCGGAGCATGATACTGTGAAAACTTTGCAAGATTATCATTGACGTCGAATACTATCGAGATAGATATTATCAGAATAATGGCAAAGAAGTACGTGCCTATGAATTTCACAATAATATACCTGTCCATCCTCTTTATGTAACGGAAAGGATTGAGGTATTTCAGCCATCTGAACCATTTTGCCACCCAGCATAAGGCAAGCCATATATATTTCATCCAGCTGAAATACTTAGCGAATCTTTTCAGCGGACGGAATAATGCTTTTGTCATGTTTCTCATTTTAGAGAAAGGCTTAGCCAGTGCTTTTGTCTTATTTCTGAATATTTTCATTTTTAAGTTTTGAAGTTTACTTTTTTTACAGAAAGCTCTTCGATTTTATTCAGTGAATTCCATAGTTTTTTTGCGCACTCTGAACATTTCATTCCTGCTGTAAAAACTGTCTTTTTTTCAACAACAGGATTTGCAAGGTGTTTTTTTTCAACTAAAGTTCCGCTATCTCCTCCACAGCAAGAACCTTCGCCTTTGAAATGCTTTATTGAATTTCTTAAGGCAAACACAAAGATTACAATTATAAATAAAACTAAAATTACGTTTATCATTTTTTTCCTAAAGAGAAAAGTTATTTCATAAGTTTTTGAAGTGTGCGGACAAGCTCGTCAACAATTTCTTCGTCGCCGTTTTTAATTCCTTCCGCAACGCAGCCTTTTATGTGGCTTGCAAGAAGCTCTTTTGTGAACGAATTAAATGCGGCTTGGCATGCAGAAACTTGAATAAGAATGTCCGTGCAATACGCATCGTTTTGAAGCATTTTTTTTACTCCATTGACCTGACCTTCGATTCTACTGAGCCTGTTTACAAGTTTTCTTAATTCTTCTTCTGGGCGTTTTGTTGTTTTGTTTGTGCAGCATGATTTTTTTTCTTCCATTTCCATAGTTTTCTCCATTAATAAATTTTTTATTATACTATACCACGCTACTGTATGTGTCAATATCTTAGAAAGTCTTGCGAATTATTTTTTAGCGTGAAAATGAATTTTTTTCGACAATTTAAAATAAAAAATCCCTGCGAAAGTAAAATAAAATTCATTCCGCAGGGACGCATTTTGATGAAAGATTTTTAGTTGTAAATTGGTCTTACTTTTGTAACGTCTTTTATAGCTGCAAGATTTTCCAAAGTTTGCTCTGTAACTTTTCCTGCCACATCAATAATGTTGTATGCAACTTCGCAGCGGTTCTGGTTTACCATTCCTTCGATATTGAGATTTGCCTCTCCAAGAATTGTCGTGAACTGCGCAACAAGTCCAGGCTCATTCTTGTGACTTATGCAAAGCCTTGTTCCGTTTGCTGGAATCTTAGAGTCGATTGTTGCGCGAGGGAAGTTTACAGAATTTGTGATTGATCCTGTTTCGAGGAAGTCGCGGAGTTCTTTTACTGCCATAACTGCGCAGTTGTCTTCTGCTTCTGGAGTTGAAGCTCCCAAATGCGGAAGGCAGATTACTTTGTCGCAGGCAATAAGTTCTTCAGCCGCAAAGTCTGTAACCATGCATGAAATTTTTCCGGCTCTGATTGCCGCAAGAACATCTTCATTGTTTACAAGTCCGCCGCGCGCAATGTTTATGAGCTTTACGCCGTTTTCGCGGGCCTTGACGCCCACATGGTCGAGGTGCGTATTGAAGAAGTAGAACTTTTTGCCGGAAGCGATGTCTTCAAACTC
>URJQ01000117.1 GCA_900548195.1 uncultured Prevotella sp.
CATGCAGACATCAGTCATTCCATGGGCGTGATTCTCAAGAATGTCTATGGGAAACGATCTGATTTTGTGGAGTTTACAACACTCCTTGGCAAGAAACGACTGCAGTATCATCTGACCGACAAGGCATACTTGCTGCCTCCAAACATGAGAGCCATATCACGGTTCATGAATATGTCTTCATGGGTGTTCTGGGGTAATGAAATGCTTGATTGCTATGACACGCTACCGGAAAAAATGCAGGAAGCGTATGCCTTCATAAAGGATTATGAATCATTGCTGAAGGAACTGCAGGCTGTACTTTGTGCAGTAAGACACGTCGAGTCCATCTGCAAGAACGAAGGTTTCTCGGTCGTGACGAGCAGGAAGTGCAAGTTCTATGTCATTACTCATGTCTTGGGAAACGCACATTCCCGACAGGCACGTGCCGGTATCGGGATGCTTGAATACTTCAATCGGGAAGAAGCACTTCTCACAGGTAACATGAGCATCAATATATCATCCGACATCATTGAATCTACTTTTGGCATCTACAAGAGCAAAAAGTCGCCGAACAAACTGTACGGTGTGACATCTTTTGTTCTGACGATACCGTTATATTCAAAGGTCGCGAACGAATCCGTTACAAAAACAGTTAATTTCAAAGAGCGCATTGTAAATGTTAAACTCAAGGACATCAGTACTTGGTCAACCGAGCACCTGTCCAAAAACTGGGTTACAGAACGAACCAAAACGCTTAGGAAAGTGAGCTAAATTTGGTACAACGAACTGGACACCCTACTTATTTTCCAGTTCATACTCTCATAGATGCTGTTATACTCAGATACCGCATCTCGGTATGTTTCAAAAAAATCAGACGAAGGTAACAAGACAGGATTATTATCTTGAATTATGAACATATCTGTATCAAAAGATGTAGAAGGCTTTCCTAAACATTTACCCGACGCTGAGCAATTGAACAATTTGTTAGAGTTTAAACTCATCGCAAATGACATGAGTTGTTGGTCGTGTAAGAAGCAAACTTCATTGCCCGAAATATTTCCAGTTGTTATTGTTGAATATTTATCAATAAGCTCCAACATATTTGGCTTTTTTAGGTAATCCATCAATTTTTCGTTAATGTTCCAATAAGTCGGTTGACTGAGTTTGGACTGATGCTCACCATTTAGCCACGCTGTGTATTCGGCATGAATATATTCTGCCATAGTTTTGTTGTAGAGTATGGCACGAAGCATTGCTAAAAGCTTGTCTATATTGTTGTAAAGAGGTTCGGAATAACTTGACTGCTGAATTTTCTCGAGGTCGTATTCTTTTGATGTAAAATTATTCAGAAGTTTAGAGTAATTATCAGTCATGTGTTCCAGCTTTGGCTGAAGTTTTTCAATGGCAGATATTTTTACTTCGGCTATTTCCTGCTTTTGCTTAAGCAGAGCATCAAGTGCCTTATTGTATTTATAAGCACTGTATGCGTCACCGATTCCTTTGACTGTTGCAGATGCAGCCGTGCCGATAAATTGGATAGTGTTACGTGTCTTGCTTGACTTTGCAAAAGAGGATGCAACTTCAGTAACATTATTAACGAATTCAGCTGCCTTTGAGAAAGAACTATCTATCTTCTGACCAAGTTCTGTCAGTTGCGATGTGATTACTTTCTCAATATCTTTGAGCTCAGCAAGGTCTGTTGCCATGCTGGAAGGTAGAGGCATATTTGCTTGGTTGTCACTCATGGTTATGTCTTTTTAGTCCAACTTAACGAAATCAAAGTCATTGACGCTGCAGCATGCTTTCTTGTAATCGAAGTCATAGAGGCGCATATATGCTTCCTGCAGTTCCTTTGCACCATTATAGAATGGGGTGGTGGTATGCTGTTGTGTAGTCACTGTCACTACCATGTCGGGAGTGAGGACTGTGCCGTTGGTGCGTTTAATACGCTTCGGCTTTACTTGAAATACCTTACTCATGTGCTTTTTATTTAGGCTCTGTTTATAGTTATTTTTTTAATTTCGGGTCAAAGGTAAGGATTATTCTTGAACCGTACAAGTCCATAATGGTTCATAACTGAAAATAGTTGGTTTTTGGCTTGATTCTCGTATTGTTTTGGACCGTTTTGTAGGTGGTAGTGCTTAGTTGGTACTGTCTTCCAGACAGATTTTTGTATTTATAGTCTCATTATCCCGAGACTTAGTCCCGGGTTACTCTCGCTTTGCTCGGTATAGGTTTCCAGCCTAATCTTCTTGTTTATCGTTGATAGTGGGGTAGTCAGTCTTTTTAATAGCAACTCACCAACTGTCACCCACATATTTTATATAAACGTGCAAGCATTCAAGAAAACGGAAAAAATATATTTGTTTATTTTTATTTGTTGATATTTTATCAATGATTAGCAACTCGTAAGCTACTTGCGAAGTTCGAGGAAAAAAGAAAAGTGCCGAACGGGATTGCTCCTATTCGACACTTTTTTCATAAAAACTAAAACTAACTACTTATCATTTTCCGTAATCATTGTATAACATCAGCAAGCAAGCTGCGCTCCAACTGAAATGGGAAGCCTTAAGCGGTTTGCCGGTGTGCGTATCATAATTCTCGTGGATAGGTGTTCCAGCCGAGATGCCTTCCAGATTGCGGAACACCTGATCGGTGTAAGCATCCGCCTTCTTGTTCTCACCATAGTTGCGGTAGCCCTTGATGCCATAATAGGTCTGGTCGAGCCAGATAGGACCACGCCAATAGCCCTTAGGGTCAAACTTAGGATTGTCTGCCGCTATAGTAGGGAATGGGATATAGGTGGAGAATTTCTTTTTGTTGTCAAAGAGCTTTCTTGCCATAGCAAACTGCTTAGGTGTAGCGATGTTTGCCCAGAACGGAATATAGCCTTCACAACCTGCTTCACGGACGAAATCTCTGTTTTCATTCAGTCGTCTGTCATAGAAGAAGCCATCTTTCTTATCAAAGAAATAATCTGCCACTAAGTTACGATAGTCTGGTAAGTCGAAAGGCTCACCGAGCAGTTCGGCAAACTTCTTGAGCAAGGTATATTCCAATGACAGGTAAGCATTGAGATCCACGCTTTCCTGGTCTGTACTCCACGCATTCTCAGCGTCATTCTTCAGCATCTTTGTGTCATCGAAACGTATAGCATTATCCATTCCACTCTCCCATGCCGCAGCTTCGAGTGTGCCATCAGTGGAACCAAATTCGCAGATATGATTCTTGTCATGGTCACGCTTTTCATACCACCATTTATGATACTTCAAGAGCTTAGGATACATTTCCTTGACGAAAGCTAAGTCATTATTGTGCTCATAGATTTCGTTTACAGCCCAAGCAGCCAAAGGAGGCTTTGAGTCTCGTGCGTTATTCTCGGAAGCATCAGGATAGATGCAGTCGATAATCATGCCATCAGGCTGCTGATAATCGAACATCACGCGGATATTATCCTTTGCCAACTCAGGGAAGAAGGAAGCCATTCCTGCAGAGAAACGCCAGCAATCCCATGCCCAGCAACCCACGAAATAACCTACAGCATGACTTGGCACGATGCCATCATGATAGAGATTGCCACGCTTTGTGCGCCAGTTGGATAGCAGTGTCACGATGGATTTGGTAGCCACTCTGTTGTAATCAGCAGGCATATCATCGCGTATTACCTTCTGAAGATAACCATTCCATCGGCTTTCATTAGCCTCAAGAGCGGCAGAAGGATTGGCAAGCAGACTTGCGGTATGCACATTCTGCACTGACTCCTCAGTGTCTTGCTCGACAATAGAGATGGCGGCAGTGAAGTGACTTACGCCAGCAGGCAGTTGAGCTACATAATTATGATTGCTCACCTCCAGCTTTACTTGCTTAGGGAAGGTAAGCATGATGCGCTCGCTATAAAGGTCGCCGATGATGACGGCGTTGCCTTTTAAGGTGACGTTCAACTTGCTGCTGATGCTGTCTCCAGTAAAAGTGAGCGGAAGTTTGGATGGATTGGTGACAGTAAGGAGGGCAGTGCGAGCATCAACAAACTGCAAACTCTCTCTGATTTCACCGCCATCTTTCTGCAAACTCATACGCACTTCGCCAGGGTAATAACTATGCTCTATCAGCGTAGCTCCCGTGAGAGAAACCAAAGAGCGAGCATACCAATTACGATAATAGATGCTGAAAGGACCGCAAAAGCCAGTGGTAGGATTCTCTTTCTCGGAGAGCGTGAAGCCCATCCATGAACCCATATCCGTGAAACATCCATTCTGACGACGAGGGGCTCCAGGGGTAAGAGAAATATCCACAATGTCTTTATACGCCCCACGAGTGGTCTGCGCCACGCTATCCAGTGATAGCATGGCGAGACCTAATGTGATCATAGCTATAGATTTATATATCATATCCCAATTATTTTAAGTTCTTGATAGTAAAGCTGTAACTCCACTCCTTAGGTGTGATGGTGTATTCTGGATGCACCATAGCTCCCCAAGTGTTGTCACCACCGACACCCATCTGCAGATGGTCGATGTTTACCCATACCATATCCTTCTTGTCAACGCATCCGCCGTGGCGATGTGCCTGCATAGAAGGAATGTAATGAAGGTCATCCTGTGGGAAGTTCCATGCGCTGACGCTCAATGGTTCAGCACCTTCCACCTTGATACCAGCGCCTGACTTTGAAGCGAGTGTAAACCAGCGAACGTCACACTTGTTAGCAGTCTCCTGTGCTCTTACGTATGGATGATACTGCTCCCATACGCTTGCAGAGTATTTACCTACGAGATAACCGCTCTTTCTGTCAGCATAGTTCTCCTGTGGACCTCTTCCGAGCCATGTCATCTGGTCGTAATCAGCCTTCAGAATCATACGCATTCCGAGACGAGGAATCTCAGGTAAAGCCTTATTGCCTGGAATGAAGTGCATATTTACATCCACATTGCCATTTGCCAGTACATTATAAGTGATTTCCATCTTAGAATCCTGCTCAGGCATATCGAATTGAGCCACGACAGTAGCCTTCTGATTGCCGTCAGCAGACTCAGCCTTAATGCTCTTCAGCACCATATTCTTGCCAGCTTCACGCCATGTGCCACAGCGCTCCTGAGTGCCATTAGCCACATCATTATCGGTGATACCACGCCAGAAGTTCGGCTGCAAGCCTGCTATAAGCATCTCCTTACCATCATATTGCAATGATGTCATCTCGCCAGACTTCTTTGAGAAAGTTATGCTATAATTGCTTGATTTGCCCTTGATGGTGATGTCGTCGGCAGTCTCTGTCTTTTCAATCTGTCCAGTTACAGCCTCTTGTTTCTTCACGAGCTGCACAGGCAACTGCATCTGTTCGATAGCTACCTCATGTCCGGCAGCGACAGCACCAGTAGCATTCTTGCTGAATGCACGCAGTGTGAGGAAATATTCCTTATCGTCAGTAGCAGGAAGAGC
The DNA here is from genome assembly GCA_900548195.1 of uncultured Prevotella sp. Classification (GTDB taxonomy): domain Bacteria; phylum Bacteroidota; class Bacteroidia; order Bacteroidales; family Bacteroidaceae; genus Prevotella. The sequence goes on from URJQ01000117.1 coordinate 5,413, forward strand.
GCCCATTGGGATTTCGATTTCAGTGCTCTGATGAGGCTTGAGGGTTGGGAAATTCATCTTTCCGCTCTTGATAGTCTCGCCATTAGTTTCTACTGCCCATACGAGCTGGTAGTTGTCGAGGGTAGAGAAGTCAAAGCGGTTTGTCACCTTGATGCGGTTCTGCATGAATGCTACAGGCTCGAAAGCGATGTACTGATAGACTTTCTTCACCTCCCAGATATGAGGATGCAAAGAGCGGTCGGCTGCTACGAGACCGTTAGCACAGAAGTTAGAGTCGTTTACCACACCTACGAAGCCCATGTCGCCACCGTAAGCCCAGTATTTATGACCTTTATCATCGGTCTTGGCGATGGTCTGATCGACCCAGTCCCAGATAAATCCACCCTGCAACTGATCGTATTTGTAAATCAAATCCCAGTAGTCCTTCAGGTTGCCCTCACTGTTACCCATGGCATGAGCATACTCACAGAGAATCAATGGACGAGCATCGCGCTGGTTAGCATGGCGGCGCAAAGCCCAGATACGTGCATACATAGGGCAGTAGATGTCAGACTTAGCATTGTAACCACCACCTTCATACTGTACAGGACGAGTAGGATCAATAGCCTTGCTCATGTCATAGAGCTTCTCGAAGTGCTTTCCATATCCGCTCTCATTACCCATAGACCAGATAATAACGGCGGTCTGGTTACGGTCGCGCTTAATCATACGATACATACGATCGTGGAATGCAGGATACCAGTCTTCTCTATCAGCCAACTGCTTAAACTCTGTATCCAAGATACCGTGGCACTCAATGTTAGCTTCGTCCACCATATAGAGACCGTACTTTTCGCAAAGCTGATACCATTCAGAGTAATTAGGATAGTGGGATGTACGAACAGCATTGATACTGAATTGCTTCATCATCTTCACGTCCTTCACCATCTCGTCGATAGAGAGAGTTCTGCCGTGTACTGCATTGTGCTCCTGACGGTTGACACCCTTGATAGTGATAGCCACACCATTCACGAGAAGCTGTCCGTTTTTCATTTCGATGGTACGGAAGCCAAATGGCTGAGCCACACTTTCCTGCACTTTACCATTCTTGTCAGTAGAAGTGATAACGAGGGTATAGAGGTAAGGGTTTTCAGCATTCCAAGGCTGAACATTCTGGAATTGCTTTGCGAAATGGAGCAGAGTGTCAGTAGGAGAAGTGATGTTCTTGCTCTGGCTGAAGAGTTGCTTGCCAGCAGCAGAGAGCACCTTGACTTCTACCTTCTGTCCCTTTACAGGATTGAGCATACTTACATCGAGAGAGAAGTTGCCATCCTTATAATTATTGACGAGGCTATTGCCAAGTACATAGTCGTTCATGCGGCTCTTAGGGCGTGCCTGGATGAATACGTTGCGCTCAATACCGCTATATTTCCAGTAGTCCTGGTCTTCCAGATAGCTGCCATCGCTGAAACGGAACACCTTCATCGCAAGGCGGTTCTTGCCTTTCTTCAGGAACTGTGAGATATTGAAGTGGGCTGGCAGGCGGCTGTCTTCGCTATAGCCTACAAACTTACCGTTAATCCAAAGATAGAAAGCAGATTCCACACCTTCGAAATCCATGATGATATCCATTCCCTTCCAGTTTTCTGGCACGGTGAATTCATGGACATAATGACCTACAGGGTTGTAATCCTGTGGTACGTATGGAGGGTTTGTCTTGAAAGGATATGTTACGTCGGTATAGATTGGAGCATCGAAGCCTTGAAGTTCCCAGCTTTCTGGTACATTGATGTCCTGCCAATCCTTTACATTATATGATGGTTTGAAGAAATCATTCAAAGCGAGGCTTGGTTTCTTCACGAGTTTGAATTTCCACACACCATCCAGAGAGCGACGGCGCTCAGTCTGTGTGTTTAATTGGAAACGGCGTGTATCATCCATCTTCAACTGTGCCACTGCAGCGTGCTCGCTCGTGAAAGGCAAGTAGTGGGCAGTCATCGGCATACGATTGATATTGGTGATGGTGGCATCTTGCCAAGGATCTGAACCGGCAGTCTGCTTTTTATCTTGAGCTGCAAGAGCCACAGAGGAATGAGCGCAGCATAAGCCCAGACATATCATAAAGGAACTGATGAATCGTCTCATATGAAAATGTTGTTTAAAAGTAGGTTTTTGAAATGGTGAAACCACCTTATATATATATTACAGCGAACAGAAGAATGTTACCAAGAAAGGCACGGAGAAATCTACACAGAAGCCATGGAATATGGAAACGATGATAAAACTTTCGCCCGAATAACGTGTGATGATAGGTAATGTGGTATCCATCGTTGTGGCACCACCTACGCTGATAGGTGCCAGTTTGCCGAAATACTTAGCCAATAGCGGAGCGCAAAGGAGGGTGAGAATCTCTCTGCTGATGTTTGCCAGCAAAGCGATAGTACCCAGTTCGGCACCTCGATATTGGGTGATGAAGATACTTGACAGTGAGTAATAACCGAATCCTGAGCCTATTGCCAGACAGTCGGTCAATTGACGATGGCCCAATATCAATGATACTGCAGCGCATCCTGCCAATGTTCCGAATATGGTCATCAGTGGCAATAGCATCAATCGAGGGTTTACCTCCCTGAAACTCTTCAGCACAGAGGTATCGCAACCAATGCTGATACCCACACAAAACATCAGGCAGCAAAGGGCATAATAGCTTACGTCGCTTTCCAGGAAACTGTTAGGAATGACATCACACAAACCTACGATGATGCCAAGGACAAAGAAGCCTACGATAATCAGACTACCTTTCATGCCTTGCCTCCTTTCTTTCCATTATCTTGAGTCGAAGTATTCGCCTTCTTCGCTGTCACATATCTCCACAATGCCCAAGCAAAGAGCGCACTGCCGGCACTACCACCGATTGTCAGGATGATGGCTTCGAGACCAAGAGTCTGAAGACCATTGACTATACGTGGATTAGATCCCACCTCGATACCGAGCAGGAACAGTAGTACCCAGATGAGAGCCGTGATGATACGGCCGATAAAACTCATTTTCTTGTTGCGAAGCAGATAGCCCGTACCTATTCCGCATAGCATGATCATTACAATCTTGAGCATTGTTTTCCTTCTTTTCTTTCTATCTTTTTACTTTATATAATGTGTAAGTAGGTCGAAATAATTCTGAT
>URJQ01000118.1 GCA_900548195.1 uncultured Prevotella sp.
CCCCTCAGTCCCCACTGCCGTGGGGAAGTGTAAAATATCAATAGAGAAAAACAAATAAAAAATAGAAAAAATATATTTATTTATTTTTCTCTATTGATATTTTATTTCTGATTAGTACCATGTTAACTACTTGCGAAACGTCAGTGGATAACATAAAAAAACGGATTGAGCAATTGGGCTACAATAATCACCTTTCAGGATTTCTTTAGCAAGCAATTTCTTACGTATTAGCAAGCAACTTCTTACGTATTAGCAAGCAATTTCTCATGTTCCACAATCTGTTCAGGCGTAAAACGCATCTTGATAAGTTTTGCTGGCACGCCTCCGATGATGCTATAAGGTGCACACGACTTAGTGACTACACTGCCAGCAGCGACGACAGAGCCACGTCCGATGGTCACGCCTTTGAGTATAATGACATTAGCACCTGTCCATACTCCATCCTCGATGACCACAGGCTGGTCGTTCTCAGGCAGTTTTTCTTCATCTGTAATATCTATCACGTGCTTTCCTATTAAGTCTATCCTATGGTCGCCAGTGATGATTACGGGCTTTGGACCGAACAACACCTTATTTCCGATGGTGCAAGAAGCGCCAGTGCAATATATTACGCTACCCTTTGGTATGCTTGTATATTCTCCTACAGAAAGGTTTTCGAGTCCTTTAATATCTGAACATGATGGGCGAATATACACTCCTTTACCGCAACTCTTCATCGCTTTGCGGTAAAAATAAGCCAAGAACACATCATAGAGGAATGGAACTGCCTTGCTTGCTTTTATGATAAAAGTATGTAGTTTCATAATTATCTATTCTCATTATATCAGTTTTCGCGAGCTAATGGTGCATTTTTCTCACTTGTGGAGAATGCCAATTCCTCGCTTTCTTCCTCATCCTCTTCTTCCTCATCCTCTTCTTCCTCCATATTCCCATTAGCATTTAAGCAGAGCGCCAGGAGCATACAGAATCCCATTCCCTTACCTGAAAGAAATGAAGTATCTGCTGTCTGCTCGATGAGAAGGCAGAAGAATGCAATCCATGCCACGCGATAATAGCGCATATCTTCTATTTCATTCATGGCTACCAGTCTGCGTTTCCAGAATATGCAGAAGAGAATGATGCCAGCAACGCCGAGCTGAGCCAGCGTAGGATAGAAGGCATCTGCCACAAACATCGGATTACTTGGATCGCATCCCCACACACGACTCATGTGATACTTATAGAGCAAAGGCGAATAATAGTCTGCAGCTGCAGCGCAACCCCACGTTCCCATACCTGGTCCGAAGGGGAAATAGTCCCAGATTATCTCAGTGAAAGCGATACGATAACTCATCGGACGAGCAAGCTCATTACTGTTAAGTCCGGATACATAATAGATATCAAATTTTTCCCAAGTAACATAAAGCGTCACTGCCAGTAGCACTACAAGAGCCAATATCGTTTTAGGTGACTTAAACTGCAGTTTGCCACGAAGGAAAAAGACGAATCCCACGAAGCACACCACCTCACCCATAAACTTGAATTTAGGAGCAAGCATACCGCTCAATACTATTGCGAGGGCTATATATGCATTCTTCTGATTGTCAGGTTTCCACAAATACCAGGTCATACCAGTACACATAGCCAACTGTCCCAGCACTGGAAATTCCGCATCTGCGCCGACATTTACCTCTGGATGATAGAGGAACCACGCTCCAAGCGTCACCAACATGGATATGAGCATCACATTCTTCTGCCTTTCTGTAAATCGCGGATTCAATATCCACGTACAGTAAATCACAGAGAAAGGCCTTATCCATTGCACCATATCTCGTAGCACTGCCTTCTCTATATTCTCACCAAATATCAGTCCATAGACCACATAGAAAGCAAGAATGCCAAGAAATAATCTGTACTCCCCTCGCGGTTCACGATTGAGCGAGACACTACTATTGAGGAAAGTAAATGCCATGAGAATGACTGTCATTATCTCATCTATCCATCCGAAGCCATCTAATTCATTGAAAGCAATACAGGTAGGAAAATAGATAATCCAGAATAATGTATAGAATTGCGCTATTGTTTTCATTTTATTCTATATCTGCGTCTTTTTATTTTATTGTAAATCACGAAGAGAACCTCAGGCACGAGCCAGCGCATCCTGTCCTTAAGGCTTCTCTTTCCCGTTCCCCAACTGCCCATATATCTATGCACAGTTCTCGTATTCGGCGTGATATTCAGCCTACTTGTCAGGACATTGATAGGTGCAAAATACTCATGCGGATAGATATTTATGCCCATGACGCTCTGTATCCCGCTGACATTCTGCAGTCCTTCTTCGCACAATGCCTCAGTGGTATATGCCACGATGGTCTTATACCATGATATGTCTTCTGGTGGAAGTTCAAACTTCATGCCTGCATATATGTTGAGCATCTTCTTCAGAAACGGATGTGAAGCTTCCATTCCGGAACCAAGTCCGAGGGCTACTGAGAAGCAATAGCGCGGAGCATATCGTCCCGGAGTATTCTCTCCATCTGGATCAATTTCAAAGCCCATGAAGTTTCCAGCGGCAATAATGTCATCCATTGGACGTATAACCTCCACATCTGTGTCGAAATAGATTCCGCCAAACTGATGTAATATCCAAAAGCGAGCATAGTCACTGACGAAGGCATACTTCTTTTGTCGGTAAGCCTCCGCAGTATATGGAATGATATTTACGTCGAAATTATCCTCATTCCATTCTTTTATCTCATAGTCTGGCAGATATTTTCTCCAGCTTGCGATACATTCCTGCGCAAGTGGTGGCAAGGGATTTCTGCCAAACCAGCAATAGTGTATTATCTTGGGTATCATACTTTTTATTGTTACGAAGATGTCAGAGATGCAACCACACCCCTTCAAGGTATCTGCGCCATACGGCAAGATGTGTGGTGGTATAGATTTCCTTGCAGAGTTGCAGACAGATGTCTATAAGCGTTTGGCGCGCCAAAGCAATGCTTTCAGCCTCACATTCATCGGTCTCTATGCAGAGGACATTGAGCGAGCGTTCACCCACCATAAGATTTTCCACAGCCTTCACCTTACTGTCTGCATCGTGAAGGATATGATATAAAGTCGGAGCATAATTGCGAAATGACTCTATCAGTTTTATGTCCGTAGGCTTTCTGGCATCCTTAGCTTTTGTTCCTGCCACGAGGTAAGCATTTGCTTTACCCGCCGTAAGGAAATATTCGCTGAGCAGTCTGTCCCAGTTAGCGAAGAGCATCATCTTACCTTCCGTCGTCGGCATCTCGCCTATGTGGGCATAATATGTGGTGGTGGCGGTTTCTTCTTTCTGCGAATGTGGATAAAAGACGGTCTCTTCGATTTCCACTCTTCTGATTGTCACATCATAATCAGGGAATGCCAACTGCTTTTCCTGCGCCTCACCCATAATAATTCCTGCTGTCGGAGTAAGGAAAGGTCGGATAAAATTCCTTGACCATGCAGCCTCCACATATCCTTTATTATCCTTCTCATAGCGCATTAGCGAATACACCATGCTGACTTCCTCCTTGCCATATTCGGCAAAAGCCTTGCTGAGTGCTCTTTTTCCATTCTTTGCAAGCCACTTGCAAAGTTCCACCCAGGAGGTCTTTTCGTAAAGGAAATCCACGATTTCGAGAAGTGTTGCCATAGCTTTGTCTGCCAAGCCGCATGCCTGTATAGTGCCTATCATCATGTCGATGGCGCGGTCGCGCTCTGTCGGACTGCCCTTTTTCCTCATGTCTCCATTGACCATTCGGCTGACATGGAAGGACCATATATTAGGTATGCTCACAGTGAGAGAAGGGATTCCGCCATCATCGAGTATGCAGAAGACGAGGCGCCGCTCGCCTCCAAACCTGACGAAATAGCCTGATTTGCCTGCAAATGGCCCGTCCATTATCTTCACCACCTCATTCATCTTGCCGCTCTTGGGATTGTATGCGTAGTCGGAATATGGACGATCGAGCACCACCATGCACTCGTCATAACTGTCATTAAACTCCCGAAACACCTTCATCTCAGCCTCTGGGACTGTCAGCGGTATTGATTTTCTGCCGTCCTTGTCATCCATTCTGAGACGACGAAAGAGGATTCCTCCGTCAGGATCATTATGTTTCAAGAAATTGCTGAGCGCATTATATGTGGCAAGTACGAAGACATGACCTGAATATAGCGGTGCTTTCACATCTTTGCCTTTATGCCTTTTGGTGACGATAGTGTTGATAGGACAAAACACTTCGATGATATTCTTTTCCTTCTCCATACCACGGGATATAATCTCAGCGAGACTTTTCTCCTGATGCGGCTTACTGCGCACGACATACCAACGGAAGTCTGTCTCCCGTTCGTTGTATATAGCGTAGTATTTAGAAGGCGATTCTGTCATCATTTAGTTTGTTGCTTTTGCAGTGGCAAGAGTGATTCTACCGTTGTATTGCTCTGTTCTCTTGCGTTTGCGAACTTGTCTTTTTATTTGATTTTTTCAGCAATCATAGAGTTTATCCACTTTCTTGCAGGTTTTTCTTTCAACTTACAAAAGTAAGAAAAATATCCCAAATGACAAACCTTTCAGCCATTTTTTTGTCATCATCTGCTAATCTTGCTCTTTCATGGGATAAATATCATGAATCAAGCAAAGATAGTGAAAGAGACTGACATCGGATAAGATGCTTGGTATAGACTGCATCTTTTCGATGATTTATGCCGTATATATCAAAAAAAATGCTTATATTTGCACCACAATTCTGAAATGATACATTACTCAAGCATTCATTTTGAATATATATAAAAGATTATCATGAAAGACAATAGAGACAGTATAGACTTTGGAAAAGAACCGGTAGGCAAGATATTTCGCAAGATGTTTCTCCCCACTCTCGTAGCAATGGTCACAATGGTGGTGCTCAATATCACAGACGGAGCATTCGTAGGACACGGTGTAGGCAGTGATGCTCTTGCCGCTGTCAGCATCATCGCGCCGGTATTTCTCTTCATCGCCGGCATCGGACTGATGTTTGGCATCGGCGGTTCGGTAGTGGCAAGCATCCATCTTTCGAAAGGTAAGGTGAAGGCAGCGAGGATTAACATCACCCAGTCACTGATTGGTGGATTCATTGTGGGATGTATTCTTGGCGGACTGATAGTGGCATTCCAGCGTGAGACGTGTCTATTGTTCGGCTCAAGCGAGAAGCTTATCCCGCTGGCTAAGAGCTACTTGGTATGGATTGCATCATTCATGCCACTGTGTATCGTGAGTAATGTGGGAATGTTTATGGTGCGCCTTGACGGTTCGCCACGCATTGCCATGTATCTGAACGTCACAGGTGCGGTGCTGAATATGCTTGGCGATGGTCTCCTTATCTATGGTCTTGACATCGACTTTGGCTTCTATCATCTGGTAATCCCTACCTTCGGACTTGCTGGCGCTGCCATAGCCACCAGTTTCAGCTATGCTTTGACTGGATTGTGCACCATCGGTTATCTGCTCTTCTTTAGCAAAACACTGCAACTCTATCGCCTTAGAATGACGATGAAGAGCCTCCGACTCACACTGAGAAACCTCTGTTACCAGATCAGAATCGGTGAAAGCGCCATGCTGGGCGAGATTGCCATCTCCGCACTTATCATCGTAGGCAACTATCAGTTTATCAGATATATGGGTGAAGACGGCGTTGCCGCTTTCAGCGTAGCGTGCTATATGACTCCGATTGCATTCATGTTTGGCAATGCTATCGTGCAGAGTTCTCAGCCTATCATCAGTTTTGCCCACGGCAGAAGGAACGAAAAAAGCTTTGATCACGCACAGCGAATAAGGCAAGCTATGCGTATCGACATCGCTACAGCGGTGCTTTGCGGCATTGGAGGCACACTGGTGATGATATTTGGTGCCGACATTCTCTCGTCCATCTTCCTGCCTTCGGGATGCAAAGCCTGGGAATTGTGCCTGGAAGGTCTGCCACTCTTCGGCGTTTCTTTCGCTTTTGTGGTACTCAATCTCACTATGATAGGCTACTATCAGAGCACTGAGCAAGCTTCTGCTGCTACAGTCTTTACCCTCCTTCGTGGCTTTATCATCCTCATTCCGTCATTCATTCTGATGCCGTTATGGTTTGGCACGTCAGGACTTTGGCTATCTCTTGGCTTCAGCGAAATGGCTACTTTCATGATTATCTGCGCTAATTACTTGATGAAAAAGCGAATGTAATAAATTTGTAATGATATTTTTTCTTCTTTTCCACAGATATTTATTACTTTTGCACCACACAAATTTAATGAATTATGAAAATTCTTGTTGTAGATGACGAGCAGGATATCTGTGAGATACTCCAGTATAATCTTGAGACTGAAGGATATGAAGTAGAAACGGCAAACTCGGCTGAAGAGGCTCTTACACTTCCCTTGACCGACTATTCCCTCATCCTTCTCGACGTGATGATGGGCGAAATGTCTGGATTTCAGATGGCAAGAAAGATGAAAGACAACCCCGAAACTGCTGGTATTCCTATCATTTTTATCACTGCGCTCGACAGTGAAGACAACACTGTAAGGGGACTAAACATCGGTGCTGACGACTATATCGCCAAGCCTCTCATGATGAAAGAGGTGAAAGCGAGAGTGAAAGCTGTGCTCAGAAGGACGGCTTCTGCCTCTAAGAATAATAAAGAGGAGGCGGGGGAAGAGAGCAATATCATCAGATATAAGGGCATTATGCTCAATATGGACTCTAAGACTGCCGTCGTGGATGGAGACGAAATAACTCTCACCAAACTGGAATTTGAACTGCTTTCGCTCTTCCTTCGCAAGCCAAACAGAGTGTTCGGACGCGAAGACTTGCTGGAGAGATGCTGGCCACGCGACGTATATGTGCAGGATCGCACGGTCGATGTCAACATCACTCGACTGAGAAAGAAGATAGGCGATTACGGAAAACAAATCAAAACTCGTGTTGGCTATGGCTACTACTTTGAGAATTAAGTCGTTCCAGAAGAACCTTATGGTCAGCGTAGGCGGAGTGTTCCTGCTCTTCGCCATTTGCTTCAGCGTATATCAATACCAGAGAGAGAAGGAATACAAGATTGATATCATGCACTCTCGACTGCAGATGTTCAACTATGAAATGATGCAGACCCTGGATAAAGACAGCATTCTCAATCCTAAATGCTTCCATGACTACGTGGCTAAACATCAGGTGGAAGGACTTCGTGTCACCATTATTGGCAATGATGGCAAAGTGTTGCTCGACAGCTCTAATGATAATGTTAACGCTTTAGGCAACCATCTGCAACGCACTGAGATACTTCAGGCTTTCAATCATGGTAGCGGTTACGACATCAAGCGCACTTCTGAATCCACACATGAGACGTATTTCTATTCTGCCACACGGTTTGGCAAGATAGTGATACGAACTGCTGTGCCTTACTCTGCCGAACTGACAGAATCTCTTCAGGCTGACAATACATACATCTATTTTACCATCGGCATCACATTCCTGCTGGGTGGCGTGCTCTATCTTAGTACGAGGCGCGTAAGTCGCCATATCGAGTATCTGAGAGTGTTTGCCATCAAAGCGGAAAAAGGCGAAGATCTCGACCACGAACTGGAACGACAACTGCCTGATGATGAACTGGGTGACATCAGCCATACCATCATTCTGCTCTACTGGAAACTGCGACATTCGGAAGAAGACAAAGTGCGCATCAAGCGACAGCTCACACAGAATGCCGCACATGAACTGAAAACACCGGCTGCAAGCATTCATGGCTACCTCGAAAGCATACTCGACAATCCTGATATAGACCCGGAAAAGCGACAGCATTTCCTCGAAAGATGCTACGCCCAGAGCGAGAGAATGACAAAACTGCTGCTCGATATGAGTGCTCTCACCAAGCTCGACGAGATGGAGGATTCACCTGTCACTGAGAGAAGGGATTTCAGAAAGGTCAATGTGGTCAACATTATACGCAACACTCTCGACGACACTGCGTTGCAACTGCAGGAGAAAGGCATGGAACCAATGCTCAGATTGCCTGACGAAATCTATGTCATTGGCGACCAAAGTCTGATATACAGCATCTTCCGAAACCTCATAGACAATGCTATTGCCTATGCGGCTGGCGCCACAAAACTCACCATTTCGTGTCACGAGACGAAAGTAAACGGCAAGGAATTCTATGAGTTTACGGTCAGTGACAATGGTCAAGGCGTCGAAACAATCCACCAACAGCGCATCTTCGAACGCTTCTATCGCATAGATAAAGGGCGCAGCAGAAAGTTGGGTGGTACGGGATTAGGGCTCGCCATTGTAAAGAATGCCGTTGCAGCTCATGGTGGAACGGCTGATGCAGAGACCACTCCTGGCGGCGGTTTGACCATAAGATTTACTCTGGAGAAACCTTCTGCCAAGAAAAAATGAGGACTTCTACATTGAAGTAACATACTCAAGTTTTGCTAGTAGCTAACATGCTACTAATCAGTAATAAAATATCAATAAATAAAAATAAACAA
>URJQ01000119.1 GCA_900548195.1 uncultured Prevotella sp.
CATCAAGAAGGTGGTGTTCGACCCTTCCTTTGCCGGGGCAAGACCTACAAGTTGCGGTGGCTGGTTTTATGGATGCCAAGACCTTGCTGACATCGAAGGCATCTCCAATCTGAATACTGAGAAGGTGACGGATATGAGATATATGTTCAGCGAGTGCACTTCCCTCGACTCGCTCAACCTCTCTTCCTTCAATACTGAGAATGTGACGGATATGAGTTATATGTTCTACAAATGTAGAAAGCTCGCATCGCTCGACCTCTCTTCCTTCAATACTGGGATCGTGACGAATATGGGTAGGATGTTTAAGGATTGTACCGCACTCACCACTATTTATGCCAGCGACAAGTTTGTCACCACAAGCGTAACAGATGGCACAGGTATGTTCGACGGTTGCACCGCACTGAAGGGTGCCATCGAGTATGACGCAAGCAAGACAGACCACAACTACGCAAATCTCAGCAATGGATATTTCAGCTTAAAGCCTATTATAGCGTATGCAGTCTTTGACTCCACCACAGGCACGCTCACATTCAAGTATGACAACAACAAGCCTGCCGACGCTTACCTGATGAATACCGGAACGAACTTCCCTGGATGGAACGAAAAAAGAGACAAAATCAAGAAGGTGGTGTTCGACCCTTCCTTTGCTGGGGCAAGACCTACAAGTTGCTATGGCTGGTTTGCTCCTTGCCGAAACCTTGCTGACATCGAAGGTATCTCCAATCTGAATACTGAGAATGTGACGGATATGAGCTATATGTTCTCCAACTGCACTTCCCTCGACTCGCTCGACCTCTCATCTTTCAATACTGAGAATGTGACGAATATGAGCTTTATGTTCTTCAACTGCACTTCACTCGCATCGCTCGACCTCTCTTCTTTCAATACCAAGAGTGTGACGGATATGAGTAGTATGTTCCTCTTATGCACTTCACTCGACTCGCTCAACCTCTCATCTTTCAATACTGAGAATGTGACGGATTTGAGTGGTATGTTCTGCGGCTGCACTTCCCTCACATCGCTCGACCTCTCTTCTTTCAATACTGAGAATGTGACGAATATGCGTAGTATGTTCGACGACTGCACTTCACTCACATCGCTCGACCTCTCTTCCTTCAATACTGAGAATGTGACGAATATGATTGGTATGTTCTACAACTGCACTTCCATCACATCGCTCAGCCTCTCTTCCTTCAATACTGAGAAGGTGACGTATATGATTGGTATGTTCTACAAATGCACTTCCCTCGCATCGCTCGACCTCTCTTCCTTCAATACTGAGAATGTGACGGATATGTATGGTATGTTCCGCGACTGCACTTCCCTCACATCGCTCGACCTCTCCTCTTTCAATACTGAGAATGTGACGAATATGAGTGGTATGTTCTACAAATGCACTTCACTCACTTCGCTCGACCTCTCTTCTTTCAATACTGATAGTGTGAAGAGTATGCGTGAGATGTTTAAGGATTGTACCGCACTCACCACCATCTATGCCAGCGACAAGTTTGTCACCACAAGCGTAACAGACGGCGCAGATATGTTCAAAGGCTGCACCGCACTGAAGGGTGCCATCGAGTATGACGCAAGCAAGACAGACCACAGCTACGCCAACTTCGACGGTTACTTCAGACGCAGCATAATAGGCACTGGAATGTATGCAGAGTTTGATTCCGCTGCCGGAGTCCTCACATTCAAGAATGGCGACATACATGACGGCAATTATCCTGTCAACGAAGGCTACGAGAGTCCGGCATGGCTGGCACACAGCAAGAGCATCTGCAAGGTGGTGTTCGACCCTTCCGTGGCTGAGGCAAGGCCTACAAGTTGCTACTTCTGGTTCTATGCATGTAACAACCTTACTGACATCGAAGGCATCGAATACCTGAATACTGACAGCGTTACCAACATGCGCTGTATGTTTATAAGATGTAATAAACTTAACTCAATAGACGTTTCAAAATTCAACACTGAAAATGTGACGGATATGAGTTGGATGTTCCATGAATGTCATGGCATTACCTCGCTGGATGTTTCCAACTTCAACACTGCAAAGGTGACGGATATGAGTTGGATGTTCTCAGAATGTCCATCCCTGACCACTATCTATGCCAGCGAACTGTTTGACACATCAAGAGCATATAATGACATGGATATGTTCACAGGATCCACTGCCCTCAAGGGTGCCATCGAGTATGACGTGACCAAGACGAACAGCAGCTACGCCAACTACACCACTGGTTACTTCACGCTCAAGACCCCTACTTCCATCGATGCCATCAACGGCAACGACAAGGCGGCATACTTCGACATCAACGGCAAGCGCGGCACAAAGCTTCAGCGCGGCTTAAACCTTGTGCGTCGCGGTAACAAGACTTACAAGGTGGTGGTGAAGTAAAAGGAGACCCCCTCTCGTATCAAAGACCCTCTCTTATCCCCCTGTAGGGGGAGGCTGGATACGCTCTGGCGACTTAGGGGCAGTGCTTCATAATATAAATGAAGAAAGGCTTGCGCCGTTGCAACATCCGGCTCACGTCAACTGGCAATGCGGATGAAACGGTGGCGGAGCCCCTTCTTATAGCCCCCTCATATTCCCCCTCACAGCGGGATATGAGGGGGCTTATATTATCCTCTTTTCTGAAAAATGTTCCCCAAAAACATCGAAATCACGAAAACAATTCATCGGAAAGGATTATCTTCTGCACCTTTCCGGTATGCTTGCCATGCTGGAGCCCATAGGTAGTGACCAGCGTAAGATGCACCTTTTTCCTTTCAGGCAACGTGCTGCTAAGCGCCTCCACGCGGTGTATCATCTTCAGTTCCTCCTCCTTGTCGATGGAATAAGGAGCGGTGGCAAATTTCATTTCGCAGAGGTTCACTATGTTGTCATCCCTCAATATGACCATATCCACCTGCGCACCTCGACTTGACTCCGTGCCTTTCAGGTTCCAGGCAGAGACGGAAGTCCTCACTCCCCCAATCTCCAGAGCCCGCTTTATCTGGTTGATATGCTGCCAGCATACCAGTTCGAAAGCCACGCCACGCCATGATTTCATGATGCCTGACGTGCAGTTGTCATTCATGAAAGCGGCTTCCCGCTGATATCTATCCACATATCTGATCCAGAAAAGGCAGAAATTGTCTGTCAGCTTGTAGTGTTCTGTCACTCCCTTGCCGTATGGAGTGTAGCGCATCAGGAAGTCACTTTCCTCCAATGATGCCAGCATAGCGGTCAGTCCACCGCCGAAAGGTATGCCCGTGGCTTGGGATATCTCGTCCCGCGTGAAACCGTAATTGCGCGTAGTAAGCAGACGTATGACCTTCTTGCAATCTTCCGCATTGGTGAAAATGGCATTGAAGAGGCGGTTGAACTCATCGTTCAGACGCGGTTTTGCCCCGAAAAGTATCATGTCAGTATTTTTCTCAAAGCTATATCCCTTGCGGAAATAGCTGAGATAATACGGCAGTCCGCCAAATACCATATACGTCTGCAGGATGTCATACCGGGACATCTCGATGTTCTCATGGTCAAAATACTCCTCACACTCCTTGAGAGTAAATGGCGACAGCTTTATCTGACAGGTGAGACGGCCATACAGCCCTCCTTTGTTACGTGAGAGATTGGACAGTATCCATGAGGTCGCACTGCCACAGACTATCAGCATGATGTTGTCGTGACCGCTGCACCATCCATTCCAGAAACTCTCGAAAGCGGAGAGGAAACGGCTGCGGGGAGTGTCCATCCAAGGCAGTTCATCGAGGAATATGACCATCCTCTGCCCCCTGTCCTGCGATTGCAGCAACTGGATCAGCTGGAAAAATGCCTCCATCCACGATTTTGGCTGCTGGTAGCCCTCAAGTCCATGGTTGAGCAAAGAGAAATAGAAACTTTCCAGTTGGGTCTTCATCCTGTTCCTTTCATCCTTCTGGTCCACTGGCGACACGCCGGTATGCTGGAAGGTGAATCTGCCTTTCAGAGCCTGCTTGATGAGGAAGGTCTTGCCTACTCGCCTTCTGCCATATATAGCGACGAACTCAGGTCTATCGCTGTCATATAGCCTTTCCAGTTCCTCAATCTCATGTTTTCTACCTATTATCTTACTCATAATTATGCTATATTCTGCCACAAAGATACAAAAAAGGCAGCGTTTGGCAAAATATAATGTACTATATTCTGCCAAATACCCACTTTTTTAACACTGTTTGGCAGATTATGAGCACTCCCCGACCCCTTTACGGAGGGGCTTTACTTTGATTACAGATTGTCAGTTTGAGACTCAAGTAGCCAGTGCCTAACCTTTCATCCCCCAAGGGGGACAGGAGGGGGGCTTCATCCGTGAAAGAACAGATCCGTCGCATCGGTGTTATCCGTGTTTCTCTTTGAACGCTTGTGGTCGTCGCATAGCGATGAGCACATGATGATATGTCTGGTACTGTCTTCCAGACAGCAATCTACACATCAGTCATAATCCCGAGACTTCGTCCCGGGTTACTCTCGCTACGCTCGGTATTGTCTTCCAGACAAAGCTTTTTTTCTTATATTGCCCGATAACGCGGGCAACACAGTGGCTTTGTCTTGTCGTTTGATTGTTTCGCATTATGAATTGTGAATTATGAATTATTATAATGCACTGATGCGGTTGCGGTAACTCAAGCCGAAATACGTAATCCGCATTCTTCATTCTTCATTTTAACTGTTCCTCTTGCAGGCATCGTGGAGGGCGCAACCTGCACAACCGGAACAATGGTCGGAACAATGATCTGAACCAGTGTCACAGCAGCTCTTACGCCCTTTCTTTTGGTAGAAATAGCGATAAGCCACTATGAGGAAGGCAGCGACTACTATTGATAGGAGGAGGAGGCTTATTGTGTTCATTGTTCTTTTGTTTTAATCGTATTACGAACGCCGTTGCGACATCTAATTCACGTCAGCCAATTACGCGGCTGACACAGTGGCGGAGACGCAAGCGGAGAACGTAACCAGCTTCCCCCTACAGGGGGATAAGAGAGGGTCTCCTAAAATATTACATAAGCGAAGAATGCAAAGAGGTAGGCGATGAGGCACTGTCCTATGACGATGAAAAAGGCGTAGCGAGTGCCAAGTTCACGACGGATGGATGCTACTGCTGCGACACAAGGAGTGTAGAGCAGGCAGAAGACGAGGAGGGATGCAGCAGCGGAGGTGGTCAGGATGCTGCTGATGCTCACTCCTGTGCCGAAGAGTACGCTCAATGTGCTCACCACGCTCTCCTTGGCAAGGAAGCCAGAGATAAGCGATGTGCAGACGCGCCAGTCGCCAAAGCCAAGCGGTGAGAAGACCGGGGAGATGAAATTGGCTATGATTCCCAAGATGCTGTCGTCAGGATTATCCACCAGTTGCAGATGGAAACCGAAGCTCTGAAGGAACCATATCACGATGGTAGCCATGAAGATGACGGTGAAAGCACGCTGGAGGAAGTCGCTCGTCTTCTCCCAAAGGAGCATCATAGTGGAACGGGCGGACGGCATACGATAGTTTGGCAACTCCATAACGAATGGTATCGCCTCGCCTCTGAAGGCGGTATGCTTGAGCGCGAGCGCCACGATTATTCCGCTCACTATGCCAAGGAGATACAGCCCTATCATCACCAAAGCCGCTTGTCCAGGGAAGAAGACGGCGCAGAAGAAGGCATAGATAGGCAGTTTGGCTGTGCAGGACATAAACGGTGTCAGCATTACCGTCAGCCTACGGTCACGCATTGACGGCAATGTGCGACTGGACATGACAGCTGGCACGGAGCATCCGAAACCGATAAGCAAAGGCACGATAGACCTGCCTGAGAGTCCGAGACGGCGCAACGGGCGATCCATCACGAAGGCGATACGCGCCATATAGCCAGAGTCTTCCAGCATGGAGAGGAAGAAGAAGAGGGTCACGATGATTGGGACAAAGGATGCCACGGTGCCTACTCCGGCATATACTCCGTCGATGATGAGCGAGCGCACGGCGTCATTGACTTGCCAACTGACCATAGCCTCATCCGATACTTGCGTAAACCAGTCGATGCCTTCCTCAAGCAAGGTCTGCAGTGTGCCGCCTATGACGTCGAAGGTGAGCCAGAATATCATCATCATTATGCCGAGGAAGGCAGGGATAGCGGTGTATTTCCCCGTCAGGATGGCGTCAATACGCTCCGAACGGCGATGCTCCTTGCTCTCCTTAGGATGCTTGACGGAGAGGCTGCAGAGGCGCGTTATGAAGGAGAATCGCATATCTGCCATTGCAGCAGCGCGGTCGAGCCCACGCTCCTCCTCCATCTGGCAGAGGATATGCTCGATGGTCTCCTGCTCATTGGCAGAGAGCTTCAGCGCATCGACGATGAGAGAGTCGCCCTCCACGAGTTTTGCGGCAGCAAAGCGGATAGGTATTCCCGCCGCTTTAGCATGGTCTTCGATAAAGTGCATGATAGCGTGAAGGCAGCGATGCACCGCGCCTCCATTGTCATCCTTCGAGCAGAAGTCCTGTATGGCAGGGCTTTCCTGAAAGCGAGCGATGTGTACGGCATGCTCTATCAGTTCGGAGATACCCTCATTCTTAGCCGCAGAGATAGGCACTACAGGGATTCCGAGCATCGACTCCATGACATTGATGTCGATACCTCCACCGTTGCCTTCCAGTTCATCCATCATATTGATGGCAAGGACTATAGGCATATCCAGCTCCATGAGCTGCATAGTGAGGTAGAGATTACGCTCGATATTATTAGCATCCACGATATTGATGATACATCGCGGACGGTCATTGAGTATGAAATTACGGCTTACCACCTCTTCGCTGGTGTAAGGCGAGAGGCTGTAGATGCCTGGCAGGTCAGTGACGTCGGTGTCCTTATGCCCACGTATGGAACCGTTCTTGCGGTCCACGGTCACTCCGGGGAAGTTTCCCACGTGCTGATTGGCTCCGGTAAGCTGATTGAAGAGCGTCGTCTTGCCGCAGTTCTGGTTGCCCACAAGTGCGAAAGTGAGCACCTCGGTCTCTGGCAGTGGCGTCTCATGCGAAGTGTCGTGATACATTCCCGGCTCTCCGATACCAGGGTGATGGGAGCGTGCAGACTGCTGTTTCGCTGGTTTAGGATCGATAGTCTCCTGCTTAGTGGCATTGAGGTCGATGGGCTGTATGTCAATCTTCTCCGCGTCTGCGAGGCGCAGGGTGAGCTCATAGCCTTCCATCTCCATGGCCTTTGCAGGGTCATTGCCGGCAGAAGGGGCTACGAGGAGCTGCATCGGGTCACCCATAGGGGCATATTTCTTGAGTGTCAGGACAGAGCCTGGGATGACTCCCATATCAAGGAAGTGCTGGCGGAGGGAGCCTTCGCCTCCTACTCTGGTCACTATTGCTGATTGGGATATTGTCAGTTCTCTTAGGGTCATATTGTGATTGCTGTTTTTATTGCCCGGTAACGCGGGCAACATAGTGGCTTTTAATTTTAGTGAAGAGTGAAAAGTGAAGAGTGAAAAGTGAAAAATCGCGCTGACGCGGTTCTGCCTTTCAGATGACGGAGAAGCATGAGGTCCTCATTTTATAGACGGCAACGACCGATGAACGGCCGTCAGCGACAGGTAAGCGTCATTCTCTCTATCACGATGCAAAGTTAGTAAAAAAATGTGTTTCTTAGGTAGGAATAATGGGATAATCTCACTTCGGTATATGAAAAATACCGACAAATGATGATTGCAAATGAAAAAAAGAAGGCATTATCCTTGACTATCCGCTTTTTTATTTGTATTTTTGCAAATTGAATACCTGTCTTTGGAGATACTAACATAGAATAACAAATAATTATAATAAAACGAATGGAAAAATTGATTATCAACAACTACGAGGAGTTTGCAAGCCACGAAGGTCAGATCCTCGGCACATCAGACTTTATCGAACTGACTCAGGAACGCATCAACCTCTTCGCTGACGCTACTCTCGACCACCAGTGGATTCACGTGGACACAGAGCGCGCTAAGACTGAAAGCCAGTTTGGCACCACTATCGCTCACGGTTACCTCACCCTCTCTGTGTTGCCATACCTCTGGAATCAGATTGTGGATGTACGCAATGTGAAGATGCTTGTCAACTATGGCATCGACAAGATGAAGTTCGGTCAGCCTGTCCTCTCTGGTCAGAGCATCAGCCTCACCACCAAACTGCAGAGCATCCAAAACCTCCGCGGCGCTGTAAAGACCGAGGTAAAGTTTACTATGAACGTGAAGGAGACTGGCAAGAAGGCTATCGAGGGCATCGCCATCTTCATCTATTACTTTGAGAATTAGTTTTTTTCTTGTTGTTTGGTTGAGGAATAAAATATCAATAAATAAAAATAAATAAATATATCTTTTTTTGTTTTTCTATATTGATGTCTTACTCAAAGACAAACAACTAAACAACAAGACAACAAAACAACAAACTCTGTCTGGAAGACAGTACCGAGCGAAGCGAGAGTAACCCGGGACAAAGTCTCGGG
>URJQ01000120.1 GCA_900548195.1 uncultured Prevotella sp.
CTATTGTACTCCGAGGGTACAGAGCGTTTTCCACAAGATAAGAAAACAGCTGCAAAACTGTTTCTCGAAGCCGCAGAACTCGGACATATTAAAGCACATTTCAGTCTTGGTGCATGCTACTATAATGGTGATGGCGTGCAACAAGATAAGGTTGAAGCTGTGAAATGGTTTCGGAAAGCGGCAGAATTGGGCGATGCTGAATCACAGTACACACTCGGCATGTGCTACACAGATGGTGTTGGTGTTCCACAAGATGAGATGGAGTCGGTAAAGTGGTACCGCAAGGCGGCAGAACAGGAATATGCTGAAGCGCAATTCAATCTGGGCTGTTGTTACCGCGATGGCATAGGGGTGACGCAAGACAAGGTTGAGGCGTTGAAATGGTATCGTAAGGCTGCGGAACAAGGATATGCTAAAGCGCAGAATTACGTAGGAAGTCTCTATGCCCATGGCAATGGAGTGCCACAAAATGAGATGGAGGCTGTAAATTGGTTTCGAAAGGCGGCAGAGCAAGGATATGCTGATGCGCAGAATAATCTTGGAGTATGTTACAAAAACGGTAAAGGTGTGCAACAAGACAAGGCGGAGGCTACAAAATGGTATCGCAAGGCTGCTGATCAGGGGCACGCAGGTGCGCAGTACAAGCTTGGCCTTTGTTATTACAATGGTTATGGAGTTACACAAGACAAGGGAAAAGCCGTGGAATTGTTCCGAAAAGCAGCTGATCAGGGTCATGCCGATGCGCAGTACAATCTTGGAGTGTGCTATTACAATGGTTGTGGGGTTCCTCAAGACAAGGAAAAAGCCGTGGGATTGTGGCACAAAGCCGCTAATCAGAATCATGCCGATGCGCAATACAATCTTGCCCTTTGCTACGTAAAGAGCGAAGGTGTACAACAGGACTTGGAGGAAGGGGTAAAAGGGCTCCGTAAGGCACCTGCTCCTTGATCTGATTGATGGCGTCGAAGACGCTGGTCTGACCGTGGAAGACGAGGCGGTAGGCATTGGCGATGTGACCTATCACCTTCTCTGGAGTATCGGAAGACTTCAGGAGAGTGTCGTTGACGCCGCCGTAGCGCACAGGATTGTCAGTAGCCACGATAAATGGAGGCACATCCTTTGAGATACGCACGCCGCTGGTCACCATCGAAGCACCACCGATACGCACGTTGGAATTGATGATAACGCTTGACGAGAAGATGGCAGCGCTATGGATTTCGCAGTCGCCAGCCACCTTAGTGCCGTAGCCGAAGGTGACATAGTCGTCCACCTTGGTGTCGTGAGAGATATGCACACCTTCCATGAAGAAGTTGCGGTTGCCGATGCGAGTTTCGCCATCAGCAAAAGTAGCACGGTTTACCACCACATTCTCGCGGAAGATATTCTCGTCGCCGATGATGAGAGAGGTCTCTGCACCGTTGTATTCGAAGTCCTGTGGCTCAGCGCCGAGCACAGTGTTCTGATATACTTTGTTACCTCTTCCGAGCTTTGTGCCACGCATGATGCTGACGTAAGGGAAGATGACGCAGTCGTCACCGATTACCACGTCGTCCTCGATGTAGGCAAATGGGTAGATAGTGACGTTCTTGCCAATCTTTGCGCCCGGTGCTATGTATGCTTTATCGCTTATCATAATTGTTTTCCTTTTTATATTATACAATTAGTATCTGCCTCCGCCGAGGGCATAGTAGAGGTTTACGACGGCCTGCATCTTGTAGAAGTCATCAGCCACTTTAGAGAGCTCTGCATTGAGAAGGCTCTGCTGAGCTGTGATTACTTCAAGGTATGTGGCAGAGCCATCGTTGAACAGCATCTTGTTGTACTCCACATTCTTCTTCAGGCTTGCCACCTGCTTTTCCTCAAGCTTTGACTTCTCGTCGGAAGAATTATAGAGCACGAGGGCGTTGCTCACCTCAGAACCAGCAGAGAGGACAGCGTTCTGCCAAGTGTTGAAAGCCTGTTCCTGCTTTGATTTAGCTACCTTCAGTCCTGCTATTATCTGTCCGTGGGCGAAGATAGGCTGTGTGAGTGAACTGACAGCAGAGAGCAACCACTTGCCAGGGTTTGTGATACCACCGCCACCAGAGTTGGTGAAAGCTCCTGTTCCAGAGATAGAGATGCTCGGATAGAAGCGTGAGCGGGCGGTATTTACATCGTAGAAGCACTGTGCGAGCGACATCTCAGCATAGTGGACGTCAGGACGATTGTTGAGCAACTGCAAGCTAACGCCAGTGGAGAACTTTGTAGGGAGCGACTGTCCCTCGAATGTGCCGCGCTGAATGCTTTGCGCTTGCTGACCGAGAAGGAGGGATAGGGAGTTTTCAGTCTCGCGAATCTGACGCTTGAGGTCGGTGGCTTGCGCCTGTACAGAGTAGTAATTAGCCTCTGCACTCTGTACGGAAGTCTCCTTTACGCGTCCCAATTCCTTCTGTATCTTCATGATTTTCCATGTCTCCTCGGTGAGCTTGGTCATGTCATTGACCACCTCCAGTTGCTTGTCGAGCATCAGGAGAGTGTAGTACATATTGGCAACATTGGATATTACCTTAGTCTGTACCACCTGCTGATAGTCCCTTGTAGCCAGGAGAGACATCTGGGCAGAGCGCTTCTGATTGAGAAGGTTGCCGAAGAGGTCGATGCTCCATGATGCAGTGACAGGCAGGGAGTAAGTCTTGGAAGTCTTTCCTCCATCCCAAGAAGCCAGTGTTCCCTGTGGTGAGAATGTGAAACCAGGCACGAAAGCGAGCTTAGCCACCATCAGCTGATCCTCCACCATCTTCACGTTGAGGGCGGCATTGAGCAGGTTGGTGTTGTTGCTCAGAGCCGTTTCGATGAGCGATTGCAGATGAGAGTCGGTGAACACTTCGCGCCAAGGCAGGTTGCCGAAGCTGGTAGTGTCGCTGACAGCGAGCGTATCTGTGGTGCTCACGGTGTCGCGTACGAGCCCCTTGGTGTTGACCTCAGGACGCTCGTACTTGTTGTATAGTCCGCAACTGGTCATCACGAGCGATGCTGTTGCGAGAAGAATTATCTTGTTTAGTTTCATTGTTACTTTGATTCTTGAAGACCCTTATTTAGTATTTTTGTCTATCTGCTCATGCAGTGCGCCAGCCACGTATGGGTTGGTATATTGACGTATCTCAGAATCCACATTGGCACTGTCGCCTTCAAACTCGATAGCCTTCACCTTCTCCTGCAGTGTCTGGAAGACATAGAAGAGAGCTGGCACAATCATAATCTGGCAAAGCATACCGATAAGCATACCGCCTACGGCTGCGGCACCGAGAGTCATGTTACCATTGTAGCCTACGCCCCAAGGCATGAGCAATGGGAGCAGACCGATAATCATCGCCAATGAGGTCATCAGAATAGGACGCAGACGGGCTGAAGCACCGAGCACTGCTGACCATGAGATTGCCATACCTGTGCGACGACGCTCCAGAGCGAACTGCACGATGAGGATGGCGTTCTTTGCCAGAAGACCCATCAGCATGATAAGAGCAATCTGCATGTAGATGTCATTGTTCTTGCCAAACATATTGGTGAAGAGGAATGCTCCTGCAAGACCGAACGGAATGGAAAGGATTACTGACAGAGGCAGGATGTATGACTCATACTGTGCTGACAGAATGAGATATACGAACAGGAGACAGAGTGCAAACACGATAGCTGTGGAGTTGCTGCTCTCCTGCTCTGTACGTGTCAGACCAGAGAATTCGTAGGTGTATCCAGCAGGCAGTGAAGTCTTGGCCACCTCAGACATTGCATTGATAGCATCGCCAGTGGAGTAGCCTTCCGCTGCAGAGGCATTGACATTGATAGAGGTGAAGAGGTTGAAACGGTCGATTTCCTGCGGACCATATACGCGGCTGAGGTTTACATACTCCTTGATAGGAGCCATCTCGCCAGCTGATGTGCGCACGAAGATATTGTCAAGACTCTTGACATCGGCACGATCCTTAGGGGCAGCCTGGATATATACGCGGTAGAGCTTACCGTAGCTGTTGAAGTTTGAGGCATACATACCGCCGTAATAGCCCTGCATAGTAGAGAGGACAGAAGAAGGGTCGATGCCGCTCTGCTTACATTTTGCTACGTCAACGTCAATCTTGTACTGTGGGTACTTGGTGTTGTAAGATGTCATAGCGTTGGAAATCTCCGGACGCTTATTGAGCTCGCCGAGGAATTTCTGTGTGACTTCATAGAATTTGTTGACGTCACCACCGGTGCGGTCCTGCATTGAGAAGGTCATACCATTGGTGGCAGAGAAACCCTGTACCATAGGAGGCTGGAAGGCAAGAATCTGTGCGCCCTTGATGGCAGCGGTCTGCTTGTATATCATGCCGAGCACCATTGTGGAACCGAGATTATGCACTCCGATATACTTCAGTGGGCCTTCCTCCTTCTGACGCTCTTCGAATGACTTGAGCTTGATGATGAAGGTACCCTGGTTAGAGCCCTGTCCAGCGATGAAGTTGTAACCAGTGATACGCATACGGCTGGCGATAGCAGGGTTTGTGGCAAGCATACGGTCCACCTGATCCATCACTTCGTTAGTCTTCTTCATAGAAGTGCCTGGAGGGGTAGATACAGTACAGAATACGGTACCTGTGTCTTCATCAGGCACAAGACCTGTCTTTGTGGTGCTCATCAGCACTACCAATAATGCAATACCTACGATTACGGAGGCAATAGCAATGACAGGACGCTCCACGATGCGGCGCACGCCCTTGGTATATTTATCCAATACCTTGCCGTAAGCAGTGTTGAAAGAGGTATGGAAGCGATCTACGAATGACATCTTGCGAGTCTTTCCTTCCTCATCCTTTGGCTTCAGCAGAATTGCACAGAGGGCAGGGGAGAGCGTAAGAGCGTTGACAGCAGAGATGATGATGGAGATAGCCATGGTGATACCAAACTCTCTATAGAATGCACCTGACGTACCGCCCATGAATGACACCGGAATGAATACGGAAGCCATAACGAGGGTGATGGAAATAATGGCGCCAGAGATTTCATTCATCGCATCAATGGCAGCCGTGCGGGCTGACTTATAGCCGAGGTCGAGCTTGGCATGCACCGCCTCGACGACCACTATGGCGTCATCGACCACTATGGCTATGGCAAGCACAAGGGCGGCAAGGGTCAGCAGGTTGAGCGAGAATCCGAAGATATAGAGGAAGAAGAATGTACCAATCAGAGATACTGGCACCGCGATAAGCGGAATAAGCGTAGAGCGCCAGTCCTGAAGGAAGATATATACCACGATAAACACGAGGATGAATGCCTCACAAAGGGTCTTGATAAGGTCTTCGATAGAGGCAAAGAGGAACTCTGTCACGTCCTGCATGATGTCGAAGTGGATGCCTGGAGGCATTGTAGCTTCCTGATCCTTGAGGAGCTTCTTGATGTTGGTAGCAATCTCTGTAGCGTTGGAACCGGCGGTCTGAGTCACCATCATGGTGACAGAAGGCTTACCGTTGTTCTGTGATTCTACGGTGTAAGAGAGGGCACCCATCTCCACGCGTGCCACATCTTTCACGCGGATGGTCTGTCCGTCCTGAGTAGATTTGATGATCATATCGCCAAATTCCTCAGGTGACTTCAGACGACCTTTGTAACGGAACGCGTATTCATACTGATTATCAGATGTTTCGCCCACAGAACCTGGAGCCGCTTCGATGTTCTGCTGAGCAAGAACACTGGTGAGGTCGCTTGGGATAAGTCCGTAGCTCTTCATCTTGACAGGGTCAATCCAGAGGCGCATAGTGTAGTCTTTCATAGAGAAACACTGACACTCACCTACACCGTTGACACGCTTGATGGCAGGCACTACGTTGATATTGGCATAGTTGGTGAGGAATTCGTCGTCGTAACGGTCATCGTCTGCGGTAAGACCGAAGAGGATAACGGTGGATGACTGACGCTTCATCACCGTCACACCAGCCTTTGTCACCTCGGCAGGAAGGAGGGCAGAAGCCTGTGATACGCGGTTCTGCACGTTCACCTGACACATATCTGGGTCCATGCCCTGCTTGAAATATACGGTGATGGAAGCCGATCCACTATTGGTAGCAGCTGAAGTCATGTAGGTCATGCCTTCTACACCGTTGATCTGTTCCTCCAGTGGTGCAAGCACGGAGTTGAGCACTGTCTCGGAGTTGGCACCGGTATATGATGCACGCACCATGATGGTAGGAGGCGCCATGTTAGGGTACTGCTCGATAGGCAGTGACACCAGGCCGAGTACACCCAGGATAACCACGAGGATGGAGATCACCGTGGAGAGCACAGGGCGTGTGATAAATCTATCTAATTTCATTTGTTTACTTATTATGTTGTTTGGTTGTCATGTTGTTTGGTTGTCATGTTGTTTGGTTGTTTGTCTTTTTTGCAGAAGAAAAAACGAAATCATTCTGCAATCAACAAAACAACAAAACCACAAGACCACAAAACCACAAAACCACGAATATTACTTACCGAGAGCGTTCTTCAGTTTTCCAAGGTCGCCCTGAGCCTCGCCGAGCTGCTCTGTCTTTTTCAGTTTCTCAGCATATTGTGCCTCTGTGATAGGCTTGATTTCCATGCCATCCTGCAATGAAGAGACGCCATTTACCACGAAGCGGTCGCCTATCTTCATACCAGAAGTGATGATATAGTTCTTTCCGTCGTTCTGAGGATTGATGCTTACGAGGGTGTATCTCACCTTGTTGTCCTTGCCTACGATATATACGAAGTGCTTGTCCTGAACCTCCACTACAGCTTCCTGAGGAATAATAACAGCGGAAGAAGCATGCTGAGGCACTACGATTGAGCCAGAAGCACCAGTCTTCAGCACGCGCTCTGGGTTAGGGAAGTCGGCACGCATTGACACGCTACCAGTGGTCTGGTCGATTACTCCGCTCACTGTAGCCACCTTTCCTGGATGCTCATAGATAGAGCCGTCAGCCAACTGGAGCTTTACTGCAGGATAATTAGCTATGGCAGCATGGAGACCGCCCGCTGTCTTTGTCATCTCAAGGAGTTCCTTCTCTGTCATGGAGAAATAGACCTGCATGGAGGAATTGTTGGATACAGTGGTGAGAGGCTGCTGTGAAGAAGCGCTTACGAGGGCACCTACACGGTAAGGAAGGTCGCCGATGACGCCATTAGCAGGGCTTGTCACGTAGCAGAAGTCAAGGTTTTGCTTAGCAGAAACGTAAGCTGCCTTTGCCTGAGCAAGCTGTGCCGCTGCGCTCTCCATAGCGTTCTTGGCAGACTGGAGCTCGTAAGAACCGATGACATTATTCTGGAAAAGTTTCTCAGAGTTATTGTAAGTGAGGCGAGCAGTGTTGAGCTGAGCCTTTGCAGCATTGACAGCAGCCTTTGCCTGACGTGCTGCTGCAGCGTAGGTCACATTGTCGATGACGAAAAGAAGCTGACCTGCCTTGACCTGCTGACCTTCCTTTACGCAAAGCTTAGTGATAAATCCAGAAATCTTTGGACGGATTTCTACATCCTGAATACCCTTAATAGTAGCGGGATAAGTAGTCTGGAGTTCTGCGTTCTGTCCCTGCACTGTGCGGACTGCATACTCATTGTCGCCGAAGTTAGGCTTACCGCCACTCTTGCCGCCTCCGCATGAGGCGAGCACTGCAGCCAATGCTGCAACCAATACGATTTTCATTTTTTTCATACCTATGTTTATACTATATTTTTATTTCCAATTTTCTATGCTTTATATTGTTATGGAAAATGTTATCTTCAATTACAATACAGCCTTAAAACTAAAACACCTTTCTAAGTTTCCGACTGCAAAGGTACACACATTATTTATAATAAAGAAATATTTTCCTCGTTTTTTAACAAAGTTTGTATCACATTTTACGTTCTTTAAACCCGGATTCCCCTGTTTATATCTATAAAAATGATGCAGGTCAAGATTAGATGTAGGAAAACGAAAACCAAGAGAGTACAGCTAAATAATCTTCCAATGCCACGGGCAACAAGGTGACTACAGATGACGGAATGACCCGCTATGCCCTTCTCACCTTCGCTTATAAGATGCCACGGCTCTGGTAAGTCTTGTTGTCTTGTTGTTTAGTCGTTTTGTTTTTTGGTTGCTTGGTTGTTTGGTCGTTTTGTTGAATGTATAAGCAATGCACACAACTAAACAACAAGCCAACTAAACAACAAAACAACTACACAATAAGATTTGGCTGGAAGCCAATACCGAGCGCAGCGAGAGTAACCCGGGACGAAGTCT
>URJQ01000121.1 GCA_900548195.1 uncultured Prevotella sp.
TGCAACGAGGGAAGTCGTGCATGGGGGAGTACGACAAACCTACCTGAGTAGTTACAAAAAGTATTAACAACCGTTAAAAACTACATAAAATAGGTGCCTCTCTTTTCTTATTTCTACTTGTCAGCATAAGCATCCAGATTTGCAAGATAACAATGTAACTCCCTAATAATCGGCATTATAAATAATCGAGAAGGTAAAAGAATAACGGGCTGAACGACTACTCCACCATCTCCTGCATCACCTGATTCATACTTTCGAGCATGGTATTCATATTCTCAGGTGTCTTGCAGACTGCGAGGAAAAGGTCGTTGAGGTCGATGTCGTCAGGCGTTTCCACTGGATTATTATGAAGGAGGGTTTGCATATTGTCCACCAATAGTCGGTAGATACACACCACATTGGCTGGCTTTGTGTGTGCTTTCACTGCTTTGCGACCAGACTGATAGCCTCTTACCACCGCCATGACAAGGGCACGAATGGCGGTCTCTTCTGTCACTTTTCCTGCCATCAGCGGACACATATCTTCGTTTATGACTTCATAATATTCCTCTTTAGTCATTACATGACCAGCAAGAAGTGCATAGAAATTACGACGATATTCGTCAGCCATGAGTTGGAAGAGCTTCTCTGAACGGCACGCATGCTGCATGAGTGTCATGGCATCGAGCGTCTTAGGATCTGCTTCACGCAAGCGCTGTTCCAATATCTCGTGAGAAGAATAATTGACGATGGCGAGTGAATCAAACACGCTCTCATACAGATACTGCGCCACTTCCTCATAATGGTCGAGGAGAAGTTGCTTCATCTGGCGTGGCTCCACCTGCTGGGGGCGGTCAGACTCTGGCAAACTGCCTTCCACAATTCCTTCGACGAAGGATGTGAAAAAGGCTCTTATGATGGCTGGGGTTATTCTTGGGGAATTCATTTGGTTATGTTGTTTGGGTGGCTTGTTGTCTTGTTGTTTGGTTGTATGTAGAGTTCTCTTTCTATTTATCTATCAACAAAACAACCAAACAACAAAGTAACAAAACTATTTTTTACTTAAATACAACTACTTTTCTGAGCGAATCTTGATAACTCCGACATAAGAGAGGAGCACCACATTCATCATCAGAGCATAGATAATAGCTGGGATAGCGATGCGTCCGTCATTGAAGACGAATGGACTTGAAGCAATAGCTATTGCCTGTGCGGCATTCTGCATTCCCACTTCGATGACGATAGTGCGACGCACATTCTCCTTCAGACGGAACACCATGCAAGCGACATACGCCACAATGACTGCAAGAAGGATGAGGGCGGTGGTCACAAGACCGAGAGTGGTGAAGTTTTCTTCAATGGTAGCGCGATGCTGGATGAAGAATACAGCCGCAAGGAACATCAGAGCTGGGAAGGCACATTTGGTCAATACGCGCTCTATCTTCTTTGCTACATTGTGGAAATATGTTCTCACTGCTATTCCGGCAAGTATAGGAATAAGCATCGTGAATACATTCTGGATGAGGAGATTGCCTACTGGCAAGGTGATGCCAGCAGATTGTCCGACATGTACTGTGACCCAATTAAGGATAAGGGGAACAGTGAAAAGCGTTATCACCGAACTGAGTGCTGTGAGTGAAACGGACAATGCCACGTCGCCTTTTGCGAGCATGGAGAATACGTTACTGGATGATCCGCCTGGCGAACACGCTACGAGGACGAGTCCGATGTAGAACAATGCCGGAAGAGAAAAGCCTTCTGAGAGGGCAATGGCTACGAGAGGAAGTATCAGCAGCTGTCCTATCAGTCCTATAAGTACTGCCTTCGGGCGCTGGAAAACCATGAGAAAATCATTTGGCTTCAAAGTCAATCCGAGGTCAAACATCAAGAGTGTAAGGATTGGGAGGACAATAAAAATAGTGTTCATTTTTCTTATTGAGATTTTTTAAGGTTTGATATAATGCATAATTCATAATGCATAATTCTTTATTATTAATTCTTAATGCATAATTCATAATGCATAATGCGTAATTGATATTGCACAATTCTTAATGTATAATGTATAATCCTTAATGCATAGGGCATTAAGGATTATGATAGAGATTAAAAAATCTATTTTTAGTCGAAGACTTTAAATTCATATCCCTGGCTTATCATCCATTCGATGGACTCTGGCAGGGCAGTCTTTAGTTTGTCTATACTTTTCAAAGAGTCGTGGAAAGTGATGATAGAACCATTTCGTGTGTAGGTCTTCACATTGTTGACCACGTCTTCAGCAGTAAGGAGTTTGGAGTAATCACGTGTCACCACGTCCCACATCACAATTGTATATTTCCTTTTCAGCCACATATAAGCCACATGGCGCATCCATCCGTGAGGCGGACGGAAGAGGTGTGAGTGGATAAGTTCATTCGCTTTACGCACATTTTTCACGTATTTGTCAATGCGATGACGAAAACTTCCGAGGTGATTGAAGGTGTGGTTACCCACCTGATGTCCTTCTTCTACGATTCGCTGATATAATTCCGGATACTTTCTCACATTGTCTCCGACCATAAAGAATGTAGCTTTTATCCCGTAACGTGCAAGCGTATCGAGGATAAAAGGGGTAGATTCTGGTATCGGACCATCGTCGAACGTAAGATATACCGAATGCTCATTGGCGTCCATACGCCAAAGAGCCTTCGGATATAACCAACGTAACCACATAGTGGGTTGTTCGATGAACATTTCTTTTCTTTATTTTGTTGTTTTGTCGTTATGTTGTCTGGTAGTCTGGTTGTTTTGTTGTTTTGCTGAAAGCATAGTTTTTTCAAACCATACAATCAACTAACCAACTAAGCAACAAGCCCACCAAACAACAAATAAACAATTATTCGCTGAGCATTCTGCCACCTCGGGATTGATAGAATTCCGTAACCTTCTGGAATGTGGCATAATTGTTCATAGCAAATTTCTCATCATATCTTGCACAAACTCCAAGGAGACTCTGCATAGCATAAAGATGATACATACAATCACGCTGTGACTGGAAGAAGCGATTGCCATCGAGTGAGCAGTACCACTTCATGTATTGCACAGAATTATTGAACATATCCTTGAATGTTTTCTCTGCTTTAGCCTTCTGACCGAGACGATAGTAAGCCTCCAGATACTCTGCACCACCGGCAATGAATGTCATAGGCACATTGTAAGTAGGCATCTTCTTCTCCAGATAAGCCATGCACTTGGCAGCCTTGTCCTTCTTGCCTTCGTCGAGAAGCTTGATAAGGAGACGACCGAACAAGCGACGATGGGTATAACACATACGCATTACAGTCTCGTCGATGTAGAGTCCCTTGGTCTCAAGACCTCCAAACTTGAATCTGTTCATCACCACATCGTAAGAGCGGTCAGTATCAAAGTTTGTGCTATCATTTGTAGCAAACGGAGTGATACGATTGACAAGACCCTCCTGTATGAAGTTTTCGCCGAGGTTCATGAAGTTTTCTGCACCTACGGTAGTGGCAACATAGAGCGGACGAGTCCAGTTGGCATTATTGATCATCTCAAGCATCATGAGGTCGTTCTTGTAGAGAGCGCTCTTTCCTTTGAGTGAGACAGCCATCTTCTCTGGAATCTCCATGCCTGCCGGAATCTTCATTCCGCTCTTGAGAACTGCGTTCTTGTCGATAGTGACATAGACAGTATCAGTAGGTATGACGTGCATTTCGTCCTTACCTCCACGTACCCAGTACTTCATAATGTTGGTAAGATTGAATGGATCATCACCATATTGCTGTCTTGCAGCGTCAGGATTCTGTGCATAATACTCCAGTATCTGGCTCTTCAGCTCAGGGTTTACAGTGATATACTCATTCTTTCCTGAGCAATAATCGATACGCTTCCATGTGATTGGCAGTGCAGGCGAATCGTAAGCAGGGCGCACCATCTGGTCAATATACCAGTCTGTCTGGAGATAAGAGAGGTTACAAACGCGTGCATCCGTACCTACGCCCTCCACATCCTGATTATACCAGAGAGGGAATGTATCGTTGTCACCATTTGTGAAGATGACAGGATTGGTGCCCTTCTGCATAGAAGTGAGGTAGTTTTGACCGAAGTCACGACAAGTGTAACGTCCAGAACGGTCATGGTCGTCCCATGTCTGTGAAGCCATCTGCACAGGAACGAGCAATGCCACAACTCCGATTACGGCAGCTACAGCCACGCTTTCCTTCTTGGTAAGATAGCGATTGACCATATTTATGATAGCTGCAACGCCCATACCACACCATATAGAGAAAGCATAGAACGAACCTGCATAAGCATAGTCACGCTCACGAGGCTGCATAGGAGTCTGGTTGAGGTAGATGACGATGGCAAGACCTGTCATGAAGAAGAGGAAGAATACGACCCAGAACTGCTGAATGCCCTTCTTTCCTTCTTCCTTCTGTCCCTTCTTACGATTGATATGGTCGTAATAAGCCTGCCAGAAGAGTCCGATAAGACCGAGCAGAAGTGGGAGGCAATAGAAGACATTATGTCCCTTATTGTTCTTCAAGTCATCCGGAAGTTTGCTTTGGTCGCCCAGCATTGCATTGTCTATGAATGGAATACCTGTGATCCAGTTGCCCTTTTCCAGTTCGCCATTGCCCTGAAGGTCATTCTGACGTCCTGCAAAGTTCCACATGAAGTAGCGCCAATACATGAAGTTGCACTGGTAAGAGAGGAAGAATCTGATGTTCTCCCACTGTGTAGGCATATTGACAGTCATAGCCTGACCGCAGCGATCGTAATCCACAGGGTATGTGCTAATGCCGCCCATCCAGTCCTGATAAGCCTTTTCATGTTCGGCATTGTGCATACGTGGGAAGAGCATATTCTGCGCATATACGTATGAATCCTTAGTGCGAACCACGAAATACTGGTCCTTCTCGTTTGGATTTTTCTTCTCCACACGCTGGATTACCGGTGCTCCCTTCTTCTGAACAGGACGACAATAGTCACCATCTACAGTGAGGGCAACCTGTGAAGAGAATGCCTGACCATAGAAAAGCGGGCTGTCACCATACTGATCACGGCTCAAGTAACTGCCAAGAGTGAAGATATCCTCCGGTGAATTCTGGTCCATCGGTGGGTTGGCAGCGGAACGTACTACGATAAGAGCATAGGAAGAATAGCCTATCATGAGCATGAGCATACATGTAAGGGCTGTATTCTTGATTCTTGAAGTGACGTAATAAGCCTTTGTCTTCTTATTCTTGAGCCGGAGAAGGAAGTACAATATTGCAAGTACCACCACGCCTGTGAAGAATGCTTTCCATCCAAATCCATAGAATGGAATACCCAGCATTGCGATGGAAAGGAGGAAAGAGATGTTGACACGCTTAGCGCTCTTATCGACATAACTCTCATAAATAGCCCAAACCACAATGGCAATGAGGAGGAAGATATATACTATCTCACCAGTATTGAATGGCATTCCGAGGTCATTGACGAAGAACCACTCAAACCATCCGCCCACGGTGATAATACCAGGAACGACGCCATAGAGCACCGCAGCAACGATAATGACGCTGACTAAGAGTGCTGCAAGGGAGCCTTTGAGGTCTGCATTCGGATATTTCTTATAATAGAATACGAGCACGATGGCTGGAATACAGAGCAGATTGAGCAGGTGAACGCCGATAGACAAGCCTGTCATATAGGCGATAAGCACGAGCCAGCGGTCTGAATGTGGCTCATCTGCATGGTCTTCCCATTTCAATATCAGCCAGAACACTACGGCAGTGAAGGCACTGGAGTAAGCATACACCTCACCTTCGACAGCAGAGAACCAGAAGGTGTCGCTGAAAGTGTAGATGAGAGCGCCGACCATACCTGATGCCTCGATGGCTATTGTCTTGACAGGTGTAAACTCTTCCCATGAATCTATGAGGAGACGGCGCACCAGATGCGTGATGGTCCAGAAGAGGAACAGGATACATGTGGCAGAGAGAAGTGCGCTCATAGTGTTCACCATGCGAGCTACGTCAGAAGGATCGCTGGCAAAATGAGAGAAGAGATTGGCGGTAAGCATGAAGAAAGGTGCGCCAGGTGGGTGTCCTACTTCAAGTTTGTAGCCAGTAGTAATAAATTCAGGACAGTCCCAGAAGGAAGCTGTCGGTTCAATGGTAGAGCAATATACGAAAGCCGCGATGAAGAAAGCGACCCATCCGAGTACATTGTCTATCAATCTGTACTGTTTCATTTGGTTGAAATTTATTATGATGTTATTGTCTTATTTCTATTCCAATGCTTCATGCAGGCTATGTTTTTCCTACATGAAAGGCCAAGCGATAATCAGATACCTCATCACTTTTCCGAGCGTGATGCTTATGAGCGTGATGATGATATTGGCTCGCATAAGACCGAGGAGGATGCTTATCGCACTGCCAAGAATAGGCAGGAAAGCGAAGAAACCCATCCATGCTCCGTGTCCTCCCATGAATCTTTGCGCTCTGTCGAGGCTTTCTTTCTTCACGTGGAGATACTTTTCTATCCAGTCGAGACGTCCAAGTCTGCCTACGCCGTAATTGAACATCGAGCCGGCGACATTGCCTATGGATGCTGTAATGACGAGTTCCCAAGTGTCAACACCCGCGGCAAGCATTGCAAGCATCACTGCTTCGCTTGAGAATGGGAATACGCTGCCCGCTATGAAAGAGGCTATCAGCATGCCTATAGGACCATAATCTACGAGTAAATCGAGCATAATTATATGACGAAGTCGTATTTGTTTTTATTTTATCAGCGCCGAAGAGTTTTTCTTTCAGCACATTTTTCCTATTTTACAAGTGCTGTATCACTCTTGTTTCAGCACCTTTTACCTTAATTATTAGCGCCAGATGATTTTGTTCTGGCACGTTTTTGCTAAATTGAGGAATGTCGTTTCGCTGTGCAAAAGCGCCCTTTCCTTTTTTCTATTCTATTACTATATGGATTCTGTCAAGCCCTAATGGCGTCTGAAGCCAGTCGGTTGACACTCCGATTATAGTCACAGAAATCACCAATATGAGCATTATGATGAACGTGATATTTGACAATCGCGTCTCGGTAAGCGTGATAAAATGCGCCACAAGCGGACTTACGCTGACTATCAGCACTGGCAACAGACTTTCTGCAAACAGTGGAGCGGCAGGGATTACTATCATCAGAATAATGGAAATCGCCACAAAAGCATTGAGGAACATCCTTGTGCGAATCTTGTCCTTATACGATGTCCGGATGAAATGTATCCATCCTATTCCTGCAAAAATGACGAGGATGACATACTCTGTGAGCATTCCCACCGTGATATGCGAGTAATCGAAAATTGATTCCGTATCTATCAGGTCGTCAAAGTGGTCGATTAGCGGCTCTATGTCTCCCATATATACAAGGTATGGGGCGACTATCCAATATGGAAGCACTGTGGCGAGCACTACGGCGCTAATTCCTTTCCAAGACAAAGCATAGAGCGGACGCGAGAGAAGGCAAGCCAACAGAGGGACAAACCATAGCATCTGCACGAAAGCAAGGCTGGAAATGCTGATGAGAAGGAAGGCATAGAAGATGTAAGCTACTGCAAACTTATTCTGATAAGTATGGAAAATAGCCAACAGGAAACCGACGAAACAGAGTTGAACAAACGCTTCTTCCGCTCCGAAATTCTGACCTATTCCCATCAGCGAGAGCAGGAGAAATGCGCTTGAGACCATGTTTGTCCTCACTCTGATTAGCGCATTGCGATTGTTTATCTCAGCCATCAGATAGGTAGAGAGTGCCATGAGCAGGAATGGAATCCACATATTGCGTGAGATTAAGCCTGCCGCCAGCCATACTAAAGCACCGAATAATGATGCTAAAGCCAGTGAGAATCTGCTTTGTGCTACTCTATTCTGAAAGCGTTTCATTAGTGTTTATTTTGCATAAGTAAATGAAGGAAGGTGATTTGTCGGCTTGTTGGACAAATCACATTCCTCATTTTAAGTAGGTGATCAGAATTATTTTTATAATAGCTATGCTCTATTGTGATGCAG